>JAPOJR010000144.1 GCA_029978325.1 Alphaproteobacteria bacterium | reverse complement strand
AACATGGTCGGCGGCTTTATCGCGGCCTTCATATTCTCCGAACTGATCTCGCTGGGCGGCTACCACTTCGATCTGGAGTGGGGCTATGTCTTCGCGTTCGTCTTCTTTATCGCCATGATGTTCGTACGGCCGGAAGGCCTTTTGGGGAAACGGTCATGAACAGCTTGATTCTGCCTATCGTCGTGGCGGTCGCGCTGGCCGTCGTTTCTTTTGTCGGCGTGCCGCCGTACCCGCTGCATATCATGATCGTCATCATGATTTGGAGCTTTACCTATACAGGCTGGTCGCTGATGGGCCGGTTCGGGCTGGTGAGCCTGGGACATGGCGCCTTTATGGGCATGGGCGCCTATGTAACCGCGCTGCTTTGGAATTATGGAGGGATGACGCCCTGGCTCGGCATTCCGATTGCCTTGCTGTGCTCGGCCGCGTTGGCGGTAATCGTCGCCTATCCATGCTTCAAATTCAAAATCACCGGCCACTATTTCGCCCTGGTGACGCTGGCCCTGACAGAGGTTGTCCGTCAAACCGTGATCGCAACCCGCGACCACACCGGCGGCTCGCTCGGCTTCACGCCGACGCCGAAAGGCAATGACGGTACGTCCTCTTTTATGTCACTGCAATTTGACGAGAAAGAGACCTACTTCCTGATTGCCATTGCCGTTTGGCTGGTCGGCCTGCTGATCTGGCGGATGGTCGACCGCTCGATGATGCGGTATGCGCTCGACGCGATCAGCGAGGACGAAGACAGCGCAGCCGCCGCCGGCATCAACGTGACGCGGGAAAAGCTGAAAATCACCATTCTCTCCGCCGTGCTGACAGCATTTGGTGGGGTGATGTACATGCTCTACCAACGCTTTATCTCGCCGGACACGGTAGGCGGCATCGGCATCTCGCTACAAATCGTGTTCGCGGTCGTCGCCGGCGGTATCTTTAGCCAGTTCGGCCCAACCATCGGCGCGATTATTACGTTGATCCTGGCGGAGGTGCTGCGCGTTTATATTGGTACCGATGCCGTTGGCCTCGACAACGCGATCTATGGCATCGCACTGGTGTTGTTCATCATCTTCCTGCCGAAAGGCATTCTGGGCGGCATCATCGATGGCGTGCAGAGTTTGTTCCGCGGCGGTGGCAAGAGAGCCTCATCGCCGGCGGAGTAAGCCAGCCGACTTTTTCATCAAATCGAGGCGGCGCAAGGCGGACACCCCTTGCGCCGTTTTGACGTTGGCGGATACGATCCGGCCTTAATTTTCAAATACACAAGGAAACCGCCCGTATGGAAATCGGCGTTGCCTTTCCCCAGGTGGAGATCGGAACCGATCCGATCGTCATCCGCGATTTTGCCCAGGCCGTCGAAGGGATGGGGTTCAAGCACCTGTCCTGCATCGACCATATCCTTGGTGCGCGCGTCCCGAACGACGTGCCGTGGTCGCCGAACTACACCCGTGACCGCCAGTTTCATGAGCCGCTGGTGCTGTTCGGCTTTCTAGCCGCCGTCACCCAAAGCATCCGCATGGCCACAGCCATCCTGATCCTGCCGCAGCGCCAGACCGCCCTCGTGGCCAAACAGGCGGCAGAGGTGGACGTTCTCAGCCAGGGCCGCCTGACTCTCGGCATGGGCATCGGCTGGAACGAGGTGGAGTTCGTCGCCCAGAACGAAAACTTCAAGAACCGCGCCCGCCGCATGGAGGAGCAGTTCGAGGTTCTGCGAGCCCTCTGGACCAACGAGTTGGTTACCTTCAAAGGCAAGTATCACGAAATCAACGACGCCGGCATCAACCCCCTGCCGGTCCAGCAGCCTATCCCGCTGTGGATCGGAGCATTTCAGGACGTCGCGATCCAGCGCGCCTGCCGGATTGCCGATGGCTGGTTCACCCGCCCGTGGATGCGCCCGGACGATGAGGGCAAGGCAACGCTCGCCCAGGTTGACGCCTGGCTGGCAGAGCACGGCCGCGACCGCTCCACATTCGCGATCAACGCCGTCACCATGGCCAAGAACGGATCGGTCAACCAATGGGTGGACGAAACCGAGGGCTGGCGCAACATGGGCGTCAGCCATTGCACCTTCCGCACAATTGACGCCCCCTACGAAACCATCGACCAACACATCGAAGCCTGCCGCACTTACGCTGACGCTATCGGACTGAAAGCCTAATGACGAACCAACACATTGAATTTGGCACCTTTCTTCTCCTCCAGAC
This sequence comes from Alphaproteobacteria bacterium, assembly GCA_029978325.1. GTDB lineage: Bacteria > Pseudomonadota > Alphaproteobacteria > Bin95 > Bin95 > JACKII01. The sequence goes on along the minus strand of JAPOJR010000144.1, from coordinate 6,266 downwards.
GCCGACCAACCGACCCTCGACCGAGATCTTTGGTCGTGGCGTTGAAATCGCGCAGCACGCGGACAAGCTAGGGTTCGACAGCATCTGGTGCGCAGAACACCACTTCTCGAGCTATGGGCTGCTCTCGCGCCCCTTGATGGTGGCAAACCATATCGCCAGCAAGACCGAACGCATCCGCGTTGGCTCGGCCGTGGTGGTGTTGCCCCTGCACAACCCGCTGATCGTTGCGGAAGAAATCGCGACGGCGGACATCCTCTCCGGCGGCCGCTTGGACGTCGGCCTCGGCCGTGGCTACCAGCCGTATGAGTTCGAACGCCTGGGCCACGACCTGAAGGAAAGCCGCCCGCGCTTCGAGGAAGGCATCGATATCCTGCTGAAAGCCTTCAAGGGCGAGCCGTTCAGCTATGATGGCGAATTCTACAAGTTCGGCGAGACCCACGTTTTCCCCACGCCGCTGCAGGATCCGCACCCGCCGATCTTCATCGTCGGCCAGAGCATCGAATCCATTGAGGCAACGGTCCGCCGCGGCTTCAACGTCGTCTCCGGCGGCTTTGGCGTGCCGATCCAGCGGTTGCGGGAATTCCGCAAGGGATTCGATGCCATGGATGTCGATCCGGCGATCAAATCCAAGGTCCGCATCTCCACCCAACGCCCTGTCTACGTGACGAACGACGAGTCGGAACTGCCCGCCATTGTCGAGCAGGCCCGCTGGAACATGCGCGTCACGCTCAGCCTGCGCGCCGGTCTGGAGCGGGTCGATCACGACGGCCGCGCCATCGCCGTGCCGATGGAAAAAGAGCCGACCGACCAGGAGTTGCTCGACAACTACTTCGTCATGGGCACGCCGGCCACCTGTATCGAGAAACTGAAGGAATTGCAGGACGCCATGGGCATCACGCACTTCAACGCCAGCTTCTGGTTCGGTGATCTGCCACGCGAGAAGGTGCTGAACTCCATGGAGCTCTTCGCAAAAGAGGTGATGCCAGCCTTCCGCTAAGGCCACCTCTCCCGCCCTCGCCGGAGCTTTCCAGCCATGACCGCACCCCTGGAGGGCATTCGTGTCCTCGACCTGACCCGTTTCGTCTCCGGCCCGCATGCCACCCAGATGCTGGCCGACTACGGCGCCGACGTCGTCAAGATCGAGCCACCCGGCGTCGGCGACCCGACCCGACAACTGGACCGCCTGGTTGGCGAGCCGGATAGCCTGTTCGCCATCATCCTGAACCGCGGCAAGCGCAGCCTCGCGCTCGACCTCTACAGCGATGCCGGCAAGGATGTCCTGGCCGATCTGGTCAAAGCCGCCGACGTGCTGGTCGAGAACTTCCGCCCCGGCACGCTGGAGCAGATGGGCTTTGGCTGGGAGGCTCTGCACGCCCTCAACCCCCGCCTGATCCTGGTGCGCATCTCGGGTTTTGGCCAGGATGGGCCGTGGGCAAAGCGCGCCGCATATGACCCCGTCATCCAGGCGCTGAGCGGCCTGCAGGCCCTGACCGGCGCTGGCGACGGTCCGCCGACCGTCGCCGGCACGATCATCACCGACTACCTGTCCGGCCTGCACGCCGTCATCGGCACCGTGACCGCCCTGCAAGGCCGTGAACGGACCGGCAAAGGCCAGTGGGTCGATGTTTCGATGCTGGACGGCACCACCACCCTGCTCAACACGGTCATGACAGAATATCTGATGTTCGGGCGCGAGAAGCAGCGCCAGGGCAACAAAAACCCGGTCTCCGTGCCCTCGCACACCTTCCCCTGCGGTTGCGGCGGCTATGTCCACATCACGGCGGCGAACGACGCCGACTTCCGCAAAATCTGCACCGTCATGGGCCGCCCGGAACTGGCCGAGGACGAACGTTTCGCCACCATGGAGTTGCGCAAGGTCAACTATGTTGAATGCGAGCAGATCGTCACCGACTGGACCCTGAACATGGATGCGGCAGAGGTCGAGCGCCTGATGCTGGACCAGCGCCTCGCCAGCGCCAAAGTCGCCACCATCCAGGACGTCGCCGAAAACCCGCAACTCGCCCACCGCGGCCATTTTGTCGAGGTCGAACACCCGATCCAGGGCAAAATCCCCATGCCGGGCCCAGCGCTGCGCTTCTCAGACATGCCCGCCCCCGGCACAAAGTTCATCCCGCTGGCCGGTGAGCATTCGGATGGCGTGTTGCGTGACTGGGCCGGCTATGATGCGGAGCGCCGCGCGGAACTGCTTAAGGCCGGGGTGATAGGGCAGACAGCGAACCGCGAGTGACCTGCCTGCCCCCATTCCCTGCCTTCAGCCTGAGGTGCGAGCATAGCGAGCCTCGAAGGCGCCTTGCCATGACCGGTCATGGGCTCCTGGCGGAGCTGCTTCAGGGTGAAAACAACCAAATACCGCCCCTCTCAGAACCCGGACCATCGCCATGACCAACCCCGACGCCTCCCCCATCCTCCCCTCCATGCGCCTCGACGGCATGGTCGCCGCCGTCACCGGCGCTGGCCGCGGCATTGGCCGTGGCTGTGCCCTCGCCATGGCGGAGGCTGGCGCGGAAGTCATTGCGATGAGTCGTACCGTCGGCGAGATCGAGGAGGTCGCCACCCTGATCCGCAGCAAAGGCGGCAAGGCCCGGGCGCAGGTTTGCGACGTTGCCGACCCCGCCAGCATCCGAGCCGCCTTTGCCGGCCTGGAAACGCTCGACATCCTCGTCAACAACGCCGGCGTCAGCATGCCGGAGCCCTTCCTCGATCTATCCGAGGACGCGGTGAACCTGACCGTCGATATCAACGTCCGCGGCGCGGTGTTTGCGGCCCAGGCGGCAGCGCAGATCATGGCGCGCCAGGGTTCTGGCGTGATCGTCAACATGTCATCCACCTTCGGCAAGGTGGGCCGGCCCGGCACCAGCGTCTATTCCGCCAGCAAGCACTTCATCGAGGGCCTGACCAAGTCTGCCGCAGTGGAACTGGCGCCAAAGGGCATCCGCGTCGTCGCCGTCGGCCCCACCGCCATCGACACGCCTATGACCCACGACCGGCTGATGGACCCGGTCCGCGGCGGCGACCTGCTCTCCCGCATTCCGATGGGCCGGTTCGGGCAGGTGCAGGACGTGGTCGGCGCGGTGGTCTTCCTCGCCTCCCCCGCCGCGGCGCTGATCACGGGAACAACACTGATGGTTGACGGTGGCTGGACGGCGCAATAGCCGCTATCGGGCCGGCACTGCCTGCCCGAAATTCTCTGCGCCGCTCGCCAGAAATTCCGCCTCCGCGGGCGTGCTGTCCCGGCCCAGGATGGCATTGCGGTGCGGGAAGCGCCCGAACTCCGCCACGATATTGCGGTGGCGGGTCCAGCCCTTGATCGACTGATCCACATAGGGCCGCCAGTCCGGCTCCGCCTCCGCCCTGAGCGTGTTGAGAAGCCTGAGCCCGCGATCCTGCTCCGCCGGGCTCTCGGAATGGTGGAAGGGGTGGTAGAGCCAGATGCGCTCCACCGGATGCAACGCCTTGTCCAGGCCCGCGTCTATCGCCTGGTTAACGACGCGGAAGGCACGCGGGTCGCCCTTCCAGGCGTCGGGCGTGCCGCGGAACAGGTTGCGGGTGAACTGGTCCAGCAGCAGGATCAGGCCGAAACACCCCTCCGGGCTCGTCTCCCATTCGCTAAGGCCACCCTCGCAGGCCAGATCGACCTCGGCACCGAAACGCGCCCGTATCTCATCATCCACAGCCGGTCCGCCACGATACCACCAGTCCTTGCGGCCAAGAGCGTGGTCGGGGCCTTCCAGCGCGGGGCCGAGCCAGAAGGTGATGACGTCGTCTGTCTTCTTCATAAGTCGCCTACAACCCCAACTGCGCCTTCGCGATAATATTGTGCTGGATCTCGTTACTGCCGGAATAGATCGACACCTTGCGGAAGTGGAAATACGCCGGGCTGGCCCCATTCGCATATTCCGCGCCAATCGGCGGTTCGTTCCAACCCTGGGTCAGCGCGCCAAAGACATAGGGATTGGCGTAATAGCCCAGCGCCTGCACCTTCAGCTCCGTCAGGCGCTGCTGGATTTCGGTATTGCGGATTTTGAAATGGTTCGCCTCCATCCCCAACGCCTGCCCGCCCAGTTCGCCGGCCCGGCTGACCTTGTCGATAGCGCGCAGATTAAAGGCCTCCAGCGTCTGCAACTCCACCTCAATCGACGCGATTTCCCGCGCAAAGCTCGTATCCTCGGCCAGTGGCGCACCGCCGCCGGCCTCCTCCAGCCCGGCGATGTGCTTTAGCTGCCGCAACAATGCCTTGTGCTGGCCGAGCGAGCCGCCGCCCATGCGCTCATGCGCCAGCAGGTATTTGCCGATGCCCCAGCCTTCATTCTCCACGCCCACCAGATTTTCCACCGGCACGCGGACATTGTCATAGAACACCTGGTTGGTCTCGTGCAGCCCGTCGAGCAGGTGGATCGGCCGGATGGAGATACCCGGCGTTTTCATGTCCACCAGCAGGAAGCTGATACCCTGCTGCCGCTTTTCGAACTTGCCGGTGCGCACCAGCAGGAACACCCAGTCGGCCCAGTGCGCCTTGGTCGTCCAGATCTTGGAGCCGTTCACGACATAATGGTCGCCGTCGCGCACTGCCTCTGTTTTCAGCGAGGCAAGGTCAGAGCCTGCACCCGGCTCGCTATAGCCCTGACACCAGATTTTTTCACCGGCGAGCATCGGCGGCAGGTGGGTGCGCTTCTGCTCCTCGGTACCATAGGCCATCAGCACCGGCCCGCACATGTTGATACCGAACGAGACGATCCGCGGCGCGCCGGCGAGGCCGCATTCCTCGTCGAAGATGTATTTCTGCGTCAGCGACCAGCCCGGCCCGCCATATTCCGCCGGCCAATTCGGCGCGACCCAGCCCTGTTTCGCCAGGATATGGTGCCATTCCAGCATGTCCTCATACTGCTGCTCGACACCGTTTTCGACCTTATAGCGCAGCCGCTCGGGCAGCTTTTCGCGCAGGAACGTGCGGACTTCGTCGCGGAAGGCAGCGTCTTCAGGGGCAAAGGCGAGGTCCATGGCGGCGGCTCCTTCGGTGCTAGGCGCGTCTTGGAAGAACGGTAGCGCCTGGGCCGGAGCGTTGGCAAGACGTCGAGGGCAGTCGCCTTTCACCCTGACCCGTTTTCGAGCCAACACCGCGCTGCCTCGTCCGGCACCAGTGCCGCCAGCCGGGCGTCGTAATGCGCCACCTCCTCCGCCGAAAGCTGGCCCTCCCATTTCCGGGAGGAGGCGGAATCAAAGAAAGCGGCATCCGACTTCCAGAAACCCGTGCCTCCAACCGGCGCATAATCCGCAGCTTTCGCCTTCATTGCGCCGAAGGATGTCGCCTCAACGACGGCATCAATCTGCCTTTGTTCGGCTGCGATGCCGGCTGCTGCGGCCAGGTCGGCGACGGCCTTACGCGGGTCGCGCATCATATCGGCGTAATGAAACAGTTTCACGCCCGCCAACCGGCCGGAGAGAACCGTCTCCGTATAGTGAAGCGTTAGAGCCGCCAGCGTGTCCCGGTCGAAATCATCCCGGTCCGCGGGCCCGTCCAGATAGGCCCGTAGGCCTTCGGATAACGGCCCGGCGATAGGATTGCCCTCGTCCGGTTCGCGCTTATTGTCCAGATGCTTCCGCAAGGAGAAGAACGCGTCGAGCGGGTGCCGGTAAACCGCCACCACCGTCACACCATCCCAGATCGGAAATCCATCCGCAGGCGTGTGGGTCTTGACCACCCTCCGGCCTTTCTGGCGAGCGAGCGCCGCCGTAACCTCCTCCCCCGGCACGCCCAGATCGGCGTCGATCCAGGGGGAGAGGAATGGCAGCTTCTCCGGCAGATCGACTCCGCCGTGCACCAGCATCGCCAGGATCGTCTGGGTCCAGGTCGTCCCGCACTTCGGCGGCGTGCAAACGAGGATATCCCCCTGCCGCGGCACCCAGGTCGCCCAACGGTCCGGGTCTGTAATCTCCCCCTTGTACCGATGGCGAGGAGGCGCAGTGACGGTGGCAGCGGCGGTCATCAGTGAGTTGCCCCCAGCAGAGCGGAGAACCTTGTGTCACCAACGACTGACCCCAAGACCGGAAACTCAAAACGTCCAGTTTTTGAATGTCCACGAAGACCATCACTAACCAAAACGGGCCTCAATGATGTCCCATCGGTCGCGATGAGCTTCCAAATCGCAAAGCTTTAGGCCCATATGAGTTGACCTCGGATTTTTGAGCCGTACGCCATTGTGTTTGGTGAGATAAGCCGAATGGCGCCTCAACACAATCTCTTGCAA
>JAPOJR010000143.1 GCA_029978325.1 Alphaproteobacteria bacterium | reverse complement strand
GCTTTATATGTTTCAGAGGCGTTTTCTTTGGCCGTCGATGGAATAGTGCTGAGGAGCGCCACCGCTAATCCAGCGCTTACGAGTCCCAATCTGTAACGTTTTGCGCGCCGCATTGCGTGTATCTCCAAGCTGCTTTCAACTGCGCCCGACGGTAAACCATTGCAGAGGATCGACTGGGCGACCGTTTCTGCGGATTTCCACATATAGGGAACCATGAGCCGCAACGCGAGCCAATGGCTCCCCAGCCAAAATCCATTGGCCGGTAACAACATTGGTCCGCGAGAGGCCGGTGATGACCGAGTGGAAGCCGCCACCATGATCGATGATCAACACTAGGCCATAGTTTTGAAATTCGCCAGCATATCGAACACGACCGTCTGCCGGGGCCAGGACAGGCGCATCTGCATTGGTTGCAATTGAGATGCCGTGCGAGAACGCGTCATTTCCTTCGCCAAACCGGCGATCGACCTTTCCGGAAACCGGCAACAGCAGACCACCTTGCTTTTTGTCGAGGCCTACCAGTGCGAACGGCGCTTCCGGCTCCTCTGGAAGTGATGTTCCGGCGCGGGCGGAAATCGCGGCGCGGCGTTGCTTTTCGGCGGCCACGGTCGCCAAGCGCGCCTTGCGGCTGTCATCGAGCCGTACCAGCAATTCGCGGATATCCTGCGCACTTTTTGCTTGCCGGTTGGCAACCGCGGTAATCTGGACGATTTCATCCTCGCGGGCTGCCAGTAGCAGGTTCTTGCGGTTGGCCAACTGTTCGGCTTCTTCCAATCGGCGTTCCAGCTTGGCTTTCGCCTGCACCAACGCGGCTTGCCCGGCGCTCACCGCCTCTGATGCGTTACGGATATTGGCGATATCCTGCCGCAATAGGTCTGCCCGGTTCTGAAGACGCGGCAGCAGTGCTCGCAAAAGAAAGGCGCTGCGAAGCCGGTCGATGGCTGCGGCGTCCTGCAACATCGTGGCCGACGCCGGGACAGACGTCAGGCGGACTAAGGCCGACAGGGAATTGCCCACTTGCGCACGCCGCAGGTTCCATTCGGTCAGCGCGCTGGCGTGCCGCTGTTCCAATTCGCTTAACTCTATTGTTCTGCGCACGATATCGGCTTCGTGGCTTCGCAGGTCCTGTGCAGCACTGCGCACGGCGCTTTGCAGGGCGGCGACTTCTGTCGATAAAGCCGACGCCGCTTCAGATTTTTGGGCCTTGTTGGCCTCCGTTTCCGACAGAGCGCGTTGTGCTGCCCGCAATTGCTGTTCAACGGCCGCCCGTTCGGGGTCAACCGCGTTCGCGGGGGCCCATAGGGCTGTCAGACCTGCCAGTACGAGTCCTACGAAACGCACATGCGCGTTCATTTACGCTTAGTCCCGGTGGTAGGGATGGCCAGCAAGGATTTGCTGAGCCCGGTATAGCTGCTCGATAAGCATGATCCTGGCCAGCATATGCGGCCAAGTTGCTCTTCCGAAACGCAGCGTCCGATTGGCTCTAGCCCGGATACTGTCATCCAACCCATCGGCGCCGCCGATGGCAAAGCCGCACGTCGGCTCGCCGCGGTCGCGCCATTCGGCCAGCAGGTTGGTAAAGTCTTGGCTTGAGAGGTCGTCGCCACGTTCGTCCATGGCGATGACAGGACCAGATTCGGGCAGAGCTTGCAAAAGCAAACCTGCCTCCGTTGCCTTTACTTTGTGCGGCGGAACGGCACCGCGGGTTTGCACTTCCCGTAATTCCACGGGCAGCGAGGTCATTCGCTTCAGATAGACATCCAGCAGCGCGCGGTTCGGCCCTTGTCGCAGCCGTCCGACTGCGGCGACAACAATGCGCATCCCGCCTGGGTCCCTGTCGTGTTGCTTAGGAGACGCCAGGCCCTGGCGGGTAGGCGGCGGGGGTCGCGCCCCACATCGATTCGATGTTGTAGAATTCGCGCACTTCTGGCCGGAACAGGTGAACGATAACGTCGCCCGTATCCAGCAGCACCCAGTCGCCTTGCGACATGCCCTCTACCTTCGGCGCATAGGCGATTTCCTTGATCGCCCGAGCCAGATAGTCGGCCAGGGCCTGCACCTGCCGGCTTGAGCGGCCAGTGGCAACGACCATGTAATCGGCCAACGGGCTTTTGCCTGATAGGTCGACCGTGACGATATCCTCAGCCTTATGCTCGTCGAGCACGTGCAGGATGAGGTCTAGCATGTCGCTGGCCGTCGATGATTTCACTTTGGGCTTCCGTGCGCGGTGTGCGGAGAGGAAGTCGAGGGGCGCATCCATTGTCGCATGACTGGAAGGCTCTGCGGTTGGGGTTATGGTTTGGGTCCTCCATGAAAGGTCGCAGCCTGCCCGGCCTGGCGCAAGGCCGAAGCAGAAGCGGGGTGTAGGCGGATTGGAAAAAATCCCCATGCCGGCGGGTCTGCCAGGGCCAATTGCCCCGCCGCCTCGATGGGAATACGTTTGTGCGCGTAACGTTGTGCGACCTTGCCTACCATAGCGCGAACAGAATAGGACGGTCGGCCCCAGACTGCAATCGGGACTCTTGCCGCGATATCCTGCCAATTCGCCCAGCGCGGAAATTGGAGCAGGTTGTCAGCGCCCATCAGCCAGACGAATCGAACGGTTGGCAGGCGGGCTTGCAGTGCCGCCAGGGTGTCAATGGTGTAGCGCGTGCCCAGTTGGGCCTCCAGGTCGCTCGGCCAGATCCGCGGGTGACGCGCCATTCTGGCGGCGGAAGCGAAACGGGCTTCGAACGGCGCCATGTCCGCGGTCGGTTTCAGCGGGTTTTGCGGCGAGACCAGCCACCAGATCGCATCCAAGCGCAAATATTGCAGCGCCAGCACCGATATGTGCCGATGGCCTTCGTGTGCCGGATTGAAGGAGCCGCCAAGCAGTCCGATGCGGCCGCCATCGCGGCGGCCAAGGCCAAGCAAGGACGGTGGCTTCGCAAGATGGCTGGTCACGCCTTGGTCCTAGGGCCGGGTTTCACCGTGGCCGCGCACCACGTATTTGTAGCTGGTCAGCTGATCTGCACCCACCGGCCCACGTGCGTGGAACCGGTCGGTGGAAATGCCGATCTCAGCACCGAACCCGAACTCGCCGCCATCGGCGAATTGCGTCGAGGCATTGTGCAGGACAATGGCGCTATCCACTTCCGCCAGGAAGCGGGCGGCGATTGCCGCGTCGTCGGTGATGATCGCATCGGTGTGGTGCGAGCCGTACTCATTGATATGCGCCATCGCGCCATCAACGCCATCGACGATCCGGACAGAGATGATCGCGTCCAGGTATTCCGTGCGCCAGTCGCTTTCGACGGCCGGTGCGACGCGCGCGTCCGCTGCTTGGCAAATTTCGTCGCCGCGGACAGCGCACCCTGCCGCAATCAAGGCGTCAATCAGGGGCAGCAGATGCGTATTTGCGGCTCTTCTATCCACCAGCAGGGTTTCGGCAGCGCCGCAAATGCCGGTGCGCCGCATTTTGGCGTTGACCGTGATGGCGCGCGCCATATCCAGATTGGCTGCGGCATCGACATAGAGATGGCAGAGCCCCTCCAGGTGGCCGATCACCGGCATACGGGCCTCATTGAACACGCGCTCGGTCAGGCCGGCACCGCCGCGCGGCACGATCACGTCGATAGCGCCGCGCCCGCGCAACATGGCGCCGACGGCGGCGCGGTCTTTCGTGGGCACGCGCTGCACGCCGTCGCGCGGCAGGCCTGCGGCGGCAAAGCCGTCTCGCAGGCATTCAATCAACAGGCCCGAGGATTCGAAACTGTCGGAGCCACCGCGCAACACCGCCGCGTTGCCGGCCTTGACGCACAGCCCGCCGGCATCTGCCGTCACGTTCGGGCGGCTTTCGTAGATCACGCCGATGACGCCGAGCGGCACCCGCACCCGGCTGATGTTCAGGCCATTGGCGGGCGTCCAGTTCTGATCGACGGCGCCGATTGGGTCCGGCCGGTCTGCGACCGTGTCCAGGCCATTGGCGATGCCCTCGATGCGCGCCGGATTAAGCCGCAGGCGGTCGAGAAACGCCGCGGAAATTCCATTCGCCTCTGCCCTGACGCAATCATTGGCGTTGGCGTCCAGCAAGGCATTGGCGGCGCTGCGCACCCGTTCCGCCGCTTCGTGCAGGCCCTGCGTCTTGCGGGCGGCGCTGGCCTGTCCCAAGGCCAGCGTTGCTGCGCGGGCGCGTTGGCCGATGCCGGCAATCAAAGCATCGGCTTCCGCCTCAGTCATCGGGGTGATCTCGGTCATGACGCTTCCTGTCGCTGGTCGTGTTCCGACGCTGGGCTTGCCGCATCCGTCAGCACCAGATCATCGCGATGGATCATTTCCTGGCGGCCACGGTAGCCGAGCAATTCCTCGAATACAGTGCTTTTGTGGCCGGCGATGCGGCGGGCATCAGAGCTGTCATAGGCGACGAGGCCACGGGCAAGCTCGCGTCCGTCCATGTCGGCTACCACCACTGCGTCGCCCCGCTCGAATTCCTCTTCAACGATCCGCACGCCCGCAGGTAGCAGTGACCGCCCGCCGTTCAGGGCCTTGGCCGCGCCCGCGTCGATGCGCAGGCGGCCCTTTGGCCGCAGGCTGCCGGCAATCCATTGCTTGTAGGCGGTTCTGGGCGATGTGGACGACTCGAACCAGGTGCAGCGCGCCGAGCCGTCGGCAAGGTCGCGCAAAGCATGCAGCGCGTGGCCGCTGGCGATCAGCATGTGGCACCCGGCCCCCAGGGCGATCTTGGCCGCGGTTAGCTTGGTAACCATGCCGCCAGAGCCGTCCTGGCCCGGCTTGCCGGCCATGGCTTCTATGCGGGCATCGATGCCGCGCACGTGCGGCAGGAATTCCGCCCCTGCATCGTGGCGTGGATCGCCAGTGTAGAGCCCGTCGATATCCGACAGCAGCACCAGCATGTCTGCGCCGATCATCTGGGCCACGCGGGCGGCCAGCCGGTCGTTATCGCCGAACTTGATTTCGTCGGTGGCGACCGTGTCATTTTCATTGATGATCGGCACGGCACCATAGCGCAACAGGGTGGACAGCGTGTTGCGGGCGTTCAGATACCGTCGCCGCTCTTCCGTATCGGACAGCGTCACCAAAACCTGTGCGACGGCCACTCCGTGTGCGCCCAATGCGGTTTCATAGGCATGGGCCAGCCGGATCTGGCCGGCGGCGGCGGCGGCCTGGCTTTCCTCCAGTTTCAATACGCCGCGCGGCAGGCCCAGCGACCGGCGGCCGAGCGCAATAGCGCCGGAGGAGACGATTACCACCTCTTTGCCGTCGGCACGCATTGCCGCAACGTCTGCGGCCAGCGCGTCGAGCCAATCCCGGCGTGGCGTGCCGGCATCGCGATTCACCAACAGGGCGGAGCCGATCTTGACCACCACCCGTTGCGCCTGGCGCAGGGGAGGGGTCATGGCAAAAACGGCTCTGGTTCGACTTCGCCCGCGCGTCGCTCGGCCACATGCTGCATCAGCGTATCGCACAGGCTTTCGACGCCAGCCCCGGTCGCACCCGACAGCAGCACGATGTCGCCGGGCGCGCAATCCGCCGCCTCGGCCAGGTATTCCCGCTGCAGGGCGATTTCTTCAGCATCCATCGCGTCGGTCTTGTTCAGGACAAGCATTTCGGTCTTGGACTCCAGGTCCGCGCCATAGGCCTCCAGCTCATCCCGGACAGTTCTGTAGGCCTTGGCAACGTCCTGCGCCATGGAGCCATCGACCAGATGCACCAGCAGGTCACACCGTTCGATATGGCCGAGGAAGCGTGTGCCAAGCCCTGCGCCTTCGCTTGCGCCTTCGATCAGGCCAGGAATATCCGCCAGCACGATGGTGTCGTCGCCGCGGCGCACGACGCCCAGCCCTGGATGCAGCGTGGTGAACGGATAGGCCGCGATCTTCGGTTGCGCCCGGCTGGCCGCAGACAGCAGGGTCGATTTGCCGGCGTTGGGCAGCCCGATCAGGCCGACATCGGCAATCAGCTTCAGCCGTAACCAGACCCAGCGCTCTTCGCCCGGCCAGCCGGGATCGTACCGGCGTGGGGCCTGGTTTGTCGACGTCTTGAAGTGGGTATTGCCGAAGCCGCCGTCACCGCCGCGCAGAAACACGAAGCGCTGGCCGGGCTCAGTCAGGTCGAGCAGCACATGGTCCGCATCTTCATCCAGCACCTGCGTGCCCGGCGGAACCTTGAGGATGACATCATCGCCCTTGGCGCCGGTGCGTTGCTTGCCCATGCCGTACATGCCGGTCTTGGCTTTGAAATGCTGCTGGTAGCGAAAATCGATGAGCGTGTTGAGATTGTCGACGCACTCGATGATTACGTCGCCGCCACGGCCGCCGTCGCCGCCATCCGGGCCACCGTATTCGATGGACTTCTCACGCCGAAAGCTGATGCAGCCGGGGCCGCCATCACCGCTCTTGAGAAAAATTTTCGCTTCGTCGAGGAAGCGCATGAGGACGGTGCTTTCGAAATAAAGGGGCCCTGGCGGGCCCCTGGGCCCATGGCCTGTTTAGTCGTCGCCGTCCAGCGACGCCCCGGCTTCCGCCGCGGGAATCACATTGACGAACTGACGCTCGTTACGCTTGCGCACAAACGTGACTTCGCCTTCCGCCGTAGCGAACAGCGTGTGATCTTTGCCCATGCCGACATTCTCGCCGGGATGGAACTTCGTGCCGCGCTGGCGGACCAGGACGTTGCCTGGAATGACCAGTTCGCCACCGAATTTCTTGACGCCGAGCCGGCGTCCGGCGCTGTCGCGACCGTTGCGCGAGGAGCCGCCTGCTTTCTTATGGGCCATGGCTCTATCTCCTGGATATAAGCGTGTCTGGTGGTGCGGTTAGGCAGAAATCGCAGTGATCTTCAGCACCGACTGCAACTGGCGGTGACCGTTCTTGGTCCGCGACTTCTGCCGGCGGCGTTTTTTGAAGATAATCACTTTGTCGGCACGATTCTGCGCGACAATCTCTGCGGTTACCGAAGCGCCATCTACCGTCGGCGCGCCGACTTTGGCTTCGCCGTCGCCGGCTACCATCAGGACCTGGTCGATCGTGACCTCGGTGCCTTCGTCGCCGGGCAAGCGCTCGACGGTGATGACGTCATCTTTGGCAACGCGGTATTGCTTGCCGCCAGTGCGAATAATTGCGTACATGTTCGAACAATTCCGTTCCGGTTCGCGCTTATGTGCGAGAGCGTATCCCTCAAAGCGCGATGCGGTTGACCTGCGTTGTCGTTAAAGGAGGCGCTATTGAAGCGAAGCGGGGAACATAGTGAAAAGTGACGACCTGTCAACCCCTGCGGCAACCAAGGGCTTGCAGTCTACGCCGGAATTTTCTAAGTTCCGCCCATCGCCAACACCGGGCCGGCCAGCCCGGTGTTTTTGCGACGCAGGAGAGGTGCCAGAGTGGTTGAATGGGGCGGTCTCGAAAACCGTTAAGGGTGTAAGCCCTTCGAGGGTTCGAATCCCTCCCTCTCCGCCATGTTCCACTGGTTGCCGCATTTTCCCCCTAAAGCCTTGAAGGGTAAGGCTATATCCGGGGTTCGAAGTCCTTCTTTTCGGCAGTATTCCACCCGCCCTAAAAACACCATTCGAAGCACCGCACGGCGCAGCTCGATCTTGCCATTTTCCCAGAGTTTCCAAGGGCTTGATAAGAAGGCCATCGCGAGTTCGAACATTTCGTCGAAGTCTCTTTGCGGTTTGCCCGCAGATTCGAGCTTTTCACGCACCAGCAGCTTTTCGCGCTCAAGCTCTTCCAGGCGCTTCTCATAGGCGGCAATGACCTGCGGGCTGGTGGCTTCCATCAGCCGATCTAAAAGCTGCGCACTCTGACGCTCGATCAGGGCAATGCGCTCCTTCCAGCCTTTAGCGATCTCTTTGGCCTGAGCCGCACGCTGAGACCACGCATCCCTGAACATGGCCTTGGCCAGCGCGTAGATATTGGCCGATGGCTGCACAGCTTTCAGTGCGCTTTCAAACTCCCCTTCGAGTTGATCGCGTTTGATTGACTTTCTGTGGCTGGGGCAGGCTTTGGTGAAGCAGTGATAATATGGATGCTTCTTGCCCGTCTTGCTGGTGGACCAGCAGGCCGTCAGCGGCTTTCCGCAATCCCCGCATGCAATGAAGCCGCGCAGCGGGAAGTCCGCATTGAGGTCTTTGCGATTCGGCGCTCTTGCGCCCTCCTCCATGCGCCGCTGCACGGATTGCCAAGTCTCGAATGACACCAAGCCTTCATGATGGCCTTTCCTCATAGCCACGCCCCATTCCGGCACTTCGATATACCCGGCATAGTGCGGTCTCTTGAACAGGCGGGCCACTTCCTCATAGCGCACCTCGCCCGTTCTCCGGTCCTTGGGGAACTCGGGTTGGCCATCCAGGAAGGCTTTGACCTCGCTTTGCGATTCAAAGCGGCCAGAGGCGTAGCCCTCAAGAGCTTCTTCGATGATGGAGGCGCAAGGCTCATCGCGCACCAGCAGCTTGCCATGGCCGCTGACTT
>JAPOJR010000142.1 GCA_029978325.1 Alphaproteobacteria bacterium | reverse complement strand
GATGCAAAACGTCTAAGCGAGGTACGATCAAATCAGGGGAGAGATCCGGCGGCAAGGGCGCAGGATTGGCGGCCGCGTGACGTACGATGATCGCCGTGCAACCGGATGCCCTGGCTGTTTTTAGGTCGGTGCCGGAATCGCCGATGAACCATACGTCCGGGCCTGGCCGGATACCGGAACCATGTAGCGCCATATGCACCGGCGCTGGGTCCGGTTTGTCCCGTTCTGCATCGGTAGCCCCGACCAGCGCATGGAATCGTGGCGTCCATCCCAGATATTCGGCTTCTTTGCGCAGATGCCGGCCGCTTTTGTTGGACACAAGCGCCGTCACCAATGGCGCGCAGTCGTCCAGCAACGCTTCGGCGCCGTCCAGAACAGTCAGCAGCTCCAGGTGCCGGCGTTCGAAACCCGCGTAAAAGATATCGCGGGCCCGCTGCCAGTCGTCGCCAAATAGCACCGGAAAGCTGTCGCGCTGCGAAGCGCTGATCCGCTCCATCGCCTCATCACGGCCCCATGGCTGTTGTCCGAAGGTCACCAGCGCTTCGTTTAGTCCCGAAACGATGGCGTCCCAATTGTCGATCAGGGTGCCGTCCCAATCGAACAGCAAAGCCTTTGGTTTGGGTAGATTGCCGATCATCCCAGGGTCGCTCCCGCAGCGGAATGGATCCGATAGCGCGCGTTCAAATCCAAAGCGACACTGCCGGGCTTCCCGTTGGCGACGGTGGCGTCGTCAATGCGGACAATCGGATAGACGCCCGTCGTGGTTGACGTCATGAATGCCTCACGCGCAGCCTTGGCCTCGTCCAGGGTAAAGGGCCGTTCGTGCACCGTCATGCCGGCGGCTTTCGCCAAACTGATGACCCGGTCCCGGGTTATGCCGCCGAGAATGGCATTGGTTGCCGGGTGCGTGACCAGCGCCCCATCGCCGGTCACGATAAATGCATTGGTGGAACCGCCTTCGGTGACGACGCCGTCGCTCTGTCGGGTAAACCACGCTTCATATGCGCCTTGCTCCCGCGCTCTCTGCTTGGCCAACACGTTCGGCAATAGGGCAACAGATTTCACATCACATCGCTGCCAACGAATTTCCGGCACGCTCAGGACCGCTACGCCGGCTTCGACCTGCACCGGACCCGGCAGAGATTGCCGGCGGCAAGTCATGACCAGGGTGGGTTGGGAACGTCTGGGGAAAGGTGCATCGCGTCTGGCGGCACCTCGGGTGAGTTGCATATAGAGGATGCCCTCACGGACCCGATTGCGCCGCAGCATCTCGCGCATGATCTGGCGCAGCGCGTTGCGGGGCATTGCCGGCTGCAAACGCAGTGCGGCAAGCGAGCGATCCCAACGGTCCAGGTGGGGCAGTTCGTCGACGAAATGGCCCCGATCGATGGCGACGACTTCATAAACGCCGTCGGCAAACTGAAAGCCACGGTCTTCGACGGAAACTGTGGCGGCGCTATGGGCGATATAGCGGCCGTTGACGTAGGCAACTCGGCTCATAGGAGCTCCTCAGAAGTGTTCGAGGCTGACTGCAAAGATCCGCTCAACCCGTTTGATGACAGAGCCGGTCGCAAACAAGACCACCCTGTCGCCCGCCCGGATTACGGTATCGGCCCGCGGCACAATGACTTTGCCGTCGCGGGCGATGGCGCCGATGATCGCGCCATGCGGCAGTTTCGATTCCGACAGGGGTTTACCGACAATTCCTGAGGATTCCATCGCTTCAATTTCGATCACTTCGCCAAAGTTGTCGCCGATGGAGTGGACGGCCCGCACCCGGCCGCGCCGGATAAGCTGCAGAATCGTCGAAGCCGTGATGGCGCGCGGGTTGATGATGACGTCGATGTCCAGCGGTTGCAGCAGCGCGGAATAGGCCGGCCGCGTTACCAATGCGATTGCCTGCTTGGTGCCATAGCGCTTTGCCAGCAGCGAGGCCAGGATGTTGGTCTCATCGTGATCGGTGACGGCGATGACCGTGTCGGCCCTTCTGGCATTCGCCTCTTCCAACAGATCCGGGTCCATAGCATCGCCGTTCAGCACGGTCGTCCGGGCCAGCCGCTGGGCGATTTCAGTGGCCTGTTCCTGATCGCGTTCGATGATCATCGCTGAAATATCGCGGTCTTCCTCCTCGATAATCCGGGCCAGCCGCCGTCCGATATTACCGCCGCCGACAATAATTACCCGATGGCTTTCCGGTACGTCCTGGCCAACTGCCGCCATGGCGCGCGGAACATGCAGGGTATCGGCAACGAAGTATACTTCATCCCGTGGGAACAATTGGTCCTGGTCGCTTGGTACAAACGGCCGGCCATCCCGAATGACGCCAACGACCTGGATATTCAAGTCGGGGAACAGAGCGGCAAGCTGGCGGAGCGGCGTATTGATGACTGGGCATTGTTCGCCGAGCCGCACCCCGACAAGGCGGATCGCATTGTCGGCCAGTTCGATCATTTCAATGGCGCCGGGCGCATGCAGGCGGCGCATGATCGCCCGCGCGACCTCCTGTTCCGGCGAAATCAGGACGTCGATCGGAAGGCCATCCTTTCCGAATAAATTCGGCCATTGTTCGGTCGAATATTCCTGGTCCCGGACCCGCGCGATCTTGACGGGAACGTTAAACAGCGTGTGCGCGACCATGCACGCCATCATGTTCACTTCGTCCGACACCGTCGCAGCAATGATCATGTCGGCGCCCGATGCGCCGGCCAACTCCAAGACGCTGGGGCGCGACGCATAGCCAACGATGCCGCGGACATCGAGGCTGTCGTCCAGGCGGCGGATCAATTCGGCGGATTGGTCGATGACGACCACATCGTTCGCTTCTTTCGATAAGTGTCGGGCGAGAGTGGTACCGACCTGACCGGCGCCGCATACGATAATTTTCATGGTCGGGTGCTCATGCTCGTTCGTTGCCGATATTGATACCCAGCAATTTTAGTTTGCGATGTAAAGCCGAGCGTTCCATGCCAACAAATCCCGCAGTGCGGGATATGTTGCCGCCGAACCGCTCGATTTGGGCGACTAGGTATTCCCGTTCAAAATGCTCCCGCGCTTCGCGCAACGGCAGCCGCAATGTATCGACAGAAACTTGCTCCTGATTGGACGCGACAATCCCAGTCACCTCCGGCGGAAGCGCATCTACATTGATGGTCGTCGTATCCCCAGCCATAATCATGGTGCGTTCCATGGCGTTGCGCAGTTCCCGCACATTGCCCGGCCAATCGTAGGCCTGAAGCCGCGCCATTGCATCGTCGGAGAGTTCTCCGGCTTGCCGTCCGTTGAGCTGCGCTGCGCGGTTCAGGAAATACTTGGCCAATACCGGGATATCGTCGCGCCGCGCCGTAAGGGGTGGAACTTCGATCGGAACGACCGCCAGCCGGTAGAACAGCTCCTCGCGAAACTGCCCTGCCGCCACGGCCGCTTGCAAATCGCGACTGGTGCTGGCCAGGACCCGCACCTGTACCTGCACGGCCGAACTTCCGCCGACGCGCACGAACGATTGTTCCTGCAATACCCGCAGGATTTTCGCCTGTGTCGCCAGCGGCATGTCGGTTACTTCGTCCAGCAGCAAAGTGCCGCCGTGCGCTTGCTCGAAGGTGCCGATGCGGCGGCCCGTATCGTCTGCGGAGGCTTCTGAGCCAAACAGCTCGATTTCCATGGTTTCCGGCGCAATCGTAGCGCAATTCACCACGACGAACGTGCCTTTCGATTGACGCGAGCCTTCGTGGATCTGTCGTGCTACAACCTCCTTGCCGACGCCGGGAGGTCCCGAGATCATGACGCGACTTCCGGTTGGTGCAACCTTGGCGATGGCCTGGCGCACGCCCCTGATTGCGCTCGAGGTTCCCAGCAACTCGGTTTGCGGGCCGGCGCGCAGCCGCAATTCCGCAACTTCGCGGCGCAGACGAGCATCATCGATCGCGCGTTTGACGACGAAGAGCAGCCGGTCAATTTTGAATGGTTTTTCAATAAAGTCGAATGCGCCCGCGTGAATGGCCGACACCGCCATTTCGATTGTGCCGTGGCCGCTGATCATGACGACGGGAACTTCCGGGGCATCCTGCCGCAAGGCGTGCAGCAGCTCGATACCGTCCAGTCTGCTTCCCTCCAACCAGACGTCGAGAATAATCAGGGTTGGGCGCCGCGCCGCCATGGCCTGCAAGGCAGCGTCAGCGTTGGCTGCCCGACGGGTGCCATAGCCTTCGTCCTCCAGCAACCCGCAGATCTGCAGGCGGATGTCGGCTTCGTCGTCTATCACCAGAACATCATATGCCATTCACTTGGCCTCCCGCCTTTGACGTAGCGGAGATGGTGACTGTAACAACAGCGCCGCCGCCTGCGCGGTCTTTAAATTGTAGCGTACCACCGTGATCGTTCGCAATTCTTTGAACAATAGCCAATCCCAATCCTGTACCTTTTGCTCTGGTCGTCACATAGGGGTCCGCCAGACGGTCGCGCAAGTGGCCGGGCAGGCCTGCGCCATTGTCGCTGATGGTGACAACGGCATATTCCCCGTCTCGCTCCAAGGTCAGGGTTATCTGTCCGGGTTCCGGATTGTTCGGTTCCGCTTCGAAGCGGCGTTCGATAGCTTCGGCGGCGTTTTGTAACAAGTTCGTCAGGACACGGCCCAATTGGGCGGCGTCGGCGACCACTGGGAACGGCTCGTCTGCGCCAACAAGGGTAAAGGCGATCGACGGAAATCCGTTTTGTTGCAACGTAACACCTTCGAGCGCGATAACCGAAAGGTCGAAGGGCGCCATTTTTGGCGTTGGCATACGCGCAAAGTCGGAAAACTCGTCGACCAGTTGGCGCAAGCTGTCGACTTGCCGGATGATTGTATCGGTACACAGTTGAAAGGTTTCTGGGTCGGTTTCGACCTGGGGAAGGTACCGGCGTTTCAAGCGTTCGGCGGAAAGCTGGATCGGCGTCAGTGGGTTTTTGATCTCGTGGGCAATCCGCCTGGCGATGTCCGACCAGGCCGCTTTGCGTTGTGCATCCAACAGGTCGGTGATGTCGGTGAAGGTGGCAACGGATCCTGCGTCGCCGCCCGTTTCGACGGTGACACGGACCAGGAAGGTGCGTGTGCCCTCGCTGGTTGAAAAGGTAATTTGACCTTCTGCGCGGGCGCTGAATGCCCGATGCGCCCGTTCGATCAAGGGGCCGACATCGGGCAGCAGATCGATCAACGGCGTATCGAGGTGTTGATCGAAGTCGATTCCCAACAACTGCCCGGCCATACGGTTCGGATACCGAATGCGGCCATTCGGGTCGAGCCCGACCACGCCGGCGGCGACCCCTGCCAGCACGGCCTCGGTAAAGCGGCGGCGTTGGTCGACCTGCCGGTTGGCTTCGACCAATTCCTGGCGTTGGACACGCAATTGAGTGGTCATGCTGTTAAAGGTGCGGCCTAGGGTCTGAAACTCACCCAGGTCACCCATCTGCTTCAACTGAACCTCCAGATCGCCAGCGCGAACGCGCTCTGCCGCTTCGACAAGCGCGGCAATCGGGCTGGCGAGGCGGCTGGCAAAGGACAAGCCGAACCAAATCGCTGACATCACCAAAAGCAGCGCCAGCATGGCAAAGATGATGCCAAAGGTCAGTTCGATCTCGCCACGTTCCGCCTGTAAGCGCTTAAACCGCGTGACTGCGGCGCGGATGTCGCTGATATTGCGGAAAATTTCGATGTTGACGGTCCGACCAACATAAAGGAACCGCTCCGGCTCGCTATTCAAACGTGCCAAACCTCGGATCCGTTCGCCGTCGTTGCTAATGACGACGGCTACATCGCCTTTGCGGGCGTCGGCAATAGCCCAGTCCGGCACAACTTCGGCTGCCATCGTGCTCAAGTTTCCAGCACGCGCGTCCACTTGCCCGTCAGGCGAAAACACGATGGCAGCCTGAAACCCGCGCGACCGCAGAAACCGGGCCAGAACTTTGCTCAAGCCGTCAATGTCATTGGTGAATTTGTCAAAATCCTCGCGCAGGTCGATGGCGACGGCCAAAGTGTCTTCGGCGATATCTCTAGTCTGGTCCTTTAAATAGGCGTCGGCGACGGTCAGCGAGTCCGTCAAGGCCTTGTCCACCTGCTGGCTAAACCATCCCTGCAATCCAAAGTGCAGGAATAAAACGCTTGACGAGGTCACAAGGACAGTGGGCAGGCCGGCAACAAGGCTGAACAGCAGAACCAGCCGCACGTGCAATCCAGACCCCGCCATGCCTCGCCGCCTTTCACCCCACAGGCGAACGACCCGCCGGGCCACCAGGATCATAACCGCCAGGAACAATACGAGGTCGAGGTTGAGCAGTGCCAGCAGCACCGACGGAGTGGCGGGCAGGAAAGGCACCGAGCCGGTAAAAACCGAATACGTCAGGATCGAACTGGCCACCGCAGCGATGATCAGGATCATCCCCAAGCGCTGGCGGATGCGCCAACGACGCCAAAGCGCCAGCAGCCCGCCCCCAACTCGGTGCAGGGTTGAGGGATAGGCCGTCGGGCTGTCCGATGATGGGGGCGTGGGTGTCGTCACAGCCCTCGCCTAGCGCGGTTATCGGGTTCGGGCAAGTTCCTGCTCCACCAACATGGCCCAATAGCTGGCGCCAAATGGCAGGGCGGCATCGTTGAAATCATAGCGCGGGTTGTGCACCACCACACCGCCTGCGCCGCCGACGGCGCCGTTGCCCAGGCGGATGTAACAACCGGGTCGCTCGTTCAGCATGAACGAAAAATCCTCCGATCCCATGCCCTGTGGCGCATCGGTGGAAACCTTGTCCTCGCCCAGCAACGACCGCCCGACCGCAGCGCATTTTTGCATATGCGACTCGTCGTTGACGGTCGGCGGATAGCGGCGCTCATAGCGGACAGTCGCCTTGGCGTCGTGAGCTATTGCTATGCTCTCGGCGAGGGCGCGCATCCGCGCCTCGGTCTGGTCCTGCACTTCCGGTTTGAAGCACCGTACGGTGCCGCGCAAGACCACCTGCTGCGGGATAACGTTCCACGTATCGCCGCCATGCACCTGGGTAACGCTAACAACGACGCTGTCGATCGGATTGACATTGCGGCTGGCGATGGTTTGCAGGCCTAGCACGATCTGTGCCTGCACCACCACCGGGTCGACGCCCTGGTTCGGCCGGGCCGCGTGGGTGCCATAGCCTTCTACGATGATCTCGAAAATATCGTAGCCCGCCATAGAGGGGCCGGACCGCATGGCCATTTCGCCTACGGGTAGCCCCGGCGCGTTGTGCATGCCGTATACCGCTTCGGCCGGAAACCGCTCGAACAAGCCTTCCTCGACCATGACCCTGCCGCCGCCCTCGTTTTCCTCCGCCGGCTGAAAGATAAAATATACGGTGCCGTCGAAATTCTTGGTTTCCGCCAGATACTTGGCCGCGCCCATCAGCATCGTGGAATGCCCATCGTGCCCGCAGGCATGCATCTTGCCCGGGATCTGGCTTTTGTAGGGCAGGTCGTTCGCCTCCAGAATATCCAGCGCATCCATATCGGCCCGCAACGCAATCGAGCGGTCGGAGGTGCCGTTGCGCAGCACAGCGACAATGCCGGTCTTGGCGATGCCGCGGTGGATTTCGTCGAGGCCGAAGGTCTCCAGCTTCTCTGCGATATAGTCGGACGTCCAAACTTCTTCGAATGCGGTTTCCGGGTGCTGGTGCAGATCGCGCCGCCAGGCGGTCATCTCTTCGTGCAGATTGGCGATACGGTTGATGATCGGCATAGGCAGAATCGTCCTCTTATGATGGCGAGAGCGCCGGCGATGGTGGCGGGTTCGCGCCGGGATGTCCAGGGCGGCTACCGGGCGAAGCTGCTGCGCAACTGCGCTGCCCAGCGACCATCGATGCAAGTTATACCACCGGCAGAGATTTTTGACTCTCAGGGGATTCCCAAGGGCGGGCAAATCGTGATTCATCTCGGGCGAAGGAGTTTCGCCTATGGCACCGCCCATTCCGCTTCGCGCGGACTAGGACGCCGAGACGCTCCGCAGTCTGGCAAGACGATCCCCCCGCCCCGAACACCGCCGGCCCTGTGGCGATGGTCAGAGCCGCGGCGATGACCAGTTTGGCGACGGGGGAGACACCTACTTCTTCATGGTGCCAGGACTCGCGCCAGGTCTCTACTTCCTCGACGGTGATCTCGCCGTTGGCCAGTGCCGCGGCGATGGTGTGGTAGTCGCGGCCGGTGATACGCTGGATGACGGCGGCGACGTCGCTCTCCAACGTCGCCATGTCGCTGCCGACCTCGTAAACCTCCCCGCCCGGGGCGGAGAACAGCACGTTGGCGGCGTCGAATTCGTTGTAGACGACGCTCTGGCTGGTCGAGCCGCTGCTCACCGACTTCCAGCGCAGGCCGTTGTCGGAGAATTTCTGCAAGCTCTCGTAGAACTGCTCCGTCGCCACCGCGAGGCGGATCGTGGCGGTCGGGTCGGCGTCCGGGCCCAGACCGGCGCTGATGCGAATGTCGCCGCCGGCGGTGAAG
>JAPOJR010000141.1 GCA_029978325.1 Alphaproteobacteria bacterium | reverse complement strand
GGGTGACCTCGCCTCTATCCAAATGGATTTTCGACCTTCGGCCAGTAGGGTTGGGTAAAGGTCTTGAACGGAATCGCGCCGTAATGCGGCGCGATCGCCCCCGGCGTCGCGCAATACAAAACCGCCTCCGCTATCGGATTGAAGCCTGCATAGAAGTGCTGACTGCTTTTCACGAACACCATACGCTTGGCGCTCAGGTCGATGCCCAGCTTCGTAAACGCGTCCGGGTGGAAGACCTGGGTACGCTGGGTGTTCAGAACCAGGTCGATATCGCCGTCGATCTGCAACCAAACCGCCGTACCCAGCGGATTGGTTGAGGTGCCGAAGGTCTGCTCGGCATTGTGGAGGATCTTCTTGACGTGTACGCGCAGGTCCAGCGGCATGCCGCTGGCCTTGCCGACCTTGCCGCCAATGCGGAGATCCAGATTCGCGCCTTCGCCGGCCTCTTCGCAGAAGCGTACGGCGGTCGGATCCCAATACAGCCCGGTTGCAATGCCGGTCAGCCCCTTTTCCAACGCTGCGGCCAGCAGGAACGTAGCGTCAGAGGGCGCGCCGCCGCCTGCGTTATCGGACGTATCGGCGATCACCACCGGACCTTTGTTGTGGCCGGCGGCTTCCTCCAGGATATCGTTCATGTCACGCGGCGCCATAGCGGTCGCCGCACGCATAGCCCAAACTTCCTTGCCCAGCGTTTCGGCCAACGCTGCGGCTTTCGCTTCGTCGCCGTCGCTCACCACCAAAATCTTGGCCGAGGCCTCAGGCACGTCGCCCCAAGGGAAGCCATGGGCAAAGCTGATGGAGAGAATGCCGTCCTTGCCCTCCAATGATTGCAGTTTGTCGACAAAGCTGCGCGTCGGCTCGAACGGCGTGCGCCAGGTGTTAATCATGCGGCAGTCATAGCGCGCCATTACCGGCTTGGTTTTGCCAGCCGCAGCATCGGCACAAAGCGCAAACAGCTCCTTCGCGCGGTGCGGCGCGTCAATATGGGGGTACTCCTTGAAGGTGATCAGCGCATCCGCGGCCCGCACCATCTCGCCGGTGATCGAGCAATGCAGGTCCAACTCGCCACCGACAACCCGGTCCGGCCCGACAATCGCCCGCACCCGTTGCAGGATATCGCCCTCACAGTCTAAATAGCCGTCGGCAACCATTGCGCCATGCATGTTGATCAACGCGATATCGACCGGCATTGCTGCTTCCAGATCGCGCAACAGTTCATCGCGGAGCCCCTCATAGACCGATTTGATGCAGACGCCGGCCGGCTGGGCGAACGCGGCAACGCTTTCCACCACGTCCCAACCACGGGACTCCGCCTCACTGCGCCAAACGTGCAGCGGTTCGGAGAACAGCATCGGCTCATGATTGGTTGCTTTTTCGCCATTGTGAAACAGCATGGTCTCGCGGAAAGTCTCCCAGCCGGTCGGCAAGGGCGAAAACGTGTTGGTCTCGGTTCCGAGGCAGGCGATGAAAACACGCATGAGGAAGTACTCCAGTCGAAAGATCGGGCTGCAGGCAAAGCTAGGCGTTTCGCCGCCGTCGCGCTAGGCTCGCCCTTCGTCTCCGCTGCACCGGAAATTGCCATGGCTTCCCACGAACCCCCCGAAGTCCTCTATGAGGTCTCTGATCACATCGCAACCATCACGCTCAACCGGCCGGAGCGGATGAACACGATTAGCCGGGTGATGTTGGACTCACTGGCAGACCACCTGATTACCGCCCGTGACGATCCCGAAGTTCGGGTCGTGCTGCTGACCGGCACGGGCCGCGCGTTCTGTGCCGGGCTGGAAGTCACCCGCGAGGCAAGTCAGGGCTCGCGCGGCGTCATGGACCCGAACGCCGGCCCGCGCACGACCATCGACCTGCGCAAGATCCCGCCGATCATCCTAAACGAACTCGACAAGCCGACGGTCTGCGCCCTGAATGGTTCTGCTGCAGGCTATGGGTTCGATATCGCCATGGGCTGCGATATCCGGGTGATGGCGGAAGGCGCCAAGTTATCCGCCGCATTCACCAAGCGCGGCATCGTTCCAGAATCGGGCGGCACCTGGCTTCTTCCCCGCATGCTGGGCTGGAGCAAGGCGGCAGAGTTGATCTTTACCGGTCGTACCCTCAACGCGGAACAGAGCTTGGACCTGGGCCTCGTCTCGTCGGTTCATCCTGCCGGCGACATCGCTGCATCTGCCCGCAGCATCGCTGCCGAGATTGCGGCCAATGCCCCGCTGGCCGTGCAGGCCGCCAAGCGGATGATGCGCGCTGGCCAAAACGAGCCATTTCCGCAACACGTGCACCACGTCTTCCTGCAACTGAACGCATTGATGCGGACAGAGGACGTGAAGGAGGGGATGACGTCCTTTGTCGAAAAGCGGCCGCCGGTGTTCAACGGGCGATAACGTGGCAATTTCGACAAGCGGTGATGATTTTCTGTGCAAATACCGAATTCTCTCTAGCTCTTTAGGCTTTGGCCGCGCTAGGCTCTGACCGCCCGAGGTGCTGCGAAACTGGCACGAGCCGCCGGGCAGGGGTGCTGTATGCCGTTCTGGCATGGTACTTGCATTCCAAAGGAGGTGTGCCGCCCCTGGCACGCCGAAACGCTTAACTAGAGGGTCTGAGATGCGATATTTATCGACCTTGGCCAAAGGCATTGGCATTGCCGCCGTCGCGGCGGCCATGCTTAGCGCGGCCAGCGCCGAGAAAGTGCTGCGGATCGTACCGCACGCCGACTTGAAAAACGTGGACCCGATCTGGACCACGGCCTACATCACCCGCAACCATGGCTACATGGTCTATGACACGCTGTTCGCGGTCGACGAGAAGGGCCATGTCCAGCCGCAGATGGTTGGCAAGTACTCGCTAAGCGACGACAAGCTGACCTGGACCTTCACGCTGCGCGATGGCCTGAAATGGCATGACGGCACGCCGGTCACGTCCGAGGACTGCATCTCCTCGATCAAGCGGTGGGGCAAGCGCGATGGCGCCGGCCAGAAGCTGATGGACTTTACTGCCGACATGAAGGCAGTGGATGCCAAGACCTTCACGCTGACGCTGAAGGAGCCGTATGGCTGGGTGATCGATTCGCTGGGCAAGATCAGCTCGAACACCCCCTTCATGATGCAGAAGAAATATGCTGAAACCGACGCCTTTACCCAGGTGACGGAAATCGTTGGCTCCGGCCCCTTCAAGTTCGTGAAAGAGCAGTGGGTGCCGGGCTCCAAGGTCGTATACGTCAAGAACACGGACTACGTGCCGCGTTCCGAACCGGCCTCTGGCGCCGCCGGCGGCAAGGTCGTGAAGGTCGACCGCGTCGAGTGGGTCTACATCCCCGACCCGGCGACGACTATGAATGCGCTCGCCAATGGCGAAGTCGATCTGTGGGAAACCCCCGCGCCTGACATGCTTCCGCTGATGAAGGCCAACCCGAATATCGAGGTTGCCGTGATCGATCCGCTGGGCACGCAGGGCTGGCTTCGGATGAACCACCTGCATCCGCCCTTCGACAACCCGAAGGTTCGCCAGGCCGTCCAAATGGCCGTCAAGCAGGAAACCTACATGCAGGCGCTGGTCGGCGACCCGCAGTACTACCGGACCTGCAAGGCCTTCTATATGTGCGGCTCTCCCCAGGAATCGACGGCTGGCGACAAGGGCTATCTCGAAGGCAACATGGCCAAGGCCAAGGAGATGCTGAAGGAAGCCGGGGCAGTTGGCGCCAAGGTCGTGCTGATGCAGTCCACGGACATCCCGCTGTTGAATAATGCAGCGCTGGTGACAGCGCAGATCCTGCGTGACCTCGGCTTCAATGTCGAAATGCAGGCGATGGACTGGTCCACCCTGACCAGCCGCCGCGCGAAGAAGGAACCGCCGGAGCAGGGTGGCTGGAACGTGTTCCATACCTATACAACCGGCGCGGACGCTCAGACTCCCGTCACCAACATCGGCACCTCCGGTGGCGGCGTCGAACGCGCCTGGTTCGGCTGGCCGACCGATGAAAAGGTCGAGAAGCTTCGCGACGCCTGGGCCCGCGAAAGCGACCCGGCGAAGAAGAAAGAGCTGATCGACGAATTGCAGGCGCAGCTGTTCGAGGTGGTTCCGTTCGCCAACTACGGCCAGTGGTTCCAGCCGATGGCGTGGCGCAAGGGCCTGAAGGGCGTGCTGGTATCGCCAGTGCCGTTCTTCTGGAACATCGAAGTCGCCGAGAAGTAAGGCCGACGATTGTTGCATCCCCGGACCCGGCCTAGCCGGTTTCGGGGGCCGCGTGGGGCCTGGTGCTACACGCGGCCCCGGTTCTTCCAAAGACCGGCCGGGGATTCAAATTTTCTCGTGTTCCGAGGCGAACCGAAGACAGAAAGCTCCAGCTTTTCATGTACGCCTACATCATTCGCCGCGTGCTATCGACCATCCCGGTGATGGCCGTCGTCGCGGTCTTCGTGTTCCTGCTGCTGTATCTGACCCCCGGCGATCCCGCCGTCGTCATCGCTGGCGACTATGCGCGGCCGGAGGACATTGAGCGCATCCGGGAGCAATTGGGTCTGAACAAGCCACTCTACGTTCAGTTCTTCACCTGGGTCGGCAACGTGTTTACCGGCGACCTGGGCATATCGATTTTCTCCAACATGCCGGTGCTGAAACTAATCGGACAGCGGCTGGAGCCTACGCTCGCGCTGGCGATCTGCACGATGATTTTCGCGGTCGTGGTCGCGGTCCCGATGGGCGTGCTGGCTGCGTGGAAGGCGCATACCTGGGTTGACAGGGTCGTGATGATCTTTGCCGTTCTGGGCTTCTCCGCCCCGGTTTTTGTCATTGGCTACCTGTTGATGTGGGTTTTTTCACTCAACCTCGGCTGGTTCCCGGTACAGGGTTACAAGCCTATAGCTGAGGGTCTGGGCCCGTTCTTTGCGTCGATCGCCCTGCCGACCATCGCGCTCGGCCTCGTCTACATCGCCCTGATCGCCCGCATGACCCGGGCAAGCGTCATGGAAGTCCTGACGGAGGATTATGTCCGGACCGCACGCGCCAAGGGGGTGAACAACCGGACGCTGCTGATGCGTCACGCGCTCAAGAACGCCTCGGTCCCCATCGTCACGATCATCGGTGTCGGCGTGGCCTTGTTGATCGGCGGCGTGGTGGTAACAGAAAGCGTTTTCAACATTCCCGGCCTCGGACGGCTGACCATCGACGCTGTGCTGCGGCGCGACTACCCAGTCATCCAGGGCGTGATCCTGATCTTCAGCGGCATATACGTGATGGTGAATCTGCTGATCGATCTCTCCTATTCGCTGCTCGATCCAAGGATCCGCTACTGATGACGGCTGTCACTGGCAATCCGGCGGTTTCGACCCTGCCGCCCCGCGCCTCGTTCGGCAAGCGCGCCCGCCGGCTGATCCGCCGGCACCCGACGGCGGTCGTCGGGTTTGTCCTTCTGGTGGCCATGACCATCATGGCGATCCTCGCCCCCTGGATCACGCCCGATCCGCTGCGGATCAACCCGATTATACGCCTGAAGCCGCCGGGCTTTACCGGGCCGCTTGGGACGGCGGGGCCGTTCGGCACCGATTTTCTGGGGCGCGATCTCTATGCCCGCGTCATCCATGGGGGCCAGATTTCGCTGGTGGTCGGCCTATCGGTCGCGCTCGTGGCAACGGTTGTCGGCCTAACCATCGGCCTGCTAGCCGGCTATTTGCGCTGGCTTGACGCTGTAGTCATGCGGATCATGGATGGCCTGATGTCCATCCCGGGCATTCTGGTTGCTATCGCTCTCGTGGCGCTCGCAGGCGCGAGCATGACCAACGTCATCATCGCGATCACCATTCCGGAAGTGCCACGGGTCGTCCGATTGGTGCGCGCCGTTATTCTGACCATCCGCGAGCAACCCTATATCGAGGCCGCAGTTGTCTCCGGCGTCAGCCTGCCGCGCATCATGTTCAAGCATTTGCTGCCGAACGCGGTCGCACCGCTGATCGTGCAGGCGACCTATGTCTTCGCCAGCGCGGTGGTGTTCGAGGCCATCCTCTCCTTCCTCGGTGCCGGCACGCCGCCGGAGATTCCAAGCTGGGGCAATATCATGGCGGAGGGCCGCACCTACTTCCAGATCGCGCCCTGGATCATCTTCTTCCCCGGCGCGTTCCTGGCGGTGACGGTTCTTGCAGTCAACGTGCTGGGCGACGGACTGCGCGACAGCCTGGACCCGCGCATAGCCAAGCGGATGCGCTAGGTGAGCATAGGCAAGCCGATATCGGTCTCGGGGCCAGGCTTCGGTCTGGTCCGCAACCGCTTTGTGGCGCCCGAGCCAATTCCCGCCCCTGCACACATGCAGCCTGCCGATTTCGCGCAGGCGGCGGCAGCTATCCGCAGTTGGCAAGGCTATGCGCCGACGCCATTGCTTCGCCTACCGTGGGCAGCAACGGCGGCCGGCGTCTCAGAGGTGCTCTATAAGGACGAAAGCCCACGGTTCGGTCTGCAAAGCTTCAAGGCGCTGGGCGGCGCCTATGCCGTCGGCCTACAGGTCAAGGCCTGGAGGGCTGAAGGCAAGGACTGTGCAACCCTGACTGTCTGCTGCGCTTCCGACGGCAATCATGGCCGCTCGGTTGCGTGGGGAGCAAAGCGCTTCGGCTGCAAGGCCGTGGTCTATGTCCCGGCAGTCATGGCCCCGGCCCGGCGCGCCGCCATTGAGGCCTTTGGCGCCACAACCGTTACCGTGTCCGGTTATGACGAGGGACTGCGCGAGGCCGCCCGCCAAGCCGAAAGCAATGGTTGGGTCGTCGTCTCCGATACATCCTACCCTGGCTACGAGTCGATTCCGCAGGCCGTCATGTGCGGCTATGGCGTGATTGCTGAGGAAGCTGTTGCACAATGGAGCGCTCCGCCAACGCACATCATCCTGCAAGCCGGCGTCGGCGGCATGGCGGCCGCCCTGGCGCTGCGCTTCCAGCAATTGGGGCATTCGCCCCGCCTTGTCATCGCAGAGGCCAAGGGCGCGGCCTGCTGGTTCCGCAGTGTGGCCGAAGGCGAATGGCGGACAGTTGAAAGCCAAGGCACGATTCAGGCCGGGTTGGACTGCGGTGAGCCATCCACCCTGGCATGGGCGATGTTGCGGCACCACGCCGACTCCGTTTGTTGGATTGCAGACCACCGGGTCGAAGACACGCTCCGCCGCCTCGCGGCCGGCAACCCATCGGTTGAGGCCGGGGAGAGCGCATTGGCCGGGCTTGCAGTTCTTCTGGCCAGTGAGGACCGGCGGTCTCTGGCG
The DNA here is from genome assembly GCA_029978325.1 of Alphaproteobacteria bacterium. GTDB lineage: Bacteria > Pseudomonadota > Alphaproteobacteria > Bin95 > Bin95 > JACKII01. The sequence continues at coordinate 1,292 of JAPOJR010000141.1, read as the reverse complement.
GATGCCTTGGACCTTGACGCCGAAAGCCGCGTGTTTGTCCTGGGCAGCGAAGGCCCGACCGATCCGGATGGCTATGCCCGGATTATAAATGCTTAGCCTGGAGGTTAGGCGCTGCGGCGTGCATTTGGAGCTGAACCATACCAATGGTGTCTCGAACATGTTCAACACATTTCATGGTGTCGCCTACAGTCGGGTCGAGCGTATCTTTACCGTTGAACCCAGAGGATTGATGCAATGAGCCGCAAGCTAACCATAGCCGGAGCCCAGCTCGGCCCCATCGCGCGGAAAGACACGCGGGCATCCTGTGTCACGCGCATGATCGCACTGCTGGGCCAGGCAAGCCAACGCGGCGCGGATGTAGTGGTGTTTCCAGAACTGGCGCTGACTACATTCTTCCCGCGATGGTTCTTTGAGGATGAGGCGGATCTGGATCCATTCTATGAAACCGCGATGCCAAACGCCGATGTCCAGCCCTTATTCGATGCCGCAAAGGCTGCCGGGATTGGCTTCTATCTGGGCTATGCGGAGCGCACGCCGGACGGTCAGCGCTTCAACACCTCGATCCTGGTGGACAAGAGCGGCCAGATCGTCGGCAAGTACCGCAAGGTCCACCTGCCCGGCCATGCGGAGCATGAGCCCTGGCGGCCGTTCCAGCACCTGGAAAAACGCTACTTCGAGCCGGGCGACCTGGGCTTCCCGGTGTTCGAGGCTCTGGGCGGCACCATGGGCATGGCCATATGCAATGACCGCCGCTGGCCGGAAACCTACCGCGTTATGGGCCTGAAAGGCGCGGAGGTCATCATGCTGGGTTATAACACGCCGACAACCTATGTGCCTGTGCCGCAGCACGACCATCTGCAGAGCTTCCATAGCCATCTGTCGATGCAGGCCGGCGCCTATCAGAACGGCGCCTATGTGGTCGGCATCGCCAAGGCTGGGGTTGAGGAAGGCTGTATGCTGTTGGGCCAGTCCTGTATCATTGCGCCAACTGGAGAGATCATCGCCCAGTCCTGCACCATCGGTGACGAATTAATCGTCGCCACCTGCGATCTGGACCTGTGCAAGGAGATCAAGGAGAACGTATTCAACTTTGACCTGCACCGCCAGCCGCAGCATTACGGCATCATCAGCCAGGCTAAGCCGACCAGTCGCTAGAGTGGCGTCCGATCAGGATGTTCCGGCGAAGCCGCGCTAAGTTCATGACTTTCGGGCAATTCCCTTTCAAGTGCGCCCATTCAAACGGGAATTGCCCTATGCCAACGGCCCCGATTTCCGACGCTCGAGCATTGTTC
>JAPOJR010000140.1 GCA_029978325.1 Alphaproteobacteria bacterium | reverse complement strand
CGGATTTCGTCAAATATGCCGAGAGCTATGGCGCAAACGGTCATCGTGTCAGCAGTTCCGCCAACCTGCGCGAGGTTCTGGACCACTGCCTGAACACCAAGGGCGTGCACCTGATTGATTGTCCGGTGGACTACTCGGAGAATGACGAGATCCTGAACCAGAAAATCAAAAAGTTGAGCGCCGCGGTCTGATCCGAAAGCGCCAGTTTTCTGAGCCTTTCCAAGGCCCCAGCCGTACACCGGCTGGGGCTTTTGCTATCCGCCTTCAGGCAAGGCGTCCGGCCAGCCCTTGCTGCCGCGCCCACACAGTCGCTCTGGTCTTCAAGTTTGGCCGTGCAAGCAGTTTTGCCAAATCTTCACCTGTATCGATATCCAGCGCAATTCCCGGCAAGTCGGTCAGGATTTGCGGCTCGATCCCGATGGCGCGGGCCTCCGCCAGGTGCGGCTGAAAACTGTCATGGCCGAAATGGAACGGGATGAGCGTTGGCGGCGATACGGCCAAAGCATTCGAGCCGCGAAAATCATGCGCCTGCACGATGGTCATGGCCCGCCCAGGCGCAGCAGAGTGCGCAGCAATCACGCGGTCGATTTCTGCTGGTGTTACGCCGGGAATATCGCCCGGCAATTGCAGAGCGGCTCCAACGCCTTCGCCCTGCAGGATGCGCATAGCCCGCGCGACGGCCTCTGATTGGCCGAGGTTCTCCGGCTCGCCCTCAATGCGCGCGTTGTAGGCGCTAGCAAGGGCGATGGCCTCCGGTGCGTTGGTAAGCACCAGCACGCCCTCTAATGCGCTGGCGCACATGGCGGCCAGCACGTCTTCCACCATCAGGCGAAACAAGGCGCGGCGTTCATCCGGAGTCAGCGCTGGGGCCAACCGGGTCTTGGCGTTCTCGAAGTCTTTGACGGGCAGGACACCCCACATCGGCCGGCTCAAACTCATTGCGGATAGAAATCGAACGCGCAAAGTCTAAACCATAGCAACCGCACAGGGTAGCGCGCCTGCCCTGCGGCTTAGTACGCAGATGGTGTGCCCGAACTTGCGCCCCTCCGGCCTATTCGTCGATGGGATCGTCCGGTTCAGCGGGGGGCAACAAGGCCTGGATCGGCACATCCAGCGCATTTGCGATCATCTGGAGGATTTCCACCGTCGGCACTGCGTCATTGTCTTCGAAATGGGCCACGTCTTCTTCGTCGAAGCCGATCCAGCCCGCCAAAATTTCACGGCTCAGCCCGCGGTATTCGCGCCAGGCGGTGATCGGGTGCCGGCCGGCGCGCACAGCATCGCGGACCGTGTCGGGCACCTCAAACCCAGGTGCATTCTGATGCAGCGGATTGCGCGGTTCCTCCGCAGCGGGCTCCGGTGCATGGCCGTCGCCCGTCAAAGCCCAATAGTCTTCAATGGGCAGAACCGCGTATTGCGGCCGACCGTTGGCATCCAGCAGGAATTGCACCGGGCCTCTAATCATGTTTTACCTCCGGCTGGTATCCGGCCTTGGGGTCTGTCGCGGTAAGCCAGCGCGAGCAGACGGCGACCGGTTCCCGCACGTATCCCAATTGCTCGTAAAAGCCCAGCACCGCCGTGTTGGTATCGCGCGCCATCAGCTCCAGCTTGCGGACCCCGCGGGCGCGGAGCCAATCCTCCGCCGCGGTCATCAGCGTTCGGCCGATGCCGGCATGCCGGCGCTCTGGCTGTGCGGACAGGTAATAGACCCAGCCGCGATGGCCATCGTCTCCAACCATGACCGACCCGACCACGTTCGCGCTGTCCTCCGCCACCAGGATCGTGGAACTTGGTCCGGCCAAGGCTCGGTCCAGGTCGCCTTCCGGCGGGTTCCAGGGGCGAGTCAGGCCGCATGCTTCCCAAAGCGCCAGGACCGCGGCGCGATCTGCCTCGACAAAGGCGCGCACCCGCACGGCTTTTAGCACCCCAGCTTCTCAGCGAGTTCGGTAAAGCTCCAGGCGCTGATATCGACATGCGGTCCGGGCTCGATGTCCGCTTTTCGGTTCTTGGTACCGAATTCCAGCGGTCGGGCTACGAAGGCAGTCGACATGCCCTGCGCCTTGGCAGCGGCCAGGTCGTTGTTATGGGCGGCCGTCATCAACACCTGCTCTGGCGGCAGCATCAACGCCTCGCAGGCCCGTTGATAGGCCTCCGGCTGAGGCTTATAAGCCTGAACCACTTCCGACCCGAGAATGACATCCCAGGGCAGCCCGCCATTCTTGGCCATGTTCACCATCAGGGCGATATTACCGTTCGACTGGGTGCCGATGATGAATTTGGTCTTGAGGCGCAACAGGCCCGGCACCGAGTCCGGCCAGGGCGGTAGACGGTGCCAAGCAGTGTTGAAGCGGTCGATCTCTGCGTCGGTCAGGGATGTGATGCCATAGTCTGCCAGGACTTCGACCAGGTTCTCGCGGTGCAGCACATCCAGTTTGGTGAAGGGGCGCTCGCCGCGCCGGATCGGCTCCATCGCCGGCTGGTATTTGGCGCGCCAGGCGTCGGCAAATTCCTCCCAATCGAGGCTCAGGCCCTTTTCCTGGCCAAGGAAGGCCTCGGCTTCGCCGGCAATGCCGCGGCGCCAGTCGACGACGGTGCCGAACACATCGAATATCAGCGCTTTAATATTTTGCATGGACGATACCTGTTCGATTATTGGGGCGATCAACGGACCGCCGTCGCTAAGGGACGCGCGCCCGGACTATGCGGACATTAACTGTCGGGCGCTCCGTTGTCGCCTATGTTTCATACTATAACAGCCGGCGAAGGTCAGCGCGTTGCGGCATTCGGAAAGGTGGCCTGAAGGCCGGTGCACAGCCGCTGGTAGTCCGGCTCGCTATCGCCGGTCAGAAACCCATGCCGTATCAGAAAATCGATGATGACAAGATTGCAGTTGAACTTGAAGTCAAAGCTGTCCCGCACAATTGCGGCGACCTCGGCCAAGGGCATTAAACGGAAGGAATCGACCTCGCCATCGGTATTGCGCGGTTCGAAGTCGGGGGGGAGTTCCAGGTCAAAGTTGAACAGCGTGTCCTGTTTCAGGCCGTCTTCCACTTCCATGGCATAGCTGATCTGGCCGATGGGCCGCATCCCTGCGGCCAAAGCGGCGGGAATATCCGCTTCCTCGGCGCATTCCTTCACCATGTTCTCATAGAGAGCCAAATGGACTGGCTGGCCTCCGGCGACCAGGTTATCGAGTTGGCCCGGATAGGTCATCTTGTTCAATGCCCGCCGGGCAATCCACATACGCGGCCCGGTCTCGCCGCGGACAAAGCCATTCAGGTGCACGCCATAGGCCGGCAGGCCGAAAAACGTGACCCATGACCGGTCGATGTTTGCCAAAGGCGTCTCGCCCCAACGGGGTTGCACCGGGAACAGTTCGCCGCGGGCCTTGGGCAGCACGCCTGCCGCGGCCAGATCGCTGCCGACCGCGGCGAGTTGCTGCGCCCGTGCGGCCGGCGTATCGAGGTCGGCGGCGAGCCAGACCCGGCTTTCGGTTACGACAAAGACTTCAGGATAGGCGCGCAGCCCCTCTGCAAAGGCATGGCGCAGCCAGCCGACCAGGGTGTCGCCGATGAACCAAGGGCGAAAACCCTGCAAATCGTATGTGTTGCAGCGGGTAATGTGGTCGAGATAGGCCATGTAACAGGCTTCCCTTTTGCGGCGGGCCTCAGTACAACCTCGCCTCCATGATCTTTCACGCTCCACTCGAATTGGCGCGCTTGGAACGTCGCTATAAGCGGTTCCTCGCGGATGTCACGCTTGCCGATGGTCGCGCGGTGACGGCGCATTGCGCCAATCCCGGCGCCATGCTGGGCCTTGCGGAGCCCGGCATGACAATCGGTCTGCTGCCGGCCCGGAACCCCAAAGCCAAGCTGCCCTTCAGTTGGGAGCTGTGCCACGCGGACGGCGATTGGGTTGGCATCAATACCGGGCGACCGAACCGATTGGTCGAGGAGGCGCTCCTGGCCGATGCGATTCCCGAACTGTCCGGGTATGAAACCCACCGGCGGGAGGTCAAGTATGGCGAAAACAGCCGGATCGACCTACTGCTGGAGACTTCAGACCGGCCGCAATGCTATGTCGAAGTCAAGAATGTCCACCTGATGCGCCGGCCTGGAGTGGCGGAGTTTCCGGATTCCGTTACAGCCCGTGGCGCAAAGCACTTGGATGAGCTTGCGGCAATGGTTAGCCTAGGACACCGGGCTGTTATGCTCTTTGTTGTGCAACGCAACGATTGCGCCAGTCTGACCTTGGCGCATGATATCGATCCGAAGTATTCTGAAGCAATGAGCCGGGCTGTTTCAGCTGGCGTCCAGGTTCTGTGCTATTCTTGTCATGTCGGGGTAACTGAGATCTCCATCAACCGGCGCCTGCCGTTCGATTGGCAGGGCGTTTAGGAGGAAAAGAGGCTTTGAATCAGATGGATACGTTTACACCGCCCCGTCCGCAAGGCATTGAGCTGCATGGTCCGGACGGCTTTGCCGGCATGCGCCGGGCGGGCCGCCTGGCTGCGGAGACCCTGGACTTTATCACCGATTATGTTGAGCCCGGCGTAACGACCGAGGAATTGGACAGGCTCTGTCACGAATTCATCACCACCCGGGGGGCGGTTCCCGCGCCGCTCGGATATCGTGGTTATCCCAAATCCATCTGCGTCTCGGTCAACCATGAGGTCTGTCATGGCATTCCGAACGAAAAAAAATTGCGTGAAGGCGACATCGCGAACATCGATGTGACGGTTATTCTGGACGGGTGGCATGGCGATAGTTCGCGCATGTATCCGGTCGGAGGCATTCGCGTGAAGCAGCAGAAGCGGATCGGCGTCACCTATGAATCGTTGATGTTGGGCATCGAATTGTGCAAGCCGGGGGTGACGTTCGGCGACCTGGGCTATGCCATTCAGACCTATGTTGAAAAGCATCGCTTCAGCGTGGTGCGCGACTTTTGCGGACATGGCCTCGGCCGCACCTTTCATGCCCCGCCCAGCGTGCTGCACTACGGGCAGCGCGGCGAAGGCCCTGTAATGCAGGAAGGCATGTTCTTCACAATCGAGCCAATGGTGAACGTGGGCAGTTGGGAAACCAAGATCCTGTCCAACGGCTGGACCGCGGTAACGCGTGACCGGCAGGCTTCGGCGCAGTTCGAGCATTCCATCGGCATTACGGCGACGGGCGCGGAAATTTTCACCCTGTCGCCAAAGGGCCTGCACAAGCCGCCGTACAAGTAGCGCGCGGCGGCGCGTGCGACGCCTGGTAGGGTTACCGAATCAGGTCCGCTGCGACTTTCTCCAGTAATTCTGTCATTTCGGCCTCGGTGTTCTTGTGAACCGTGCGGATGATGACGCGGTCCGCACCGGCTTCTAGGAGCGGCAGGACGATATCCCTGGTCGGCACCTGGCCATGAACCGAAATGGTGATCGAGGCCGGATCGCGGCCGGCAATGGTAGCCAGACGGTCCAGTTCCTTGCGGGCGGTGCGCAGGTCTTCCGGCGAGACCCGGTTCGGCAACCAGCCGTCGGCGTGATCAACCACACGCTGCAGCACATTCTTTGCGCCGCCGCCAAGTACGATGGGCGGATAGGGCTTTTGCGCCGGCTTTGGATACGAGCGCACCGGCGGGAAATTGAAGAACTCACCATGAAATTCGGCCGTTTCCTGCGTCCAAAGCGCCTTCATGACATCCAGCGCCTCGCGGGTCTGGCTCCAGCGGCGTTTGAAGTTGCCGCCGAAAATTTCGATTTCTTCGCGCAGCCAGCCGGTGCCGACGCCGAAAATAAACCTGCCGCCGCTATGGAAATCCAGCGCGGCGATTTCCTTGGCCAAGATCAGAGGATTTCTCTGGGGCACCAAGGTAATGCCAGTGCCCAGCTTGATTTTGCTTGTGACCGCCGATGCCCGCGCCAACGCGATGAACGGCTCGTCGAAATGCGAATAGGTCCAAGGGATCTCGCCGCCGGTCGCCGGAAACGGGCTGTCGCTGTGGACCGGAACCGCGGGATGTTCCGCATACCAAAGTGAGTCAAAACCCAGCCGTTCCGCAGTTCGCGCCATAAAGGCAGGATCCAGCGTGTAGGCGGGAAGGGGAATGGCAAGGCCGATAGTCATGGGGAATCATCCAGGTCGCTGCGGTGGCGTACAGCCTAGGCGCAGCGCGTGAACCCGGCAATCCCGACAATTGCAGATCGGCCGCAGGCGCTAAGAGCGATTTGGGACTGCTGGCTGGGGCGCCTGGATTCGAACCAGGGAATGACGGTACCAAAAACCGTTGCCTTACCGCTTGGCTACGCCCCAATCGGCCAGCTAGAGGCTGGTGTCTATGCCAGTGTCTTGGTTCAAAGGCAAGCGGCATCGCCTGATTTTGTGACGCATAGGAATTCGCACTTGCAATCCGGATCGATTTGCTCCACTTAATCCGTATCCATCCAGTACAGATTGAGGGATGACGGCGGCATGTTCCGCTTGAGCAAGATGACAGACTATGGGGTTGTGGTGCTGGGCCAATTGGCTGGGCAGCGCGGCCGGTTGTTGTCTGCCCCAGACGTAGCGGAAGCGACGGGATTGCCCAGCGCGACCGTCAGCCAGGTGCTGAAGACATTGGCGGGGGCCGGCATCGTCGTCTCGCACCGCGGCGCACGCGGCGGCTATGAGATGGCGCGGGCGCCGGAAGCTGTGACCGTACGTGAGTTGGTCGTGGCATTCGAGGGCCCGCTGGCGGTGACGGCCTGCGTCGAAGGTGCGGAGGATAATTGCGCCGTCGAATCGCTCTGCCTGCTGGCCGGTGGGTGGGAGCAGGTGAACACCGCCATCCGCACTGCGCTGGACAGCGTCACGCTGGCGGACGTGCTGCGCCCCATTACCCATTTCGGCCGCGCCGATGCGCCAGCCGAACCAGTGAAACGAGAGGCACGCTTATGAGCGCGACCACCGAAACCATCGAGCAAGTCGAAAACCTGGCCGGCGAGGGCTACAAGCACGGCTTTGTCACCGACATTGAGATGGAGATGGCGCCGAAGGGCCTCTCCGAAGATGTGATCCGCTTCATCTCGGCGAAGAAGAACGAGCCGGAATGGATGCTGGCATGGCGGCTGAAAGCCTATCGCCATTGGCAGACGATGGAGATGCCGAACTGGCAGAAGCTGGACCTGCCGGAAATCGACTATCAGGACGTCTATTACTACGCTGCGCCGAAATCGGCGTCGGACGGGCCGAAAAGCCTGGACGAGGTCGATCCGGAACTGCTGCGCACGTATGAGAAACTGGGCATTCCGTTGCGGGAGCAGGAATTCCTGGCGGGCGTCACCAATGTGGCTGTTGATGCGGTGTTCGACAGTGTCTCGGTCGCGACCACGTTCAAGAAAAAGCTGAACGAGGCGGGGGTGATTTTCTGCCCGATCTCGGAGGCGATCGAGAACCATCCGGAGCTTGTGAAAAAGTACCTGGGCAGCGTCGTGCCCTACACCGACAACTTCTTCGCGACGCTGAATTGCGCGGTCTTCACGGACGGCAGCTTCGTCTACATCCCGCCGGGCGTGCGCTGCCCGATGGAGCTGTCCACCTATTTCCGCATCAACGCCATGAACACCGGCCAGTTCGAGCGGACGCTGATCATTGCCGACGAAGGCTCCTATGTCAGCTATCTGGAGGGCTGCACCGCCCCCATGCGTGACGAGAACCAGTTGCACGCTGCCGTGGTCGAACTGGTGGCGCTGGGCGATGCGGAGATCAAGTACTCCACTGTCCAGAACTGGTATCCGGGCGACGAGAACGGTAAGGGCGGCATCTTCAACTTCGTCACCAAGCGCGGCATCTGTAAGGGCGACCGCTCCAAGATTTCCTGGACCCAGGTGGAGACCGGCTCGGCCGCGACGTGGAAGTATCCGTCCTGCATCCTCCAGGGCGAGGACTCGGTGGGCGAGTTCTACTCCATCGCCATCACCAATAACTATCAGCAGGCTGATACCGGCACGAAGATGATCCACCGCGGCAAGGGCTCGCGCTCGCGGATCATCTCCAAGGGCATTTCGGCAGGCAGGGCGCACAACACCTATCGCGGGCTGGTGCGGGTGACGCCCAAGGCTGACAAGGCGCGGAACTATACCCAGTGCGACTCGCTGCTGATCGGCGACCGCTGCGGCGCGCACACCTTCCCCTATATCGAAAGCCAGAACCGCACCGCGCGGGTGGAGCATGAGGCGACGACCTCGAAAATCTCCGAGGACCAGTTGTTCTACTGCCTCTCGCGCGGCATTGGCGAGGAAGAGGCGGTGGCCCTGATCGTCAACGGCTTCTGCCGCGAGGTGCTGCAGCAACTGCCGATGGAATTCGCCGTCGAGGCTCAGAAGCTGGTCGGCATCTCGCTTGAGGGGAGTGTGGGGTGATGCCCTGCCCGCTCGTCCCTGCCCAAGCTCACCTTCAGCCTGAGGCGCTCGGCGAAGCCGAGCCTCGAAGGCCGACTGTCACGACCGGAAAACGACCCTTCGAGGGCGCCTTTGGCGCCACCTCAGGGTGAAGGAATAAAACCACATGCTCACCATCAAAAACCTGCACGCCACCGTTGACGGCAAGCCG
>JAPOJR010000013.1:21108-38987 GCA_029978325.1 Alphaproteobacteria bacterium | reverse complement strand
GGTCAGCAGCAGCACAGCCTGGATCAGGTCAGCACGGATGTATTGCGCGACATCGGCTTCGACCATCGCGCCGTCCAACAAGGAATGCCCTACAGCACCTGGCGCCCCTGAGGCTTCCGGGCCATTTCGGACCGGCACGCAAGGGTTTGAGCACACACCATAGTCGGCGTAAGGTAGCGGCCTTCTATCACTGGAAAGCTGATCACCCATGACCATTCACCCGCCGGAGTTGCTGACGCACCTGGCCCAGCACGATACGCCGACGATCTGCAACGCCTTGGAAATCCTGGACCCGGCGCGGACTGCGTACGGGTTCACCAAACGCCTGCTGCAATGCTCGCATCCCGACCGGTCCGCCCGCATCGGCTATGCCCGCACCGCCGCCATCCGCACCACCCCTGCGCACGGCGAAACGCCGGCAGTGCTGCAGGCCCGGCGGCTGGCGTACTATGACTACATCAACGCTGGTGACGGTCCAAAAATCTGTGTGCATCAGGACCTGGACGGCGAGGCTGGCATCGCCGCCTGTTGGGGCGATGTCATGGCGAATCTGCACCTAGGCATGGGCTGCGTCGGCGTCGTCACGGACGGTGCATTCCGCGATATCCCAGGCATGCCCGCCGGCATCATGATGCTGGCGCGCGGCGAGAAGCCGAGCCATGGCGAGTTGCACACCGTCACCTTCGGCGAGCCGGTGCAGATCGACGGCATGATCGTCTGCGACGGCGACTTGGTTCATATGGACCGCAATGGCGCAGTGGTCGTGCCGCATGGCCTGGCGGCGCGGCTGCCCGAAGCCATCGGCCAGGTGGTCGCCAAAGAAGCGGCGCTGATCAAAGCCGCGCAGGAGCGCCCATTCAACTATGACAAAGTCCGCAGGATGATGGGCGGATGAGCAGCCAGCACCCCTTCAACCTGGACGGCCTGACAGCGTTTGTTGCCGGCGCCGGCCGCGGGCTCGGGCGCGGTTGCGCATTGGCGCTGGCCGCCGCCGGCGCCGAAGTCATCTGCGCCGCCCGCACCGAATCCGAACTGGCAGCGCTGGTCGATGACATCCGCGCCACCGGCGGCCGGGCGTCCGCCTGTGTGCTCGACGTTACGGACCGTGCGGCGGTGCGGCATGTCATCGGTGGATTGGACAAGCTGGACATCGTGCTGGCCAACGCCGGCAGCAACCGGCCAAAGCCCTACCTGGACGTGCCGGACGAAGATCTGGACTTTCTTCTGGACCTGAACCTGGCCGCGATGTTCGTCCTTGGCCAAGCTGCAGCGCAAAAGATGCTGGCGCTGGGCCGTGGCGGTTCAATCATCCATATGACCAGCCAGATGGGCCGGGTCGGCGGCATGAACCGCAGCGTCTATTGCGCCACGAAATGGGGGCTGGAAGGGCTTGTGCGCGCCTCGGCCATCGAACTGGCGCCGCATGGGATCCGGGTGAACGCGGTCGCTCCCACCTTTGTCGATACCCCGCTGACCAAACCGTTTTTCGAAGACCCTGCGTTTTCGCAATGGGTCATGGACCGCCTGCCGATCCAGCGGCTGGCCACGGTCGAGGAGGTCGCCGGCGCTGTGGTCTATTTGGCGTCGCCGGTCGCGGCCAGCGTCACGGGTACGAGCCTGGCGGTCGATGGCGGCTGGACGGCGCAATAGGCCGTCCCAGCCTCAGGCCACCGGCGCTTCGAAAAAATATTCGACCTCGACGCGATAGATCGGCTGCGCCTTGCCCAGGTGGCTGGAATAGAGGTTAAACCCCTCGACCGGCACTTCGCCAGCCCGTTCCAGGTTGTTTCTCTGGAGAAACGTCGACACGCTGGCGGCCGGTGTATCGACGAGCCGGGCCAAGGTCACATGCGGCGCATATCTGCGGCTTTCCGGCGGCAGCCCGACCCGCCGGCACGTGCGTTCGATCTTGGCCTGCAATTGCATCAGCGCCGCGGAAGGCTGGACCCCGGCCCAAAGCATCGTTGGCACCTGCCGCCGCTCGAAATGGCCGACGCCCGCTATCTCCAGTGAAAACGGTTCCACCACGACCTCGGCCAGCGCCTCGATCAGGTCCTCGAACGTGCCGCCGTCGGTTTCGCCGATGAACCGTAGGGTCAGGTGCATATTTTCGCGCGGGACCCAGTTCGCACCGGCGACGCCTTCCTGGATACGCTCCAACGCCAATGTGAGCCGCTCGGGCAGCGGCAGCGCTACGAACAGGCGCATCGCCAATCCCTCAGGCGAACAGGGTCAGGACGCCGGTGTAGCCATAGATCCGGTTATGTGCGATCTCACCATTCGCATAGAACCCCGTCAGCGGAAAATCGCCCAAGGCCGCGCGGATCATCTCCAGTTCCTCGCGGTGCTGGAACAGGTTAGGTCCGCGCGCCAGACAAGAAACATAGATCCCGGCTTTCGGCGGACCGGACAGCCTTCCGGCCAATTCGCCCAGCATGCGCTTCAGGTCATCGCGGGCGGCCGCCAGATCGCGAACACAGAACATGACCTTGTCGCCAGGGTCTGGCGTTGCGGCAATGCCAACGATTCCCTGGGCCAGGTCGATGCCCGTCAGATTGCGGACGGTGTAGTCCGCCTTATCGGAGCCTGGCACCGGCAGGGCGACATGCAAGCTATTGGCGACAGCCTTCAGGTCCTCAATTGCCGTGCTGCCCAGATCGGCCTGCAACGCTTCCAGCGCACCGGCTCCATCCAGTTCGATCAGCAGGTTCTGGTGGGCGCGAGTGACGGCCCGAACGGGACCGATGGGCTTACAGCCCTGGCTGAGGCTGGTGAACACCTCCAGGCCCTTGCCGAACAGGACGCCGGAGGCGACCCCCACCTCCACCTGGTCGGCAATAACAGGCATCGGCCCCTGAGCAGACGAAAGCCCGCCGACCAGATAGCCTGCGCGTTCTGCCAGGTCTCCGATCAATTCCGCCAATTGCGGGTGGTGCGGATCTGCGTGTACCAAACCAATCGCCGGCTGCGAAGCCGCCAACCAGTCGTCAACCTCCGCACTGAAATAGGTGTCACTATCCGGTTGGGCCGGAATCATGCGGAATGATTCGGGCGGCAGGCGCATTGCCATCACGCTGAGCGCCGGCACAGCGAAATATTCATCGGCGTCGCCGGCCGCAACAGTGGCAGCCGCCGCCGGCAACGACATACCCATAACGCCCATCGCAACACAGCCAACCCAGTGGTCAATTCCGGTTTCCTGGCGCAGCGTCGCAATGACCGCCTCCAGGTCATCCACCAGAGAGTCGCTGGCGTAGACGATGCCAAGGTTCGAGCCAACCGGAATTGAGCCAAGACGCTGCAAGGTTTCCGCCATGGCGCCGCGCCAGTCCGCACCCCCGCCGTGGCCAGCCGCAAATGCGATGGTTGTGGAGAGATCGGTCATCGTGGGTCTCCCTCCTTCAAGAGAATCTCTATGGCCGGCAGAATATTGCCGACGATCAATGCTACGCCTTCCGCATTCGGGTGCAAGCCGTCGCTGAGGATCAGATCGCGCCGCCCCGGCAGGCCATCGAGGAAAAACGGGTAGAGCGCGACAGAGTGCTTGGCCGAAAGCCGCCGGTACGCGCCTTCGAACGCCTCACGGTAGTCAGCCCCTAAATTCCGCGGCGCCCGCATTCCGGCAAGCAAGACATTGACCCCTGCGGCTTTCAGCCGGTTCACTATCTGGTCGAGATTCGCCTCCATGGCCTGCGGCGACAGCCCACGCAAGGCGTCGTTCGCGCCTAACTCTATGACGGCATGCGTTGGTTTGTCTGCCAGAGACCAGTCGAGCCGAGCCAGACCTGCGGCCGATGTATCGCCGGAGACCCCGGCATCGAGTACCAGCACATCATGCCCGCGCGCCGAAAGCGTCCTTTGCAACTGCTGGGCAAATCCATCGGCAGCGGGCAGGCCATAGCCCGCGGTCAGGCTATCGCCCAACAGCAGCAATCGCTTTTGCGCCGCCTCGCCGGCAAGGGGCCAAACTAAGGCGAATGCCAGCAAGAACTTGACCGCCACGGCAAACGCGCCATATCGGCGAGGTGGCGGGTTCATCGGGAGCTGGCCCTCAAATTGTCCGTATGTCATTTGGTAAGGCCCATGCTCGCAGTTTCAGACACAGCCATTGCGCTGGACGACATCCGGTTGACATTGGGGAGCGCAGCCGGGCCGGTCAATATCCTGCGCGGAATAGACCTACGCATCGACGCGGGCGAAACCGTCGGCATCGTCGGCCCGTCCGGCAGCGGCAAAACCACTATGCTGATGGTCATTGCCGGGCTGGAGCGGCCAACGTCGGGGCGGGTTTTCGTCGCCGGGCAGGATCTGACCGACCTGTCAGAAGATGCCCTGGCACGGTTCCGACGCGATCATGTCGGCATCGTGTTCCAGTCCTTCCATCTGATCCCGACCATGACGGCGCTGGAGAACGTAGCGGTTCCGCTGGAGCTGGCCGGGCGGAAGGATGCCTTTGCCCGGGCAGAAGCCGCATTGGCGGCAGTCGGGCTGGGCCATCGCCTGACCCATTATCCCGGGCAATTGTCTGGCGGCGAGCAGCAACGCACGGCTATCGCCCGGGCATTCGCTCCACAGCCCAAAGTTTTGCTGGCCGACGAGCCAACGGGCAACCTCGACGGTGAGACCGGTCATCAGGTCATCGACCTGCTATTCGCCGAGAGCGCCCGTGCCGGAACAACACTCGCCCTCATTACGCATGACCCCGTGCTCGCCAACCGGTGCAGCCGGCAGGTCCGCGTCGGCGACGGACGGATATTGGACGACACCCAGGCGAAGGGCGCAGCGGCGTGAGGCAGGATTGGTCCCTGGCCTTTACCTGGGCGCGACGCGAGATGCGAGGCGGGTTGGCCGGCTTTTGGGTGTTCCTCGCCTGTCTCGCCCTGGGGGTTGGCGCCATAGCCGGCGTCAACGCTGTCAGTCAGGCCGTACAGGAAGCGCTATTGCGTGACGCCCGCGCCCTGGCCGGGGGCGACGTCATCGTGCGCGCCAGCTACCAACCCGCCAGTGATGAGCAGCTTGCATTCTTCCGCACGGAAAGCGTGGCGGTCTCGCAAGGCCTTGAAATGCGGGTCATGGCGGGCGGGAAAGACGCGACGCAGCGTCGGCTGGCGGAACTCAAGGCAGTGGACGACATCTACCCGATTGCCGGCGCCTTCAACCTCGAAAATGGCGAGCCGTTGGCCGACGCCATCGCTCAGCGCGACGGCCAATGGGGCGCCGTTGCCGAACAGGACCTGCTCGACCTGCTGGGGCTTCGGCTCGGCGACCCGATCAGCGTTGGCGCGCAGACCTACGCTCTGCGCGGCGTGATTACGCGGGAGCCGGACCGCGCGACCGGGCTCGCCAGCTTCGGACCGCGCCTGCTGGTGGCGCTGCCCAGCGTCGAGGGCACTGGCCTGATCCTGCCGGGCAGCCTAGTTCGATATCTCTACCGCATCGCCTTGCCGACAAGTGGGGATGCCGTGGCATGGGGAGCGATGCTGGCCGAGCGGTTTCCCACCGCGGGCTTTACCATCACGCCGGCCAGCCGCGCCGCCCCTGGGTTGGCCGAGACGGTCGGCCGTCTGACGTTGTTTCTGACGCTGGTCGGGCTGACCGCCCTGTTGATCGGCGGCATTGGCATCGCCAATGCCGTGCAGAGCTATATGGCCGGTAAGACCGGCACCATCGCCATGCTGAAATGTGTCGGCGCGCCCTCGCGGGTAATCGTGCTGACCTATGGCCTACAGACGGCGGCGCTGGCGGCGCTGGGGATTGGCGCTGGTCTGGTGCTTGGGACAGTGGCGCCATTTGTGCTGTCGGCTGTGCTGGAGTCGCTCTTGCCCGTCACCCTGGAGCCGGGCGTTTATCCGAGCGCGCTGGGATTGGGTGCTGTGTTTGGCGTTCTGACAACCTCCGCCTTTGCCTTGTGGCCGTTGCTGAAAAGCCGACGGGTCGCCCCTGCCCGGCTGTTCCGCGATCTGGTGGCCCCGACCGGTGGCCGCCCGACCCTGGCAGAGATCGCAGCAATTGCCAGTTTGCTGGCGCTGCTGGCCGCAGTCGCGGTGCTAACGGCGGAACAGCGCGGCTTTGCGCTTTGGTTCGTCGGTGGCATAGCCTTGGCGTTCGTGTTGTTCTTTGCTGCCGCGCATGCGCTATCGGCAATCGCGCGCCGGCTGGTGCAAAGCCCCGTGGCGCAATGGCGCGCCAGCCTGCGCCTGGCACTAGCCAATCTCTGCCGGCCCGGCGCGCCAACGGTCAGTGTTGTGCTGTCGCTGGGGTTCGGCGTCACCGTGCTGGTCGCCGTCGCCGCCATTGAGGCCAACCTGGGCCGCACGCTGCGCGACGAGTTGCCGGCGAAAGCCCCCACGTTCTTTTTCATCGACATCCAGCCGGGCCAGCTGGACGGGTTCCGGGAGACCGTCGCCAGCATCGCCGGCGAACACGACCTGACCGCCCGTCCCATGCTCCGGGCCCGCATCGTCAAGATCAACGGACGGCCCGCGCGCGAGGAGGCTGTGCCAGAAAACGTCCGCTGGGCGCTGCGGTCAGAGCGCGGCTTGACCTTTCAGGCCGAGCTGCCGGCGGAAGGCCCGATCGTCGCCGGCCGATGGTGGCCGTCCGACTACCAGGGGCCGCCGCTGATCTCGTTCCATGCCGGGCTAGCCAAAGGCTTTGGCATCGGCGTCGGCGATACGCTGACGTTCAACATATTAGGCCGGGAGGTCACCGGGACCATCGCCAACCTGCGCGCCATCGATTTCCGCAGCATCCGCATGCAGTTCACCACCATCTTCGCGCCCGGCACGCTGGAGCGCGCGCCCCACACCATCCTGGCCACCACCCGCACGCCGCCTGAGCATGCCAGCGAGCTGGTGCGCGCGGTGTCGGCCAAATTCCCGAACGTCTCGGCGGTGCGGGTAAAAGAAGCGTTGGACGTGTTCGACAAGCTGATCCACCAGATCGGCAATGCCATCCGGGTCATTGCCGCTGTCGGGCTCGCGGCCGGCGTGCTGGTGCTGGCCAGCGCCGTCGCCGCCGGGCAACAGTCCCGCCGCCGCGACGCGGTCATCCTCAAGGTCCTCGGCGCAACCCGCCCAAACGTGCTGGCGACCTATCTTTGGGAGTTCGGGGTTCTGGGCGTTGGCACGGTCGGGATCGCAGCCGGCATAGGCGCCGCTGCGGCCTATGTGGTCGTGACAGAGGTCATGGGGATGCAATGGAGCATGCCCTGGCTCGCCATTCTGCTGACGGCTCCGCTGGCCATGGCGATCACGCTGGTCGCCGGCTTCGCCAGCGTCTGGCAGGCTTTAGGGCAGAAGCCGGGACCGATTTTGCGCAACCCTTAGGGCGAACGATCAGTCCCAGATAAACTCCTGATACCCGCCCACGGCGACTTGTTCGCCGATGCGGCGGTATTTGACGGCGCTGCCGTTATACCCCAGCACCCGCAGCACATCCCGGCCGGCAACGTTGCGATTGACACCGGTCTGCCAGGATTTCACCTGGCTGGAGAGCAACGGCGCCGCCGCTTCCTCGACATGCACGCCCCATTCGGCAACAGCCTCCGGCCGTGGCTCGACGCGGGTCAGGTTGTTGTCGAACATGTATTTGATCAGGCCGGTATTGAAATCGATGATCTGCTCGCTGTTGCGCGGGATATTGCCTCTGGCCGTATGCGGCCCCAGCACCATGATCATGTTGGGAAAGCCTTCGGCCTGGACGCCCAGGAAGGTGCGCGGCAGCCCCTCGGCCCAATCCTCTTTCAGTGACCGCCCGTTCGGCCCGCGAATGTCGATCCGATCATAGGGGCCGGTGACACCGTCGAAGCCGGTGGCATAGATGATCAGGTCGAATTCGTGCTCTTTCTCCGTGGTCTGGATGCCTTTGGGCGTAATCCGCTCGATCGGCGTCTCATTGATGTCGACCAACAGCACGTTGTCCTGGTTGTAGACCTCGAAATACCCGCTTTCCAGCGGCACGCGGCGGGTGCCGAAACCATGGTTCTTGGGGATCAGCTTGTCGGCGATTGCCTGGTCCTTGACCCGCGCCCGGATCTTTTTCTCCATGAAATCGCTGAGCAATTTGTTTGCGCGCTTGTCGATCAGCACATCAGCGAAATTGCCAACCCAGATGCCGAAGCCCGGCTCGGAATAGCGCTGTTCCCAGAATGCCTCCCGCTCCTCGGCGGAGACCTCCAGAGCCTTGCGCGGGTCGGGGTTGTGGATGAAGCAGGTGAGGGTTTCGCGGCAGCGCTGATAGATTTCCGGGTAGCGCGCCTTGATATCCTTCTGCTCTTCCTCGGTGATGACGCTGTTGTGCAGCGGTGCGGCCCAGTTCGGATTGCGCTGAAATACGGTCAGATGTTTGACGGTCTTGGCGATCTCCGTGATCGCCTGAATCGCCGTGGCCCCAGTGCCGATAATGCCGACGCGCTTGTCGCTGAAATCCACCGGCTCCTTGGGCCAACGCGCGGTGTGATACGCCGGCCCTTCAAACGAACCGACACCCTCAATCGCCGGCATGACAAATGCCGAGAGCGGACCCAGTGCCGGAATGAATATGGTGGCGCTATACCGGTCGCCATTGTCGAAGGTCAGCATCCAGCGCCGCTGTTCCTCGTTCCAGTGCGCCGCTGTCAGCAGGTGGTTGAAGCTGACATCCCGCCGGAAATCGAACTTGTCGGCTGCATACTCGATATAGGCCAGCGTATCCGGTTGCGCCGAGAAATGCTCGCGCCAGTTCCATTCCTGCAGCAACTCTTCCGAAAAAGCGAAGCCGTAAGACCAGCTTTCACTATCAAACCGCGCGCCCGGATAGCGATTCCAATACCAGGTGCCGCCAACATCGCTGCCGGATTCGAACACGCGGACGTTCAGGCCCAACTGCCGCAGGCGGTGTAACTGATAGAGCCCGGACACACCGGCGCCGATAATGATCGCGTCGTAATGCGCGACAACGTCCGACGCCGGGCGGTCGCCAACGGTCAGTGTCTGAACCATGGTATGCAATCCAGAAAGAGGGTCAGGTAGGGGGTAACGCCTGTCAATCCGTCTTTGTCGACTGCCAGGCCACCATCTGCCAACCATCGCCGCGCTTGGCATAGACGTCGGTAAAGCGCACGGCGAACGAAATTGGCTCGCCAGCCCGGTCGATACTGATCTCCGCACGGCCTGTCAGCACGACGGTATCGCCCAGATCCTGTGCCTTCACGTCCGACGGCGTGCAGGCCTTATAGACCGTCGCCCCGGACTTCATCGCACCGATCAGGGTTTCCTTCGTATCCAGCCGGGCGGAAGAATGGGTGTAAATCAGATCGTCGGCAATAATCTGATCGAGCTTGGCATAGTCCTGCGCTGCCATCGCATCCATGCGGGCTTTATCCAGGGCGATCACGGTTGCGCCATTGTCGGCCATCGGGGCGTTCTCCTATTCGGTTCGGTTGGCGCAGACTATAGTCGGCAGCGGTCTAGCCGCCTATAGTTTCGATGAACGACGTTTGCACTCTCGCCAGGAGAAACCCGATGAAATTCGGCCTACATTTCGGCTCTCGCGGCACGGCAGGCGAGCCCGACTCCCTGAAAGCCATCGCCCAAAAGGCAGAGGCGCTGGGCTACGACCATTTCGGTATGAGCGACCATGTCATCGTCGCGACCGATGTTGAAAGCGCCTACCCCTATTCCGCCACCGGCAAATTCTTCGCCCAGGATACCGGCGTCTCGCTGGAGACCATCACCGCGTTGAGCTTTGTCGCCAGTGCGACCAGCAGGATTCGCCTGCTGTCCTCGGTGCTGGTGCTGCCGCACCGTCAGCCCGTACTCGCGGCGAAAATGCTGGCAACGCTGGACGTACTGTCGAAAGGACGGATGACGGTCGGCGTCGGCATCGGCTGGATGGCGGAGGAGATCGCCTTGCTCGGCGGGCCGGAATTCCGGCACCGCGCGCTGGCCTCCGACGAGACGATCCAGGCCTTCCGCGAGATGTGGACGGCGGAAGCGCCGGCCTTCCAAGGCCAGCACGTAGCCTTTGACAAAATGCTGTTCGCACCGAAGCCGGTTCAGCCAGGCGGCATGCCGATCTGGGTGGGCGGCGAGGTCAAAGGCGCGCTGCGCCGGACCGGGCGCTATGGCGATGGCTGGTACCCGGTCGCGGCCAACCCGCGCATCCCGCTGGATACGCCAGACCTCTATATGGCAGCACTGGGCGAAGTCCGGGCGGAGGCGGAGAAAGCCGGCCGCGATCCCATGGCCATCGATGCGGCGCTGCTGGCGATCAAGTCCCGCATCGGCCCACCACAGGAAGGCCGCGATGGCCGCCGCATGCCGTTCACCGGCAGCGCCCAGGCCATTGTCGACGATATTGGCGGCTTTGCCGAAGCCGGCCTACAGCATTTCCTGATCGGCGGCGATGGCGACGACCTGCCCCACACACTCGACCGCCTGGAAGAGTTTCAGAGCGAGGTGATGGCAAAGGTCGGGTGAGGCCAAACGGATTTATCGCGCTAGAGCAACGCCCGGCACCTCCCCTTCACGCTGAGGTGGCGCTCGCAGAGCGCCCTCGAAGCGTCAGAATGGAGGCAGTGCACTGCGCCTTCGAGGCTTGCTCCGCTCGCACCTCAGGCTGAAGGGGTAAGGGGACTGAGTTGGCCAGCCTCACCGACGGTAAGGCTGCCGCAGCGCCCGCTCCACCATCTCCAGCCGGTCCTGGCCGTAGAACATGTCGCCATCGACCACATAGGTCGGTGAGCCGAACACCGAGCGTGCGATGGCGTCCTCTGTGTATTGCTCATACTTCGCCTTGACCGCGTCGGTCCCCGCCGCCGCCAGCAGCGCCTTGCCGTCGAGGCCCAGGCCATTCGCCAGCCGCTCCAGAGTCGCCGGGTCGGCATGGTCGGCGTCGTCGCGCCAGTGGGCCTGCAGGATGGCGTGGGCGAGGCGGTCCACGGCGTCGCCGCTCTCGCCCGCGGCGATCAGCATGCAGTTCGGCAGGTCGATGTCGTTCGCATGGTGCGTCGGCAGGCCCTGGACGACCGGCGCATTCCGCTCCTCCGACCAGCGCTGGATCTCGCGGCCAAAGAAATAGGCGCGATGGCCCGCGCTACGCTGCGACGTCGGCGAGGAGCCGGACGCCGGCACGACGCGGCGCAGGTCCATCGGCCGGTGCAGCAGGGTCGCGCCCGACGCCTTGACGATCTCCATCAACCGCGCGGAGCCCAGATAGGCGAAGGCGGAGTGGGCGGCGTAGAAGTATTCGATGGTGGCCATGGGTTCGGTCCTTCTTCAGGCGTTGACGCGGAGCGCGGCGGTCGCGGTTTCGTCGATCATGCCATCGGCATCGCAGACAACACCATAGGCCATCCGCGCCGCCTCGACGCTGACGAGGCCGTTGCGAACGTCCTGCGCCACCAGAGCCGCGGGCCGGGCCTTGGGCGAGCCGAGGCCGCCGCCGCCCGGCATCTCCATCCGGAGGCGCTGGCCGGCGGGGATGGTCTGGCGGCCCTTGCCCTTCATCATTGCGCCATCCTTCACCCGAATGACGCCGGTCGCTCCCTCACCGCCGCCATTGCGGCCGCGGGGTGGGTGCTCGATACGGTCGAACATGCTGGAGATGGCGAAGGGCGCATCTTCGGCATGGCCGACCTCCATGATCTGACCGGTGCCGCCGCGGTATTCGCCGGGGCCGCCCGAATCAGGCCGGTACTCTTTCTTCCAGAACACCAGCGGCGCGACGGTCTCGTTGATCTCAACCGGCGTGTTGCGGACGCCGCTCGGGAAGGCCGTGGCGTTCAGGCCGTCCTTGGTCGGACGCGCGCCCGTGCCGCCGGTATGAAAGGTGTTCATGGCGAAGACGCGGCCGCGCTGGTCCGGCCCGTCGACAACGCCATGCCCACCCATCAGCACCGGGTTCCAGAGGCAGGAGGTGCCCTCCGCCGGCACCTGCTCCGGGATGATCTGGTTCAGGCAGCCCAGCACCACGTCCGGCAGCATCTGGCCGATGACGTGGCGGGCGGTGACGGCGCAGGGCTCCGGCGCGTTCAGGATGCAGCCCTCCGGCGCGGTGATCCGCACCGCACCCAGCGAGCCCGCATTGTTCGGCACCCGGTTGCCGACGACGCAGCGCACGCCGAAGCTGGCATAGGCCTCCGTATAGCTCATCGGCACGTTGATGCCGTAGGCGGAAACGCCGGACGTGCCGTCGAAATCGACGGCGATATGGCCGTCCCTGATGGTCATGGTCGCGACCAGGTCCAGCGGCGCCTCATAGCCGTCGATGCGCATGGCGTTGTGGTAGACGCCGTCCGGCAGCTTGGCGATTTCGGCGCGCATCCCGGCCTCCGACGCTTCGATGATGTGAGCGGCGAGCGCATCGACCTCCGCCATGCGGAACTCGTCCATCATCTCCAGCAGGCGCTTGGAGCCGACATTGTTGCAGGCCACCAGCGAATAGAGATCGCCCTCCACCTCCACCGGGTTGCGGACGTTGACAGCGATGATGTCGAGCACGTGCCGCAGCATCTCTCCTTTTTTGGCGAGCGGCATGATCGGCAGGCGGATGCCCTCCTCATAAATCTGCCGCCCGTCCGGCCCGAAGCCGCGCCCGCCGATGTCAGCGACATGGGTGGTGCAGGCGAAAAGGCCGACGACCTTGCCGTTCTTGAACGTGGGGGTGACGACGGTGAAGTCGTTCAGGTGACCGGTGCCGAGCCAGGGGTCGTTGGTGAAGAAGACGTCGCCTTCCTCCATGGTCTGGACCGGGAATTTCTTCAGGAAGTGCTGCACGCTGGCGGCCATGGCGTTGACGTGGCCGGGCGTCCCCGTGACCGCCTGGGCCAGCATCCGCCCTTGCGTGTCATAGACGCCGGCGGAGATATCCCCCGCCTCCCGCGCGCTGGTGGAAAAGGCCGTGCGGATCAGCGTCTGCGCCTGCTCCTCGACGACCGCGAGCAGCCGGTTCCACTGGATCTGCCGCTCCAGGTTTTCGAGGGCGGGGGGCTGGTTGGGAGTGGGGGGCATGGGGCCAGTCTCTGACTGTCAGCAGTCGTTCGGGTTGGTGCGGCAGATTGCTCAACTCCCCTTCACCCTGAGGTGGCGCTCGCAGAGCGCCCTCGAAGGGGCGATGCCATAGCACGGAATGCCGCCTTCGAGGCTCGTCTTCGCCTCGCACCTCAGGCTGAAGGGGAGTTGAGCAATCCCATTCTTTCACCACTGACGCTACCATCCCTGCCGCCGCTGCGGTAGGCTTTCGGCAGACACTCGGACCATAAGGAACGCCCCCATGCGCCAAATCCGGATCGGCGACATCACCATCGACGCCGTCATTGAACGCGAAGGCCCGTGGCGCAAGCCCGACGCCTTTTTCCCCGCCTTCGACAAGGCCACTTTCGAGGCCCACGTGCCCAGCATGGAGCCGGAGGTCTATGACCCCGCCACCGGCATGCTGGTGATGACCTACCAGACCTTCGTCGTCCGCACGCCGCACCACACCATCCTGGTCGACACCTGCACCGGCGAGCACAAGGACCTGCCGGCCCCCTTCGACTTCCCCGGCAAGGAGCGCTGGCGGAACGAGCTGGGCGCGCTGGGCCTCAGCTTCGCGGACATCACCCACGTCTTTTGCACCCACCTGCACGTGGACCATACCGGCTGGAACACGCAACTGAAGGATGGCCGCTGGGTCCCGACCTTCCCGAACGCCAAGTACATCTTCCACAAGAAGGAATACGCCGTGTGGGAGAAGGAGTACAACGAGGGCCGCGACCCCTATGACAAGATCTTCCGCATCAACTGCCTGCCGATTGTCGAGGCGGGACAGGCGCTGCTGGTCGATGACGACTACCAGCTGGACGACCTGGTGACGCTGACGCCGACGCCGGGGCACTCGCCACACCATTGCTGCGTGAATTTGCACTCCGGCGGGCAGACGGCCGTGGTGACGGGGGACATGATGCACCACCCGATCCAGTGCCGCGAGCCGACCTGGGCGGCGGCACCCGACTGGAACGCCGAACAGGGCATCGCGTCGCGCCGCACCTTCCTGGCCCAGGTGGCCGACACCGGCACGCTGATCCTGCCGATCCACTTTGCAGCGCCGACGGTGGGTCTGGTCAGCGCCGATGGCCCGGACCGTTTCCACTATCGCTTCAAGCGGGACTGACGCCGCTGCCGGACTACTCCGCCGCTGCTGCCGATGCGGCGGCGGAGCGCTCGCCATGGATCGCGCCCCGCTCCCACGCATCGACATATTCGCGGATGGAGAGCGTCCAACCATTCTCCAGATTATCGTCGAGATATTCGAACAACACGCCGTCCGGGCCGGTCGACAGTGACAGCAACACTGTGCCTCCCCCCTCGCCGCCATGCTCGTTGTGCGGATGGGCGTCGCCGGCGGCAAGCGCATAGTCGCCCTTGCGCCGATGCACGGTCGGCCCAAGCGAACCATCTGGCAGCACATCGGTAACGAACTGCTCTCCCTCCAGCACCAGGGTCGCCGTCGCGGCGACATGGCGGTGGCGGCGGCAATGGCTGCTGCCGGGCGCATACCGCAGCAGCATATCGAGCCGTCCCGTCGCCAGGTCATAACCGAGCAACGAATACTCGAAGTCAACGGGATAGGCCTTGTCGGACAAATCGCTGACCCGCCGCCATTCAACGGACTTGGGATCGAAACTGGACGCGATCTTTGGCATGGATGGGTTCTCCGTCTGATGCAGGGACAACCTTACCGGCAGGCAACGCCGGCGCACAAGCCGGCGGAAAAGGCCCCGCCTAGGGCTCCGTGGCGACAAGGGCCTGAATGGTGCCGCGGTGCTCGCGCAGCGCAGCCTCGCCCATCGGCGTCAGGCCATAAACTCCCCGCGCCACCCGCTCGAACCAGCCGTAGTGGTCCGTCCGCATCAGTGGCGCGGCGCGGGCAACGCCGGTGGCTTTTGCAACCAAGGCAGCCTTCGATGGCCCCTCGGCGTTCAGGAAAGCAGCGCAACGCAAGGCATCCTGGCGATAAGCTGTCATGCGCTTGACGCCGGTGGTGCCGCCGACATTCGGATCGCCCACCCGCCGTTCGAACTCGCGCAGCAGGCGGCCGGCGGCTTTGGCGCGGCGGCGGGGCTGGTAGGGGCCGGGATCGAGGTGGGCCTCAACCTGAGCAGCCGCCCCGGTCCGAACCGCCAGTAAGCCCAGGCCAAGGCGGCGGCAGAGACGGATGATGTCCTTGTAGCGCAGTTTCCAGCCGCGCTCCGACGAAACCGGCACGGCCAGGTAGACGTGCTCGAACACCGTCTGCCGCGCCACGCCCTGCATCACCAACGCCAGCGAGAAGGTCAGCTTCAGCTCGACCACCACCGGCGGCTCCTCACCGCGGCGGGCGAGCAGGTCGCAATCGCCGACCTCCGCCTTCACCTCATAGCCCTGGGCTTCGAGGTAGGATTTCAGCACTGGATAGAGATCGGCTTCACGCATGCCTGAAGCCTACCCAAGTCCAGAGATGCGCGGTAGGCTTTCCGCCAACAGACCAACATCAGGAAACGCCAGAGCCCCGCCATGCCCACAGACCAGACCAATGAAGACCTCCCCCTCGCCGGCCTGAAGGTGATCGACTGCGCCTCGTTCATCGCCGCCCCCGTCGCCACTACGGTTCTCGCCGATTTCGGCGCTGACGTGATCAAGATCGAGCCGCCGTCGGGCGAGCCCTACCGCCGCGACGACCCGGCGATGCGCACGCCCTACAGCGAATACCCTTACAACTATGTCGTCGATAACCGCTCCAAGCGTGCCATCACGCTGGACCTGAAGGTCGAGGCCGGCCAGCGCGTGCTGCACAAGATGCTGGAGACCGCTGACGTCTTCGTCACCAACGCCCCCTTCCCGGCGCGCGAGCGGCTGAAGGTGCGGTATCAGGACATGAAAGACCTCTACCCCCGTCTGATCTACGCCAGCGTCACCGCCTATGGCGAGAAGGGGCCGGAGGCAGACCGCACCGGCTTCGACTCCACGGCGCTCTGGGCCCGCACCGGCCTGATGGACTTGGTGAAGCCTTCTGTCGACAGCGCGCCGGCCCGCTCCCTGCCCGGCATGGGCGACCACCCGACGGCGATCAGCATGGTGGCGGCGATCATGACAGCGCTCTACCGGCGGGAGCGCACGGGCAAGGGTGGCGAGTGCGCGACCAACCTGATGGCGAACGGCCTCTGGTGGAATGCGATCTGGACCCAAGCGGCTTTGTGCGGCGCCAAGGTCGAAGGCCGGCCGCCGCGGGAGGAAGCCGACAATCCGCTGCACAACCTCTACGCCTGCGCCGATGGCCGCTGGTTCCATATGGTGATGATCACCAAGCCCGACCGTTTCAAAGAGGTGGCGCGGGCTGTCGGCCTGGGCCACATGGCCGACGATCCCCGCTTCGAAACCGTGGAGAGCCGCAAGGCGCACGCCCGCGAACTGATCGATGCCTTCGATGCCGTGTTTAAGACCAAGACCTGGCCGGAATGGAAATCCATCCTCACCGCCAACCGCTTCACGTTCGGCGAAATCGGCACGGTGGATGACATCGCCACTGACGTGCAGATGCGGGAGGCCGGCATCATCACCCCGCACCCCGAGCCGGAGAAAGCCGGCGCGGGCCTCACGCTTTCCAGCCCGTTCTGGCTGACCGACGTGGAAAAACGCCCACCGACCATGTCGCCGGGTCTGGGCCAGCACAATGACGAGGTACTAGCCGAACTAGGCTTCAGCGCCGACGACGCCCGCGCGCTGCGGAATGGCGGTGCGTTCGGTTAAGCTCTTAAGCCGGTCGTAGCAATACGCCAAACGCGTGTATCGGTCGGGAAAGCGACAACATCTATACGCCTGACGATACGCCTGCTAGGCAAGTTGCCTCAGATGAAAGCAGTTCAAATTTAAGGAACAACTCCCCCATGAACCTCGGCAAACTCGGCGTTTGGTATTCCTCCGACAAGCTAAAGCCAGCTGAAATGGCGGCTTTGATCCAGCAGGTGGAGGGGCTCGGCTTCGGCTCCTACTGGTATCCGGAAAGCCGTTATTACGAGAGCATCGCCACCGGCGCCTATCTGCTGGCGAACTCCAAAACCATCAAGGTCGGCTCCTCCATCGCCAACATTTACGCCCGCGACGCCTTTACGGCGGCGGCAGCGCGGCGTTCGCTGAACGACATGTATGACGGCCGCTATATCTCCGGCCTCGGCGTCTCCCACATCCCGATGGTGGAAGGGCTGCGCAAGCACGAGTACGGCAAGCCGGTCACGACCATGCGCGCCTATCTGGACGGCATGGAGGCCGGCCGCCAGGAGGGAGAGCCCGACTGGCCCGTCGCCATCGCCGCCCTCGGCCCGCGCATGATGGAGCTGGCGGCGGAGAAGTGCGACGGCTCGCTGCCCTACAACGTCACGCCGGAGCACACCGCCCGCTCGAAACAGGTCATGGGCGCCGGCAAGTCTCTCATTGTGGAGCAGAAATTCTGCCTGGAGAGCGACCCGGCCAAGGCCCGCGCCATCGCCCGCAGCGAACTGAAGCGCTACATGGCGCTGCCGAACTACTGCAACAACTGGCTGCGCATCGGCTTCAGCCAGGACGACATCACCGGCGAGGGCTCCGACCGGTTCATGGATGCCATGGTCGTCTGGGGCAATGAGGCCGCCATCCACGCCCGCATGCGCGAGCACTTCGACGCCGGCGCTACCACCGTCGTCATGCAGCCGCTGCATGCCGATGGCGACACAGACGCCCGCACGCGGGGTCTGGAGGCGGTCGCGCGCTACGCATAGCGGCTTGGGGAACCGGGCAAAGCTCCATTCCCAATCGCAAAACCTCCCTGTGCCGCCGCAAGACGCTGGAGGATGGCGGGACAGGGAGAACGAGAACAAATAGGCGCAACCTGTCAATTTGTGGCTC
>JAPOJR010000013.1:0-21098 GCA_029978325.1 Alphaproteobacteria bacterium | reverse complement strand
GCTCGACTAGTCACCGCAGGTGCGCCAATGTCTGCTGCGTGCGGTCGGTCGAGAAACGGAAAATCACAGTCCGGCACGCTGAAATGTCTGGAACAAGACGCCTTGAACGATGGCGCTCTCAGAACAACACCTGGAGGAATATCCATGCGCAAACTGCTTTCCCGTACAGCCCTCGCGATCGCTGCGACCGGCATGCTCGGCCTGGCCAGTGTGCCGGCTCAAGCCGAAGACATCGTCTTCATGACCGGCCCGGCCGGTGGCAGCTGGTATCCGCTAGGCGGCGCCATCAAGAACATTCTGGAAGAGGAAGTCAGCGGCCTGAGCGTTACGATCCGCCCCGGTGCCGGCCTGATCAACCTGAAGGGCGTATCCGGCGGCAAAGCCCATATGGGCTGGAGCCTGGTAATGTCGGCCGTGGATGGCATTGCCGGTAACGAGCCGTTCGAAGCCCCGCTGAAAGACATCTGCAACCTCGGCTCGTTCTACGATAACACCATGCAGATCACATCGACCGATCAGGCGGTGAATTCTGCCGCCGATCTGAAGGGCAAGGCCCTGGTCACGCTTCCGCGCGGCAACACCACTGAACTTGGCGCGCGTGCGGTGCTGAAGTCAGCCGGCCTCACCTATGATGACATGTCCAAAGTCAACTTCGCCTCGATCTCCGACGGGGTGAACATGATGAAGGACGGCCAGGTCGATGCCATGATGACCATTACCTCCGTTCCGAACGGTTCACTGCTCGACCTGACCAACTCGCGCACCGTCAAGTTTGTCCCGATCACGGACGAGCAGTTCGCGAGCATGAAAAAGCAGAACGCCGGCTGGCAGCGCCTAACCATCAAGGCGAACAGCTATCCGGGGCAGGAGCAGGACGTGTTGGTCGCCGGCTTCCCGGCACACCTGATCCTGAATTGCTCATCCGTCTCGGAAGAGACCGCCTACAACATCACCAAGGCCCTGATTAAACGTGGCTCCGGCCTCAGCACGATCGTGAAGTCGTTGGCGACGCTGGATGCCAAGAAAATGGCGGTGGATATCGGCGTGCCGTTCCATCCGGGCTCGATCAAAGCCTACAAAGAAGCGGGCGCCATGTAGCGCCGATCTGGCCGGCTCCCGGTATGGTTGACATACCGAGAGCCGGCACTTTTCCCGTGGTATATACCCACCGGTTCACGCTCCGCCAATAGCGCGCGAGCGCAGCGCATCCTGGAGTTTCCGCTCATGCTGGGCGATACAAAACTTGGCTTCTGGGTTCCGAGCGGGATTGCGCTCGCCATGTTGGGTTTCCACTTTTGGGTGGTCGCAACCGGTGCGCCGGAGGTGTTTCATTTCCGCGGCACCCATCTGGTCTTTGCGTTGGTGCTGATCTTTCTCTGGTATCCGGTCATGGCCAGCGGGTCCATGGCGAGGCGTGCCACGGGAGCGGCGATCGACTGTGCCTTCATACTCCTGTCCTGCGCGGTCGTAGGGTACCTGTTCCTTGAGCACGACCATGTGCTCACCCGCTTTGCCTATGTCGACGAGTTAAGCCCGCTGGAGCAGTTTCTCGGCGTCGGTATTGTCCTTGTCGCGCTGGAATCGGCCAGGCGGACGGTCGGCCTGGCGCTGCCGATTACGGCGCTGATATTCTTGGTCTACGCCCTGTTCTTCGAAAACTTGGGCACCAATGAACTGATCGACCAGATGTACCTGACGACAGAGGGTATTTTCGGCATCCCGCTGAATGTCTCTGCGACTTATATGGTGCTGTTCATCGTCTTTGGCGCGCTGGTGGAGAAATCCGGCACCGGCAAGCTGTTTATGGACTTTGCCATGGCGCTGGCCGGCGGCACAGCCGGCGGACCGGCCAAGGTCGCGTGCATGACCAGCGCCATGTTCGGCACGATCTCCGGCTCATCGACCGCCAACGTCATGACGACCGGCACCTTTACCATCCCCTTGATGAAGCGCATCGGCTATCGCCCCGCCTTTGCCGGCGCTGTGGAGGCTGTGGCCTCTACCGGCGGCCAGATCATGCCGCCGATCATGGGTGCCGCCGCCTTCGTCATGGCGGAGTTCATGGCCGTCAGCTACCTCACCGTCATCGGCATCGCCATCCTGCCGGCGCTGCTCTACTTCCTGGCCGTGTTCGTCGCCGTCCACTTCGAGGCGAAACGCGTTGGCCTGAAGGGCATGCCAAAGCCAGACCTGCCGGAAATGGGCAAGGTCCTGCGTGAGCGCGGCCACCAATTCCTGCCGCTCGTCATCATCATGGTCGTCCTGGTCAACGGCTACAGCGCCCCCTATGCGGCAATGCTGGGCCTGCTGTCGGTAATCCCGGTCGCAATGATGCGCAAGACCACCCGTTCGGAGATCACCGTTCGGCTGGTGTTGGAAGGCCTGATCGAGGGCGTGCGCAACTCGCTGCAGGTGGCAGCGGCCTGTGCCTGTTCCGGCATCGTTATCGGCGTAATCGCACTTTCCGGCGTCGGCATCGATTTCACCAGCTTCGTCATTTCGCTGGCCAACGACACCCTGCTGCTGGCCCTGATCCTGACCGCGATCGCCGGCATTATCCTCGGCATGGGCCTGCCCACGACACCGGCCTATATCGTCCAGGTGGCGCTGCTGGTACCCGCCATCATCAAGCTGGGCGTACCGCTGGAAGCGGCGCACATGTTCGTGTTCTACTTCGCGATCCTCTCGGCGATCACCCCGCCGGTCGCGATCACGCTCTATGCAGCGAACGGGCTGTCAGGTGCGGGCCTGTGGGATGGCGGCATAGCAGCGATGAAGCTGGCGGCCACCGGCTACATCATCCCGTTCATGTTCGTCTATGGCCCTTCATTGCTGTTGATTGGCGAGCCGATCCACGTGGCAATCTCCTGCGTCACCTCGGTCATCGGTGTCATCTGTCTGGCGGCGGGATTGCATGGGTATTTTCTCCGACGGGCCAATGTCGTTGAACGGCTGCTGCTGGTCGCCGCTGCCCTCAGCCTGATCAAGCCCGGCCTTTTGACCGACGTCATCGGCGTGGCGCTGATCGGCGGTGTCGTGGCGCTGCAACTGGTTATTATGAAGCGCGCGTCGGCAGAGGTTTAGGGCAACCGCGGTGGCGGTGAGCGGGTCAGCTCCCTCTCGCCGCCCAAGCCTGGGCGCCCTGTTCCAACGTGACGAATTCCGCGCCCTGTTCCGTCAGGTTCTGGATCAAGCGCTCCAGCATCAACATGCGGTGGCCACGTCCGACCACGAACGGGTGGAAGGTGTAGGTCAGCAGGCCCCAGTCGGTGTTGCGGGTCATGTAGGTAAACTCGTCCGTCCAGTTCTCCAGCACGTTGTTCGCATTCTGCAGGCCGGGGAACAGCATGTTGGGCAGGCGGATGTATTCGAAGTGGGGGAAATCGTCGAGGCTCCAGGAGATCGGCATCTCGATCAAGGTGGTTTCCGGCCCGAACTCGGTCGCCTCGTCATCGTGCACCACGTCGCCGGTGCGGGCGTAATAGGGCATCCAGTCGTGGCCCATCATGCTGCTGTCATAAAGAAAGCCGTGCTTCAGCAGCAGGCCAATAGTCTGGCCCGAGAGGTCCCATGCGGGTGAGCGGTAACCGCGCGCTTTCTGACCTGTCACTTTCTGGATCAGGTCGTTGGCGCGGATGAGCTGCGCCTCTTCCTCGCCCTCCTTGAGGTTTGCGGGCGGAATATGGGTCCACCCGTGATGGCCGATTTCGTGCCCGCCCTTCAGGATCATCTCTGTCTCGCGCGGGTATTGCTCGATGGTCATACCAGGGATGTAGAAGCTGGCCTTGACGCCGTACCGCGCCAGCAAAGCCAGGATGCGCGGCACCGCGACCGCACCGAATTCCCCCCGGCTGATCGGCGTCGGCGTCTTCATGCCGCGAGCGGTCCAGCCGGAAATGGCGTCGAAATCGAACGAGAGATTGGCGAGATGGGTGGGCATGGCGAACGGGCGTCCTTGGCGAATGGAAAGCTGCCGCGTATCATCCGCGTCAGAACCAACACATACAAGTGAGGATACGCCCGATGGCGGAGGAAATTCTGGTAGGCGACCTGGTCGCCGAGTTTTTGCAGGCGGCGGGGGTCACGACGGCCTTTGGCGTGGTCTCGGTGCACAATATTCCGATGCTGGACGGCATTGGCCGGCGCAACGCCATCCGCTTTGTGCCGTCCCGCGGCGAGATGGGTGCGGGCCACATGGCCGACGCCTACGCCCGCGGCAATGGTGGCCTGGGCGTCGCCTTCACCTCGACCGGCCCCGGCGCGGCCAATATCACCGGCCCGTTGGTCGAAGCGGTGTTTGCCGGCTCGCCCATGCTGCACCTGACCGGCCAAACCGCTACAGGCAATATCGACAAGCGCCAGGGCGCCGTGCATGACGTCGTCGATCAGCTCGGCATGCTGGAGAGCACCAGCAAGACCGCCTTCCGCGTCCGCTCCGCCGAAAGCGCGCTCGGCACGCTGATGCAGGCGGCGCGCGCGGCGATGACGCCGCCGATGGGCCCGGTCAGCGTCGAGATTCCCATCGACATTCAGCGCACGAAGATCCCGCGTCCGGAATTGCTCGATTCGCTGAAGATCGCGCCGCCCGCGCCGGATGCCGGCGATGCGGCCAGCCTCGACCTAATCGCGGAAAAGCTGCTGAAGTCCAAGCGCCCGCTGCTTTGGACCGGCAACGGCGCCAAGTTCGCGCGTGGCGCGGTGCAACGCTTCATCGACATGGGCATTCCGCTGATCACATCCGGCCTCGGCCGTGGCGTTATCCCGGAGACCGACCCAATGGTGATCGGCGCTTTCAATGCCGTGCCACGGGTTGAAGCCTATTACAAGACCGTCGATTGCATGCTGATCGCTGGCTCGCGGGTGCGTGGGCAGGAAACCCGCGACCTGAGCGTGGAACTGCCATCGAACCGCATTCAGATCGACATCGATCCGGCTGCCAATGGCCGGACCTATTCGTCCAGTCTTTTCCATGTCGGCGATGCTGGGGCGGCCCTGAATGCGCTGGCGGACCGGCTGGAAGGCAAGCTGTCGACGTCGCAGGCCTATCGTGACGAGATGGTGCAACTCAAGAAAGACGTGCACGCCGACTACAAGAAAACGCTGGGCGTCTATGCCGACTTTGCCGAGCAATTGCGCAAGGCCATGCCTGACGACGCCATGTTCGTGCGCGATATCACCAAGTCGCACACGACCTGGGGTTATCGCCTGTTCCCCATATTGTCGCCAGAGACCAACATCTATCCCGTCGGCGCGGCCATCGGCCCGGGCTTCCAGCTGGGCATGGGTGCTGCACTCGGGTCCGGCAAGAAGACGGTGGCCATGACCGGCGACGGCGGCTTCTTCCTGAACCTGGGCGAGATCTGGACCGCAGTGCAGGAGAATATCGACTGCTGCATCCTGGTGATGAACGACCAGCAATATGGCGTCATCAAGGACATCCAGTCTGCGATGTATGGCGAGCGGCACTTCTTCGCCGACCCGGTCGGCCCGCCGCTGGACAAGTTGGCCGAATTGGCCGGCATGCCCTACTTCAAGGTGTCCGATGGTGCCAAGTTCGGCGAGACCGTGGCAGAAGCCTTGAAGGTGAACGGCCCAACCATGGTAGAGGTCGATATGGTCAACATCGGCGAATTCCCGCGCTACTTCGTGCCGCCGCCGTACGCGGCCAAGACGTAAGGCCTGACAGGCTTATGTCCCGGCCCTCGAAGGCGTCGGCGAAGTTGACCGAACGGCTCAACCGATCCGACGCCGTCGAGGGCTGATTTGGTTTGGAGCGAACCTATATCTGGAGCTTGCCAGCTTCAAGGGTTCAAGCGGATGAACAGACTACGCGTGATGGCAGCGATGACGCTCAGGACCGGATTGGCGATCCTGGTGTCGGCGCTGCCTGCCTTTGCCAACAAGCCGTTGGGAGAAGTTCAGACGGACCAGCATCGGGTTCGTATTGTCGAGCTGGCCGACAACTTGGAACACCCATGGTCTGTGGCCTTTCTGCCGGACGGTGGTTTTTTGGTTACCGAGCGGCCTGGGCGACTCTGGCGTTTCAGCGCCGATGGGCGCGAGCGCCAACCGATATCGGGCCTGCCGGATGTCTATGCCTCCGGACAGGGAGGATTGCTGGATATCGTTGCCAGCCCGGACTTTGCCGACAGCCAGACTGTCTATTTAAGCTATGCTGCCGGAGGCTTTATCGGCGGCGCGAACACACGGCTGGCACGTGCGCGCCTGTCGCAAAACCGATTGGAGAACCTGAAAGTCCTGTTCAGTGCGCAGCCGAACCACGAGGGCGGTCTGCATTTTGGGGGCCGGATTGTCGTGCTCTCAGATGGCAGCCTCTCTCTTACCATCGGCGAGCGCGGCCAGAAATCGCCGGCGCAGAATTTGATGGACCACAGCGGCTCTGTCATCCGTGTGATGGCGGATGGTCAGGTTCCGGCAGACAATCCGTTTGTCAGTCGTTCGGATGCGCTGCCGGAGATTTACTCCTTCGGGCACCGCAATCCGCAAGGCGCCGCAATTCACCCGAAAACCGGGCAACTTTGGATACAAGAGCACGGGCCACGTGGCGGCGATGAAGTGAATCTCATTCGTGCCGGCGCCAACTATGGATGGCCGCTGGTCAGCCATGGCGTAAACTATAACGGATTACCGGTTGGAGCCGGCAATCCCACGGCGCCCGGCGTCACGGACCCGATCTACACATGGGTTCCCAGCATCGCGCCCTCGGGCATGGCGTTCTACCAGGGCGACGCCTTCCCGAAATGGCGCGGAAACTTGCTGGTCGGTGCGCTGAAAGACCAGTTGGTGTCACGCCTTACGCTGGATGGCGAGCAGGTCGTCAGCGAGGAACGCTTCCTACAGCGCGCCGTCGGCCGCATCCGCGATGTACGCGTCGGCCCGGATGGTCTGGTGTATCTGCTGACCGATGCGCAGAACGGCCGCCTGTTGCGCCTTGAGCCAGCCGACTAAAGCGGCCAGCCCAACCACTTGCAGAGCGATTCGCCCATGACCTCCGGCGGGATGCCAGAGATGTGTTTGGTGAACAGCTCCACATGCTGCCGGTAGGTGATCGGCGAGCGGGTGATATCCGTTCCCCAGAAGGTACGCGACGGCCCGAACGCCTCGAGAAGACGCAACACAGAATCCTGTAGCTGGCCCGGATAGGGATAGGCCGCCGTGGTATAGCAGGGAAAGGCCGAGACCTTGGTCGCCAGGTTCGGGTACCGCGCCATCTCGCACAGCGCCGGGATATGACCGAACGCCGCGTCATCCTTGCTCTGCGAGGGAATGGCAGAATGGTCCAGCGTGATCTTCAGGTCGGGATGGCGCTCACAGATGCCGGCGACTTTGTCGAGTTGACCCGGTGGCAGCATCATGATGTGCAGGCCGTGCTTTTCGGCGGCGGCCCAGAGCCAATCGACCGTGCCCTCCGCCAGCCAACGCCGTTGCTCCGGCGTGTGGAAGGTATAGCGCAGGCCCAGCATGCCGGGCTGGTCCTTCCAGGTCTCGAACAGCGGTTCGGACTCGGCCTGGTTGACACTGGCCCGGCCCATGATGGCAAAGCGGCCGGGATAGTCCTGCACCGCCTGGATCGCGAGGTCGTTGTAGTCGCCCTCCCACGACGGCGGCACCAGAACGGCACGGTCGATGCCGCCATCATCCATCAGGCCGATCAGTTCCGGCGCCAGATACGGCACGTCCCGCTGCGGTTTGCCGCCTCTCCCGGTCGGCCATGGCCGGTCCGGCCGGTCTTCATCCCAGATATGGATTTGTGC
The DNA here is from genome assembly GCA_029978325.1 of Alphaproteobacteria bacterium. Lineage (GTDB taxonomy): Bacteria > Pseudomonadota > Alphaproteobacteria > Bin95 > Bin95 > JACKII01. Next base: position 13,323 of record JAPOJR010000013.1, on the reverse strand, counting down.
GTCTGCAATCAGCATGGGCAAATGTCTTTCGATCTCACCTGGAGCAGCGCCCCAGCCACTGGCTGGGGCCGCTCAGGATCAGAGGGAATAGGGAAAGATTTCGGGCCTAGCCGAACTGGCGCAGGGTCCGCCGCGCGATGACCATGCGGTGCACCTCGCTCGGGCCTTCGTAGATGCGCATCAGGCGGGCGCGTTGCGCCATCAGTTGCAGGGGCAACTCCTTGGTCATGCCCATGGCGCCGAAGGTCTGCATAGCGTGATCCAGCACTTCCGAGACCATCTCGGTCGCGTAGAGCTTGATCATGCTGGCTTCGGTCCGCAAGTCGGTGTTGCCGGCGTCCTGCTTTTCCGCCGCATCCAGAATCATCAGCTTCGTCGCGTGAATCTTGGTGGCAGCGTCGGCAATCCACCATTGGATATTCTGCTTGTCCGCCAGGCGCGAGCCAAAGGTGACGCGCTGCTGCGCGTGCTCGCACATCATCTGCAGCGCGCGGTTCGCCATGCCGACGGCCCAGGCGCCGATTTGCAGGCGGCGTACGGTCAGGCGCAACTGCATCGGACCGAAGCCGTTGCCGACCTCGCCCAGAACCTGACTCTCGTGCAGGCGCATGTCGTCGAACACCAGTTCATAGGTGCGGGCACCGGCCAGCATCTTGATTTCGCGTTCAATCGTGAAGCCGGGGGTGTCCTTGTCGACGATGAAGGCGGTGATGCCGCCGCGGGCCTTCTTGGCCGGGTCGGTCAAGGCCATCAGGATCATAAAGTCCGCCTTGGGCACCCGACTGACCCAGATCTTACGGCCGTTGATGACCCAATGGTCGCCATCCTTGACGGCGCGGGTGCGCATCTCCGCCGGGTCGCCGCCGGCGCCGGGCTCGGAAATACCCATGGCCGAGCCAAAATCGCCTTTCACATAGGGATCCAGGTATTTGCGCTTCTGCTCCTCGGTCGCGACCTTGACCATCATGTGCATGTTCGGCGCGTCCGGCGGGAAGACAAACGGGATACAGGTGCGCCCCAGCTCGAAATTCACGCCGACCAGCGCCAATGCCGGCAGGTTGGCGCCGCCCACCTCCTCCGGCGCATCCAGCGCCCACAGGCCCAATTCCTTGCACTTGGCGAACAGCCCGGCCTCTTCTTCCGCCGAGAGGCCGCCAACGCCTCCGGTGGCTTCGCGTTCGAGGACATTCTTCTCCAGCGGGATCAATTCCTCATCGACAAACTTGGCGACGAGGTCCTGGAGCATGCGGTGTTCTTCAGCAATTTGAACCATAGTATTGCGGTCCTTCAGGGTTAGAGGAGATCGGCGACGGCGGCACGGTATTGCACCATCGCTTGCAAATGGTCGGCCAGAGAGCGGCCCTCGATGCGCTTGTGATGATAGCGGCCAAATGAGTTGTTAACGGTCACGTGGCTGACGCCAACGCTCTTCCAGTACGCGATGGCCTTGCGCCAATCCTGCGGCCCGCCTTCTGCGTTCGAGACCCATACCGAAAGGCCGGGTTCGCCTGCGCGGCCGGCTTTCGCCCAATAGCCGCGCAGCGTATCGAAGGCTCGCTCAGCCTCAGGCCCTTCCGGGTGCGACAGCATGATCCAGCCGTCACCATACTGCGCGATGCGTTGCAACGTGACGTCGGCATGGCCGCCGAACCAGACCGGCACGCGGCGCTGCAGCGGCAGTGGGTTGATGCCGGCATCGTCGATTTCGTGCCATTGGCCTTTGAACGTCACATGCTCGTCCGCCCACAGGGCCTGCATCACCTCCACCTGCTCTGCCGAGCGCCTGCCACGGTTGGTAAAATCCATACCGAGGCCGACGTACTCAACCGGGTTCCAGCCGACCCCGACGCCGAAGCGGAAGCGGCTGCCCGACAACACATCCAGCGAGGCCGCCTGCTTGGCCATCAAGGCTGCCTGGCGCTGGGCGATGATCATCACCTCGGTCGAAAAACCGATGCGGTCGGTGCAGGACGCCAAATAGCCGAACAGCACGAACGGATCGTGGAAGCAATCCGCCGACGTGTTGCGCGCGCCCCAATCCGGCCGGCTAGCGGCGTTGACGCCAAGGACATGGTCTGCGACCGCAATATAGTCGTAGCCGATGCCTTCAGCCGTTTGCGCCATGGTTTTGACGGCGACCGGATCGCCGCCAATGTCGATGGTGGGCAGGGTGATGCCGAGTTGCATATGACAGGTTCCTGTAGGGATAAAGCCAGACGGGCGGCGGTCAGAACAAGTCGGCCACCGCTGCGTGATAGCGGATCATAGCTTCAAGGTGGGCCGAGACCGTGCGGCCCTCGATTCGGGTGAACTCGTTGCGGCTGTAGGCGTTGGCGAGCGTGAAGTAGCCGACGCCGTTGGCCTTCCAGAACTCAATCGTCCGCCGCCAGTCGTCCGGCGTGCCGGAGCCGGCGGAGACACGGACGCTGAGGCCGGGCTCGCCGCTGCGGCCGGCCTTGGCCCACGCGGCGCGCAGGGTGTCGAAGTCGCGCAGCGCCGCATCGCCTGGCGGGTGGTTCAGATACATCCAGCCGTCGCCGTATTGCGCGAGCCGTCGAATCGTCGCCGGCGCGTGTCCGCCGAACCAGAGCGGCACCTTGCCCGACGGCGGGCGCGGGTTGATGCCGGCGTCGTCGATCTCGTGCCAATCCCCCTTGAAGGTGACGTGGTCGGCGGCCCAGAGCGCCTGCATCACCTGAACCTGCTCCTCCGACCGGCGGCCGCGGTTGGAGAAGTCCATGCCGAGGCCCTGGAACTCCACCGGGTTCCAGCCGATGCCGACGCCGAAACGGAACCGCTCGCCCGAAAGGGTGGCGAGTGAGGCCGCCTGCTTGGCCACCAGCACGGCCTGACGCTGCGCCAGGATCAGCACCTCCGTCGAAAAGCCGATAGTCGGGCAGACGCCGGCCAGATAGCCCAGCAGCACGAACGCATCGACGAAGGTATCTGCCGAGGTGTTCATGTTGCCCCAGCCGGGCCGGCTGGCCGCGTTCGCGCCCAGCACATGGTCCGGACAGGCCAGGTAGGAGAAGCCCAGCCCCTCCGCCGTCTGCGCGATGACTTTGACATCGGTCGGATCGCCACCGAAGTCCGCATAGGGCACGGCATAGCCGAGTTGCATGGGCCGGGTCTCCTTCGCGGACGGCTAGCGCTTGATTGAGCGCAGGAAGCCAGAGCGCGCCTTGGCCGCCTGCATCATCCAGCCCAGGTCTTGCCCGGACAGGATCATCTGTGCGCCCTTCTGGATGTATTTGGTCGCCAGTTCCTCGTCATAGACGCCGCCCATGCCAAGGAACTTGCCATTGTTGCGGCAAGCCGCTGCAGCGGTATCGTACGCCTTGGCCACATTCTCATGCCCATACTGGCCGTGAATGCCCATCTCGGCGCAAAGGTCGTTCGTGCCGATCAGCAGGCAGTCGATGCCGGGCACCGCGGCAATGGCGTCGGCATTGGCGATGGCGGTCGGCGTCTCCAGCATGACCGTGACCAGCAGGTTGTCGTTGATGACCTCCGCCATTTTCTTGATGGGCATGCTCTCATAGCCCAGCACCGGCTGCGTGCCACTGATCGAACGGTGGCCGAGCGGCGGGAACAGCGCCTGGTCAGCAACCCGCTGCGCCTCTTCCACCGTATCGACGTGCGGCACAACAATGCCCTGGGCCCCTCCGTCCAACGGGCGCGAGGTCTGGAACCGTTCATGCGCGCTGGCCCGCGGGATCGGCGTGATGCCGGCGTCGAGGGCCGCGACGGAGATCTGCACCGCCATGTCGATCGACATGGTGTTGTGCTCCAGGTCGATGAACAGCCAATCGAAGCCGCAGACCTTGGCAATCTTGGCAATATCGACGCTGCGGGCGTTGCGGACGCCGAAGCCAAGCGCCAGCTCGCCAGCTTTCATTTTGTCTTTGGCAATGTTGGGAACGATGGGCATGAGATAGGTCTCCAGAAAGAGGGATCGCCCGCAAGTCTAGCGGCTCTGGCAGGCCGTGTAAGAAAAATTCCGCCCCCTCCGCCAGCGCATTAAGCCGATTTTGACCGACACGGGCCGAAAGTGGCGGACAGCGATGTATGGCAGCCGAACGAACGGGACCCCATGGCAGACCAGGTTCAGTCCAAAACCAATTCCAGCGAACAAAACCGCAAAGTAATCCGCAGCAAGATCAATAAAACTATCGACAGGTTCGAACGTTATCCTCTGCTGGATGTCGTATGGGACCAATTGATCCGCCGTCTGATGCAGCGGCTGGCGCAGGTTTACGGTGTTACGGTGGAAGCGCAAGTAATGAGCAAGGATATTATCCGCTTCGGCCATTACATGGAGGACCTGCCGTTCGCCGGTCTTTTGTGCGTCTTTCGTGCTGAGGAATGGCATGATCATGGTCTCGTCGTTATCGATGGCGGCATCGCCGAGGCCAATCTGGAATTCCTGCTGGGCGGCGACGCGGAAACATCCTTCGATCCGGAACCACGCAGCGCTACGCACCTCGATCGTGCATTGGCTCGGCAATTGGTTGACGCCGTTCTGTGCGAGCTGGCCGACGCATTTACGGCGGCCCGAACCGAGATCGGCGCAGTAGACATGCATTGTGAGCGTATCGAGACCTCGCCCCAATTCGCTGCCATAACCCGTCCGCAAACACCAGCGTTCCTAGCGCGGATCCAGGTAGATATCGGCGACGCCGGTCGGTGCGGCCAGATCGACGTGGTGCTGCCCATGCCGATGCTGGAGCCGATCCGCCGCTATCTGACAGAGGCCTATCGCGGTGATCAGAAGGCCAATGACCTGGTTTGGGCCCGCCATATCACCCAAGCGTTGCTGGCCCACCCCCTGCCTATCGATGCAGAGCTGGAGCGGCTGACCATACCGTTGGACCGGGTAATGCGCTGGCAGGTCGGCGATCTGCTGCCGCTGTCTGCAGACGCGAACACGCCGGTGGAATTGCATATCCGCGACACCAGCGGCCATGCCACGCGGATTAGCGGCCGATTGGGAGCGATGCGCGGCAACAAAGCGCTGCGATTGTTGACCGATGCAGCCGAGAAATTCGGACGGCCATTCGGTGAACTGGCGGCCGAACTAAAAATTGATGCGGTTAAGATACCCAATTCGATGACCGCAGCCGGACCGATGGAACCCACGACGCACCCCATCGGCAAACCAACCCGCCATGCCAGCCAAGGCGGGCAGGCCTGACAGGCGATCAGTTCGACGGCGAGCCGGTCAACCGTGTCCCCAGCATCAATGGCACCTTGATGCCCAAAAGCTGCAATGCCCACCAGGCGCTGGCCAGATTAGAGGTAACCACCGGTTTGCCCAGGTCTCGCTCCAGCGCCTGCACGACAGTCAGGCTGGCCATGGCGGTGCAGGATAGGAACAGGACATCAGCATCGGGCCGGTCGGCCTCGCGTCCCAGGCGGTAGCAGACTTCCGGCGGGATACGGTTGATGGCCCGGCGCTCCGCTTCCGTCGCGCCCATGTCCAGGCCCAACGCCGAGGTGACTTCAAAGCCCTCTGCCTTCAGCCAGGCCACCTCGCCGTCCGTGATGAATTGGCGATACGGGGTCGCCAGGGCGACCTTGCCCGCGCCCAGCGCCCGCAACGCTGCCAGCACGCAGGCCGCCGTCGTGGTAGCGGGAACGCCCGCGATTTCCTGGAGGCGCTGCACCAGCCGCTCGCCGTCGGTCATAAAGCTGCCGGATGTGCAGCCGTACAGCACCAGATCCACTTCGGCGCTGGCAAGGTCCTCTGCCGCCGCCTCCGTACCCGCAGCCATGGCATTCAGGCTATCTTGCGAAGGCACGCCGCGCACGGGCGTGCGGGCCCCGTGCCAGGTAACGCCAGCCGGCGAAAGCCGGGCGAGTTCCGGCTCCATCACCGTGTTGGCCGACGGCAGTATCACGCCCACCGTGGCGAGCCAGCCGTAAGGTCGATAGCGACCCAGCGCTTTGAGGGAATTTGTCATGGTCGGAACAATCTGCCTGCTTTTGCTATGAGGGGCGAGCCTAAGGCAGGGTAACACGGGCGCAAAGCCCTTGGCTCTAAAGTCGCGACTGGCTTATGCTGGCCGCCAACAAGCCTTGAAAGCGCCCCAAGCGCCCGGCCCACTCCAGAATTCGAGAAACGCATCCATGCCCGCCATCACGATCGACCCGGCCACCGGCCGCAAGATTTTCAACACCCGCGCCGCCAAAGCCTCCGACAAGATCCGCGGCAAGGGCTATTCCGTCATCACCGACAAACGCCTGACCACCCTGCCGGAGCCGCCGCCGGGCGCAGTGTTCAACGCAGAGGAACAAGCGCGCTATCGGGCCAACAAGGAAGCCCGCAGCGGGGCAGCCGACTACATCGCCATGGAGGGCGAATTCGCCAAGTATCTGGAGGACGTTTACTCCGAGCCGCCGGTCCAGCGCGAGGCCCTCACGGACGAATGCGAAATCCTGGTCGTTGGCGCGGGTTTCGGCGCGATGCTGCTGTGGTACCGGCTGCGCGACGCCGGCTTTACCGACGTGCGCTTCTGCGAGAAAGGCGGCGACGTCGGCGGCACCTGGTACTGGAACCGCTACCCGGGCATTGCCTGCGACGTCGAAAGCTACAGCTACCTGCCGTTGCTGGAGGAGATGGGCTATATCCCGTCGATGAAATTCGCCTCCGGCTTTGAAATCCTCGAATATTGCCAGTCGATGGCCGAGCGGTTCGGCCTCTACGACCGCACCCTGTTTCACACCACCGTCGAGGAGACGAATTGGGACGAGAGTCTGGGCCGCTGGATCGTCAAGACGGACCGCGGCGACGCAATGAAGGCGCGCTATGTCGTCCTGGCGAACGGCATCCTGACCACGCCCAAACTGGCCAAGATCGACGGGATGGAGACATTCAAGGGCGACGCCTTCCATACGTCGCGCTGGAACTACAACATCGACTTGGCTGGCAAGCGCGTCGGCATCATTGGCACCGGCGCAACGGCGGTGCAAATCGTGCCGGAAATCGCCAAAGTGGTCAAAGACCTGTATGTTTTCCAGCGCACACCATCCTCTATAGACGTCCGCGACCAGCGCGAGACCACGGAGGAGGAGCGCCGCACCTGGCCGAACGAACCGAACTGGGCGGTCAAGCGGCGCGAACGGTTGGCCCTGATCTCCGCCGGGCGCGCGGCTCTGCAGGGCAACGACGACTTCCTGGCGGGCAAGGTCGAAACCGTTAAGAAACCGCGCCGGCACAATGCGGAAATCTCGCCAGAGGAGCTAATCCAGAAACAGCTCAACACCAATTTCCGCATCATGGAGCAAATCCGCGCCCGCGTTGACAGCATCGTCGAGGACCCCGTCACCGCCGCTGCACTGAAGCCCTACTATCCCTATGGCTGCAAACGTCCGACATTCCACGACGAATACCTGCCGACCTTTAACCTGCCGCACGTTCACCTGGTGGATACCGCGCCGACCGGCGTCACCCAGATCAACGAGCGCGGCGTTGTGCACAACGGCACGGAATATCCGCTGGACGTGCTGATTTACGCCACCGGCTTTGTCTGGATGGGCACCGGCTCTTTCAACATGATCCGTGGCCGCAATGGCCAGACCCTGTCGGAAAAATGGCAGGAGGACGGCACTAAGACCTTCCTCGGCATGCATTCCGCAGGTTTCCCCAACCTGTTCATCATGAACGGCCCGCAGGGCGGCGGCGGCCAGTTCAACTTTACGCGCGTGTCAGAAATGCACGCCAGCTACGTCACCTGGATGCTGTCGGAAATGCGCGACCGCGGCGCCCGGTCGGTCGATGTCCGCACGGATGCTGAGGACGCCTATGTCGCGCATTGCGCGGAGATGGACCTGCTGTCAGCGCCGCTGCGCGATTGTAACTCGTATTACAATGGCGACGGCAACGCCAAACCAGGCTCGCTGGCCTACTATGGCGGCGGCCAACGCTGGCACGAGCGGCGGATGCAGGCGCAGGAAACGATGGCGCCCTATATCTTCGAAAACGGCCCGGACCAGCAGAACGCGGCGGCCTGAGACCAGAACGGGCGAGGCTGGCGGATCAGTCCTCGCCCATTTTCAGGGCGGCGATAAAGGCGCTTTGCGGAATTTCGACGCTGCCGAACTGGCGCATTTTCTTCTTGCCGGCCTTTTGCTTCTCCAACAGCTTTTTCTTGCGGGTGATGTCGCCGCCATAGCATTTGGCGGTAACGTCCTTGCGCATGGCGCTGATGGTTTCGCGGGCGATGACCTTGGCGCCAATGGCGGCCTGAATCGGAATCTTGAACAACTGCCGCGGAATTAGATCCTTCAACCGCGAACACAGCATGCGCCCGCGGTATTCCGACTGGCTGCGGTGCACGATGATCGACAGCGCATCCACCGGCTCGCTGTTGACCAGGATCGACAGCTTGACCAGGTCGCCCTCTTCATAGCCGTCAATATGATAGTCAAAGCTGGCATAGCCACGGCTGATCGATTTCAGACGGTCATAGAAGTCGAAGACGATTTCGTTCAACGGCAGGCGGTAAACCAACATGGCGCGGTTGCCGGCATATGTCAGTTCCTGCTGGATGCCGCGTCGTTCCTCGCAAAGCTTCAGCACGCCGCCCAAATGCTCATCCGGCAGCATGATGGTGGCTTTGATCCACGGCTCTTCGATATGGTCGATCCGCACGACATCCGGCATATCCGCCGGGTTGTGCAATTCCTTCATCGTGCCGTCGGTCATGTGCAGGCGATAAACGACACTGGGCGCAGTTGCGATCAGGTCGATATCAAATTCACGGTCCAGCCGTTCCTGGATAATTTCCAGGTGCAGCAGGCCAAGGAAACCGCAGCGGAAGCCAAACCCCAGCGCCGGCGAGCTTTCCGGCTCGAACTCGAAGCTGGCATCGTTCAGGCGCAGCTTGGCAAGGCTGTCGCGCAGGTGTTCGAAATCGGCAGCATCGACCGGAAACAGTCCGCAGAACACCACCGGCAGGTTCGGCTTGAAGCCTTCCAGCGCTTCGGGCGCGGGCCTGCGGTCGTCAGTGATGGTGTCGCCGACATTCGTATCGGCAACTGACTTGATCGCCGCGTTGACCCAGCCGAGTTCGCCCGGCCCCAGCTCGCCGGTCGAGAGGCGCTTGGGCGAAAAGACGCCGACGTCTTCGACCTCGTAAACGGCGCCTGTCTCCATCATCCGCATGCGTATGCCCTTGCGCAGCACGCCGTTCATCACGCGCACCAGTACGATCACGCCCAAGTACTGGTCATACCAGCTATCGACCAACAGCGCCTGCAACGGCGCGTCCGCATCGCCGGTCGGGGGCGGCAGCCGGTGCACCAGGGCCTCCAGCACCTCCGGGATGCCCAGGCCCGTCTTGGCGGAAATCATCAGGGCCTCGGAGGCGTCGAGGCCGATCACGTCCTCGATCTGCTCCTGGATCTGCTCGGGTTCAGCGGCAGGCAGGTCGATCTTGTTCAGGACCGGGATGATTTCGTGATCGTTCTCGATGGCCTGATAGACGTTGGCGAGCGTCTGCGCCTCAACGCCTTGCGTCGCGTCCACCACCAGCAACGAACCCTCACAGGCCGCCAGCGAACGGCTGACCTCATAGGAGAAGTCGACGTGGCCAGGGGTATCGATCAGGTTGAGGTAGTAGGTCTCCCCATCGGCGGCCGGGTAGACCAGGCGCACGGTCTGTGCCTTGATCGTGATGCCCCGCTCGCGCTCGATATCCATATTGTCGAGCACTTGCTCATGCATTTCGCGGTCGGTCAGGCCGCCGCAATGCTGGATCAACCGATCGGCAAGCGTCGACTTGCCATGATCGATATGGGCAATGATGGAGAAATTGCGGATGCGGGCGAGGTCTATCATGGCCGCTGATATAAGCGATCATTCCCGCACTGGCGAGAGGCTTTAGCGGCGCATTTCTGAAGCTGCCATCAAGCCGCGGCCCATATAGCCGATTACTCTACCGTAACGCTCTTGGCCAGGTTGCGCGGCTGGTCGACATCGGTGCCCTTGGCAACCGCAGCATGGTAGGAAAGCAGCTGCACCGGAATGGCATAAAGGATCGGCGCAACGAACGGATCGATTTCCGGCATTTCAATGGCATGGACAGCGTGAGCGCCGACGCGGGCGATGCCCTTTTTGTCGGCGAACAGGATCGGCTTGCCCCCCCGCGCCACCACCTGCTCCAGGTTCGATGCGGTCTTGTCGAACAGGGCGTCGCTGGGAGCGATGAACACCACAGGCACCGTATCGTCGATCAGCGCGATCGGGCCGTGTTTCATCTCGCCGGCGGCATAGCCCTCGGCATGGATATAGCTGATTTCCTTCAGCTTCAGCGCACCTTCGAGCGCAATCGGATAGGAAGAGCCGCGGCCGAGATACAGCACGTCGCGCGCCTCGGACACCCATTGGGCAATTTCCTGGATGCGGCCATCGTGATTGAGCACCTCGGCGATTCGCGCCGGCACCTCCAACAGCGAATGCGTCAGGCGCGCCGCGCGATCCGGACTGATCGCGCCACGGGCAACGCCGGTGGCGATGGCGAGGGCGGCCATGACCGTCAGCTGCGTCGTGAACGCTTTGGTCGAGGCGACACCGATTTCCGGTCCGGCCAGGGTCGACAACGTTGCGTGGCTTTCGCGCGCGATGGCGCTTTCCAACACGTTCACGACCGAAATGATGGTCTGGCCCTGGCGCTTGGCATAGCGCAGCGATTCGAGCGTATCGATGGTTTCGCCCGATTGGCTGATGCACATGGCAACGCCGTTTTCCGGCAATGGCGCCTCGCGATAGCGGAACTCGCTGGCGATATCGACATCGGTCGGCACGCGGGCGATCTGTTCCAACCAATACTTCCCAACCAGGCCGGCATAATAGGCCGTGCCACACGCGTTGATGGTGAAGCGCGAGACCTTGGCCAGATCGATCGGCAACTCCGGCATCTGTACCGAGCGGGTGGAGGGATTGAACAGCGCGCGCAGCGTGTCGCCGACGACGCTCGGCTGTTCGTAAATCTCCTTCAGCATGAAATGGCGGTAGTTGCCCTTGCCGATCATCGCGCCGGAGATGGCGCTTTCCTTGATTTCCCGGGTGACCGGCTGGTTGGCCACGTCATAGACCTGGGCCTTGTTGCCCCGGATCACGACCCAGTCGCCCTCTTCCAAGTACGAAAGCCGGCGGGTCAGCGGCGCCAACGCCAAAGCGTCCGAGCCCAGGTACATCTCGCCATCGCCATAGCCCAAGGCCAAGGGGCTGCCCTGGCGGGCCCCGATCATCAGGTCGTGCTCGCCCGTAAAGATGATAGCCAGAGCAAAAGCGCCCTGAACCCGCCCCAGCATCGACCGTACGGCTGCAACCGGATCGGAGCCATCGATCAACGAACGGGTCAGCAGATGCGCGATAACCTCTGTATCGGTTTCGGTGTCGAAGGTGTGGCCTTTCGCCTCCAACTCGCCGCGCAATTCCTGGAAATTCTCGATGATACCATTGTGCACAACGGCAACACGATCCGTTGCATGCGGATGTGCGTTGGTTTCCGTGGGCGCGCCGTGCGTCGCCCAGCGGGTATGGCCGATGCCGACAATGCCGCCGATCGGCTGGGTCTCGACCCTGGCCTCCAAATTCACCAGCTTGCCTTCGGCCCTTCGCCGATCGATGCGGCCTTCGACCAACGTCGCTATGCCAGCCGAGTCATACCCCCGGTACTCCAACCGCTTCAGCGCGTCCACCAACAGGTTGGCAACCGGGCGCTGGCCAACGATTCCGATAATCCCGCACATTGATTGAGAACGCTCCGTCAGGTCGCGTGGTGGTTTACAGGCGTTATTTAGTCGGCGGCGTGGTCCTGCTTGGCGCGCAGCTTGCGCGCACGGAACCGCGCCACCCAACCGGGTTTGTGCTCTTCGCTTGCGCGCTCGATCGACAAAGTGTCGGCCGGCACGTTGCGAGAGATCGTAGAGCCCGCCGCCGTCATAGCACCGTCGCCGATGGTCACGGGGGCAACCAACGAGGTGTTGGTGCCGATAAATGCACCAGCGCCGATGTCGGTGAAATGCTTGTCGAAACCGTCATAGTTGCAGGTGATCGTACCGGCGCCGATATTCGCGCCCGCGCCGACCCGTGCATCGCCTATGTAGGACAGATGATTGACCTTGGCTCCGGCTTCGATTGTCGCCTTCTTGATTTCGACGAAGTTTCCCAAGTGCGCATTCTCGCCGATATCGGCGCCGGGACGCAGGCGCGCATAGGGGCCCAGGATTGCGCCATCAGCGACTTTGGCACCCTCGAAATGGCAGAAGCCCTTGATCTCGACGTTGTTGCCGATAGTGACACCAGGGCCGAATACGGTGTGCGGCCCGACAAAAACATCCCGGCCGAAGCGGGTATCGCAATGCAGGTACACAGTCTCGGGCATTGGCATCGTGACGCCGGCCAGCATGGCCGCCTCGCGCAACCGCCGTTGCAGGATTGCCTCGCCCGCCGCCAGCTCGACACGGGAATTGATGCCGAGCAGCTCCTCTTCCGAGCCCTCTACCACGGCGCAGGCTGCTCCGTCCGCCCGGGCAAGGGCAACGATATCCGTGAGGTAATATTCTCCTTTGGCATTGTCATTGCCGATCTGATCCAGCCACCCGAACAGGCGCGCGCCATCGACCAACATCACGCCGGAATTGCAGAGCGGCGCGGCCTTTTCAGCATCGGTCGCGTCCTTAAACTCGACGATGCGCTCAAGCGACCCATCCGCCGCCTGGATCAGGCGGCCATACGCATTCGGGCCGGCAGGTCGCATACCCAGCACTACGACGGCAGGCGACGTAGCCGAGCTGCGGGCCGACAGCATGGCTTGCAGTGTCTCCGCGGTAATCAGCGGCGTATCGCCGAAGAGGATGAACACATTGCCGGTGAAATCCCGCATCTCCGGCGCAGCGCTGAGAGCCGCGTGCCCGGTGCCCAGCGCCTCCGCTTGGATTGCCGTCCGGTACGGCGCAACCGCAGCGGCCACCTGTGCCATGCCGGGGGCGATTACGACGCAAATACGTTGTGGGGCCAATCGCTCAACCAAATCGGTAACATGCCTGACCATCGGCTTCCCGGCCAAGCTATGCAATACTTTGGGCAAATCCGATTTCATCCGTGTACCCTTGCCAGCGGCAAGAATGATGGCGCCAATCGGTGTTTCAGACATTTTGATGACCCAATCGTCTGCTGTTTTGTGGGCGTCGACCCAGACCGAAGAGATGTGGCATATTCTTTCGTGGCCGGGTGGTGACATCCATCACCTATTTGCCAGATATAGGCAGTGTTCTGAAATGGTTCGATAGGACTAGTGCTGCGCCAATCACGAC
>JAPOJR010000139.1 GCA_029978325.1 Alphaproteobacteria bacterium | reverse complement strand
TGAGAGAAAAAAAGCGGGGAGGGGGCGCATCGCTCCCTCCCCAATCGGACGTCACCACTCGATAAAGACCGGATCGTAGCCGGCGTCGGTCAGCGCTTTGGCGCGCGCCGCCATCCAGCCTTTGTCGAAATCGGAGCCAGGCGCTTTCGCATAGGCATCCCAGGCCGCCTTGATGACGCTTTGCCGCTTCATCTGCTTGTCATGGTTTGCCTGGCTGACCGCGCTCCAGGCGTTCTTTTCCTTGAAATAGCGGATCGCACCCGGATGGCTTGGCAGGTAGAAGTCTTCGACCTGCTTGTCGAGCGCCCAACCGTAGGAGCCCGGCGCGCCGTCTTTGTAGTCGGCAAAGTTCTCAACCATGGCCTTGACCATGCCGTAGGCGATATCGTCGGAGGTATCGGTAGTGGAAATCAGGATCGGATAGATGCTGGCAACCTGCTCCTGCTTGCCGTCAACCGCACCCGGGCCGTTTTTCACGCCGGGGCCATCTGAACAGATGCTAGGATAATACCAGGGAACGATTTTCTGAATCCGCGCCCAGCCTGCCTTGTCTGCATGCGGTGTCGGCGGGTGGATAATGCCGCGCGGCGCGGCATCCGCCTTCAACATGAATGTGGACTGCGACGCGGTGATGGCGGCATCGATATTGCCGTCAATGATGCCATTGATCGAATCGCCCCAACCGCCGACTTCCACTTTCTGGACGTCGTTCCAGGTGAGGTCGGCAAAGCCCAGCAACGCCTCTGCTGCTTTCTGCAAAGCCGGCGCGCCGCGGACCCAGGCGACTCGCTTGCCTTTCAGGTCGGCCATGGACTTGACGCCGAGGTCGTTGGCGACTGCGAACACGGTGCAGCCGTTCGAGCGGTTGACCAGCAGCAGGCGCACCGGCATCGGGCCCCATTTCTCGGTGCCGAAGATATAAACGGCTTCTTGGGCGTAAACGCTGTCGGAACCGGTGGCGGTGAACTGCGCCTTGCCCGCCTTAACCGGCGACAGCCGCGCCACGTCGTTCTTGCCCGGCAATACGCGCAGATTGACGCCGTACTTGTTCTGCAGCATGGCGCCGACCGCCACCATTTGGCTGTAGCCGCTGGTGCCGGTGTCGTAGGCGGTGGTGACCAGTTGGTTCGGCAGGTTGACGTCTGCAGCAGCAGCGCCGCCGGCGGCGGCCATCAGCGCTAGTCCGGCTGCTGCTCCCATCATTCGTTTCATTGTCGGAATCTCCCTTGGCGATGCTTGCGTCTCCCCTCCGGAAATGCTCCGAAGATGCGCTGCCGCGATCCTAGTGGCGCAACGCCGCGTGGCGCAATAGTGCTGCTGTCATATCAGTGCGATATCGTTACCGATAGCCGCAACCGGACCCTGTTGTGAAAGTGATGCTTCAATGAACAGCCGACCCCAGCCAGACGCCGCCCCGGGCGGTATCGGATTTTTCGAAAAATGGTTGTCGCTTTGGATCGGCCTTTGCATTGCCGCCGGAATTGCCCTGGGCACGGCGCTGCCGGGCGTCTTTGGCTTCCTTGCGGGTTTGGAAGTCGCCTCGGTGAATCTGGTCGTCGCCGTGCTGATCTGGGCGATGATTTTCCCGATGATGGTCAATGTCGATTTTGCCAGCCTCGGCCATATCGGTGACCGGCCAAAGGGATTGGTCATTACGCTGGCGGTGAATTGGGTGATCAAACCATTTACCATGGCGGGCCTTGGCGTGTTGTTCTTCGAGGTTGTCTTTGCCGACATGATCGACCCGAAGAGTGCGCAGGAATACATTGCCGGCCTGATCTTGCTGGGGGCGGCGCCTTGTACCGCCATGGTGTTCGTCTGGTCGCAGATGACCAAGGGCGACCCGACCTACACGCTGGTGCAGGTCAGCGTGAACGATCTGGTAATGGTGTTCGCGTTCGCGCCGATTGTCGCGCTGTTGCTGGGCGTCACCGATATTGCGGTGCCGTGGGAGACATTGCTGATCTCTGTCGCGCTCTATGTCGTCATTCCGCTGGCGGCCGGCGCTGTCACCCGGGCCAGACTGATCGCCAAAGGTGGTCAGGCTGCGGTGGATGGCTTTACCGGCCGGGTAAAGCCTGCGTCCGTTCTGGGGCTTTTGGCGACCGTGGTGCTGCTGTTCGGGTTTCAGGGGCATGTGATTCTGAACGATCCCTCGCTGATCGGTCTGATCGCAGTGCCCTTGCTGATCCAGTCCTACGGCATTTTCGCTATCGCCTATGCCGCCGCCTGGGCTTGGAAGGTGCCGTTCAACGTAGCAGCGCCCTGCGCCATGATCGGCACGTCCAACTTCTTCGAACTTGCCGTTGCGGTTGCAATTTCGCTGTTCGGTCTCGAATCGGGCGCGGCCTTGGCCACGGTGGTCGGCGTGCTGGTCGAGGTGCCGGTGATGCTGTCGCTCGTCGCCTTCGCCAACCGGACGCGGCATCTTTTCCCGTAGGTAAGCCGGTTTTGGGCCTTAGGATGGTGACGGAAAAGGCGGAAGCCTTGCCGTCACTGCCATAAGGAGCCATCCCATGAAGTTCGGCATTTTCTACGAGCACCAACTGCCCCGCCCCTGGACCGAGCAGGCCGAGTTCAACCTGCTGCAGGATTCCCTCACCCAGATCGAGTTGGCGGATAAGCTCGGGTATGACTACGCCTGGGAGGTGGAGCACCATTTCCTGGAGGAATATTCCCACTCCGCCAGCCCGGAGGTTTTCCTCGGCGCTGCCAGCCAGCGTACCAAGAACATTCGTCTGGGCTATGGCATCATCCAGCTCACCACGAACCAGCCGCACCGGGTGGCGGAGAAGGTGGCGACCCTGGATCTTGTCTCCGGCGGCCGGGTTGAGTTCGGCATGGGGGAGGGCGCGGGCCCGGCGGAGCTGCACCCGTTCGGCATCCAGGTCCGCTCCAAACGCGACCGGTGGGAAGAGGCGGTCAAGGCCACCATCCCCATGTTCACCAAGACCGATTGGTCGTTCGACGGCGACTACTACAAGTTTCCGGCCCGCAACGTCGTGCCGAAACCTCTGCAAAAGCCTCACCCGCCGCTTTGGGTTGCTTGCTCCAACATCACCACCATTGGCCAGGCCGGCGCCTGGGGTATGGGCGCCCTCGGCTTTACCTTTGTCTCGCCGGAGGCGGCCAAGGCCTGGGTGCACAAGTATTACAACAACCTGCTGCATAACCAGCAACGCCTGACCGACTATCCGGCGAACCCGAACATCGCCATGGTCTCCGGTTTCATGTGTGCAGAGACCGATGAGGAAGCCTATGAAAAGGCCAGCGGCTGGACCTTCTTCATTTTCGCCCTCAGCCATTACGGGCGGAACGGGGTGGCGGCGCCAGGCACCGATAATCTGTGGGAAAAATTCCAGGATTGGCGGCATACAGAAAAGGCAAAGCGGGCATTCGACGGCGCTCTGATCGGCTCACCGGAGACGATCAAGCGCAAGCTGCGCATGTTCCAGGATGCGCACGTCGACCAGGTCATCCTGCTGAACCAGGCCGGCAAAACCAGCCACGAGGATATTTGCGGCTCGCTCAAAATGTTCGCCGAGGAGGTCATGCCGGAATTCCATGGCGAGGAAGCCGCGCACGCCGAATGGAAGAAGGCGGTGCTAGCCGGCGATCTGGTGCTGGAGGATCTGGACGTCGAGAAATACGACCTCTACAGCCACCAGAACGAGGACATCGTTCGCCTGACACCGGAACAGCTCAAGGCCCAGATGGCTGCCAAGGAAGCTGCTGCCGCTGCCGGCGACGACTAGCGAAACGGTCGGGGCGGCGGCGGGCTCCTCTTGGCCTGCTGCCGCCTGTTACCTGCCTCGCACGATCTCCCCTTAACATTCCGGCCCGCACCCCTTAACACAAAGCGACAGCCTCACCCTTAAGCAGAGAGCCGGCGCTAACCCATGCAGACCCTTCCCAATTTCGACTATGTCATCGTCGGCGGCGGCTCCGCCGGTTGCGTGCTGGCCAACCGCCTGTCCGAAGATCCGGCGACCAAGGTCCTGTTGCTGGAGGCCGGCGGCAACGACAACTACATCTGGATCAAGATCCCGGTCGGCTATCTCTACTGCATTGGCAATCCCCGCACCGACTGGCTGTTCAATACCGCTGCCGAGCCGGGCCTGAACGGCCGCTCGCTGGGCTATCCGCGCGGCAAGGTGATCGGCGGCTGCTCCTCGATCAACGGCATGATCTACATGCGCGGCCAGGCCCGCGACTACGACCAGTGGCGCCAACTCGGCAACACCGGTTGGGGCTGGGAGGATTGCCTGCCCTATTTCCGCAAGTCGGAGGACCATTTCAGCGGCGAGACCGACCTGCACGGCTCCGGCGGCGAATGGCGGGTGGAGCCGGCCCGCATCTCCTGGGAGATCCTGGACGCCTTCGCTGACGCCTGCGTCGCCTACGGCATCCCGCGCACCGACGACTTCAACCGCGGCAATAACGAGGGCGTCGGCTATTTCCAGGTCAACCAACGCTCCGGCTGGCGCTGGAACACCGCCAGCGCCTTTCTGAAGCCGGTCAAGAGCCGCGCCAACCTCCAGGTCATGACCGGTGCCCAGGCGGACCGGGTGCTGTTCGAGGGCAATCGCGCCACCGGCATCGCCTTCACCAAGGACGGCCAGCCGCATCAGGTCTCCGCCAGGGCCGAGGTGATCCTGGCGGCAGGCGCCATCGGCTCACCGCACCTGCTCCAGGTCTCCGGCGTCGGCCCCGGCGCGGTGCTGCAGGAGCATGGCGTTGCCGTCCAGCACGACATCCCCGGCCTGGGCGAGAACCTGCAGGATCATCTGCAACTGCGCTGCGCCTACAAGGTGCAGGGCGTCAAGACGCTGAACCAGTCCTCCATCGGCCTGTTCAACAAGGCCAAGATCGGCCTCGAATACCTGCTGACCCGCCGCGGGCCGATGTCCATGGCCCCCAGCCAGCTGGGCGTGTTCACGAAATCCGACCCGGCGGTCGAGACGCCGGACCTGGAATACCACGTCCAGCCGCTGTCCCTGAACAAGTTCGGCGAGCCGCTGGACCCGTTCCCGGCCTTCACCGCCAGCGTCTGCAACGTCCGGCCGGAGAGCCGCGGCCATGTCCGCCTCGCCTCGCCGGATCCGCGCGCCAAGCCGGAAATCGCACCGAACTACCTCTCGACCGAGGGCGACCGCCGCGTTGCCGCCCGCTCCATCCAGATCACGCGCGAGATCGTCGGCCAGGCGGCCCTGGCCAAATACCAGCCGGAGGAATTCCGCCCCGGCATGAGCTTCCAGTCGGACGAAGAACTGCACAAGGCCGCCGGCGACATCGGCACCACCATCTTCCACCCGGTCGGCACCGCCAAGATGGGGCCGGAGGGCGACCGCATGGCTGTGGTCGATACCGAATGCCGTGTGCGCGGGCTGGAGCGCCTGCGCGTCATCGACGCCAGCGTCATGCCGACCATCACCAGCGGCAACACCAACTCCCCCACTATCATGATTGCGGAGAAAACCGCCGACGCGATGCGGCGGGCCCGCTGATCGCGGCGCCAGCCTGCCTATTGCAAAGAACCCAGCTCAGCCGGCTTCGGCGCGACGGGCGTGCTTCTTGCGTTCGTGAATATCCAGGTAGCGTTTGCGCAATCGCACGCTTTCTGGCGTGACCTCGACCAACTCGTCGTCGTCGATATAGGCCAACGCCTTTTCCAGGGTCATGTTAATTGGGGGTGTCAGGTCAAGCGCGTCATCCTTGCCGGACGCGCGGAAGTTGGTGAGCTGCTTCGCCTTCAGCGGGTTGACGTCCAGGTCCTGGCCCTTGGCGTGCTCGCCCAGAATCAGGCCCTGGTAGACCGGCTGTCCCGGAGAGACGAACAGGAAGCCGCGCTCCTCCAGATTGTAGAGCGCATAGGCGACAGCCTTGCCCTGCTCCAGACTGATAAGAACGCCGGTGCGGCGGGTCTCGATTGGGCCTTTGTATGGCGCATAATGGCTGAACAGCCGGTTCATGACGCCGGTGCCGCGGGTATCGGTCAGGAATTCGCCCAGATAGCCTATCAGGCCGCGGGACGGCGCATGGAACACCAGCCGGGTTTTGCCGGCGCCTGCCGGCCGCATTTCCTGCATCTCGCCCCGGCGGCGGCCGATCTTATCGACCACTGCGCCGGCGTATTCCTCGTCGACGTCGACCACCACTTCCTCAATCGGCTCTTCGCGCTGCCCCTGTTCGTTGCTGCGATAGAGTACGCGCGGACGGCTGACCGAGAGTTCGAACCCCTCGCGCCGCATGCTTTCGATCAGCACGGCCAACTGCAACTCGCCGCGGCCGGAGACTTCAAAGGCGTCCTTGTCCTCCGTCTCACGCACCTGAATCGCGACATTGCCTTCCGCTTCGCGCATCAGGCGGTCGCGGATCAGGCGGCTCGTCACCTTGTCGCCTTCGAGGCCTGCCAATGGCGAATCGTTGATGGAAAAGGTCATCGCCAGGGTGGAGGGGTCGATTGGCTGGGACGGCAACGCGGTTTCCACCTCCGGCACGGCGATGGTGTCGGCGACCGTTGCTTCTGTCAGGCCCGCGATGGTGACGATGTCGCCAGCCACCGCTTCGTCCAGCGGTTCCCGCGCCAGGCCGCGGAAAGCGAGCAATTTGGAGATACGGCCGGTCTCGACTACCGATCCGTCGCGGTGCAATGCGCGGATCGCCATATTCGGCCGCGCTTTGCCGCTCTGAATTCGGCCTGTCAGCAACCGTCCTAAGTAAGGATCGCGCTCGACAGTGACAGCCAGCATCGAGAAGGGGGCGTCCGCATCAACCTTTGGCGCGGGAACATGCTCGACGATCTTGTCAAACAGCGCGTTCATGTTGCCGGGGCGGTCCTCCGGGTCCTCCGCTGCCCAGCCCTGCTTGGCGCTGGAAAATAGCGTCGGGAAATCCAATTGCGCTTCGTTGGCGTCTAGCGCCGCGAACAGATCGAATGTTTCGTCCTGTACTTCGAATGCGCGCTGTTCCGGCTTGTCGACCTTGTTGATCAGAACGATGGGGTTCAGCCCGAGCCGGAGCGCCTTACCGACGACGAACTTCGTTTGCGGCATCGGCCCTTCGCTGGCGTCAACCAACACGACAACGCCGTCTACCATGGTGAGGATACGCTCGACCTCGCCGCCGAAGTCGGCGTGGCCGGGGGTGTCGACGATATTGATGCGGGTATTCTTCCAAACAACGCTGGTGCATTTGGCCAGGATGGTGATGCCGCGTTCGCGTTCTTGATCGTTGGAATCCATCGCGCGTTCTGCGACCCGCTGGTTGGCGCGGAAGGTGCCGGATTGGTGCAGAAGGCAATCGACCAGTGTGGTCTTGCCATGGTCGACGTGCGCGATAATCGCGATATTGCGGATATCCATGGGGCAGACTTTCCATGTGCGCCCAACCTCGGCGCAGGGACAGTGCTGACCGGAGGCGGCGGAGAATGATGTGGAGTATGCCGCGCACATAGGCACGTTCGCACCCGCACACAAGCCGGTGTCTTGTCACATGGCTATCTGGGCTGCCGCCACTGCCCGGTAAGACGGTGGCGGTGCCGATCTGCCTCAGCGCAATCCCATGCCCAGCACGTCGCGGGCGACGATGTGGCGTTGCACCTCGTTTGGGCCTTCGCCGATGCGGCGGATGCGCATTTCGCGGTACCAGCGCTCGAACGGCATGTCCTTGGCGACGCCGAGGCCGCCGTGGATCTGCATGCAGCGGTCGACGACGCGGCCGCCGGCTTCGCTGCCCGTGATTTTGGCGATGGAGGATTCCATGCGGTAGGGCTCGCCATTGTGCGCTTTGCTGGCAGCCTCCAGCGCGTGCCAGCGGGCAGCGCGGATGTCGATTTCGTTTTCCACCAGCATCCACTGGATCGACTGCCGTGTCGCCAGCGCTGCGCCAAAGGTCTCGCGGATCTTGGCGTATTCAACGGCCAGTTCGTGCGCCTTGATCGCAACGCCGATGCAGGCGGCGGAGTAGGGGATGCGCTGGCGGGCCAACCGGTCGTTGGCGATGGAGAAGCCGCCGTTCAGCTTGCCCAAAATGTGCGTTTTCGGCACGCGCATATCGGTAAAGCCCAATTCCGTCGCATATCGGGCGGAGCGCAGCGTGTGCACGATGCGGCGGACGTGGAAGCCGGGGGTGTCCGTGTCGACGATGAAGCAGGTGACGCCGCCGCGGCCCTTGCTGGCGTCGGTGCGGGCGAATACCAGGCCGTATTGGGCGCGGTCGGCATTGCTGATCCACAGTTTCGAGCCGTTGATGACGTAGTCGTCACCATCCTCAACCGCGCGGGTTTGAATGGCGCGCGCCGGATCCGATCCGCCAGATGGCTCGGAGAGGCCGAAGAAAGCCGACTTTTCACCCCGCAAAGTCGGGTAGAGCCACTTCTCCTTCTGCCACTCATTCGCCTCGAACAACTGGCCCGGGCCGCCGACGCCGCCGAATACGCCATAGCAGGGCGCGTAGAGGCCGGCGCGATGCTGGCTCATTTCGATGGCGATCAGCGTGCGGGTAACGATATCCACATCCGGCCCGCCGTATTCTGGCGGAATATCCAGGCCGTACAGGCCCATTTCTTTGGTACGTTTGACCAGGCGGACACGGTCGGCCTCCGGCAGTTCGTCGGTATCGGGGTCGAGCTTGTCTTCCAACGGCCAGATTTCCTCCCGCACAAAGCGGCGGACCTGGTCGACGATCATTTTTTGCTCTTCGGAGAGGGAGAGATCCATGGTGGGGGTTTCCTGTACTCGCTATTGTTGCAATGCTTCACTG
>JAPOJR010000138.1 GCA_029978325.1 Alphaproteobacteria bacterium | reverse complement strand
CGACATCGAGTCGGGAGAAGTAATCGAATTTCACAATTCCGAAATTGAGGCGATGAAAGAGCGGATTGCCCGCGAACTCGGTTATGAGTTGGTTGATCATCGGTTGGAATTGTATGGCCGCAAAATCAAGCGGTAGGCCATGGTACAGTAGACTCTGGCGCGGTAGGCCATCGTAATGTCTAGGCGAAGTATCGGTAGCCGGTCCTGGGGGATAGGGGTGGCGATCCTTGCCGCTTTGGTGGCGGTTCCGCTGGTGGCGGTCCTGTGGTTGTCGATCACGCCCAGCCTGGAACTGTGGCGGCACCTGGCGACGACCGTTTTGCCCGATTATTTGCTCAACACGGTATTGCTTGGTGGCGGCGTCGGTCTGGGCGCATTGGCGCTTGGCGTGTCCTTGGCGTGGATGGTCTGCGTTTATGAGTTTCCGGGGCGCCGGTTGCTGGATAGCGCTCTGTTTTTGCCGCTGGCCATGCCGACCTACCTGATGGCGTTCGTCTATACCGATTTCCTGGAATACGCTGGGCCGGTGCAGGCGAGCCTACGGGCCGTGTTCGGCTGGCAGAGCGCACGGGACTATGCCTTTCCGGCTGTGCGCTCCCTGGGCGGTGGGATCGTGATCCTGTCGCTGTGCCTCTACCCTTATGTTTACTGGCTGGCCCGCTCCGCGTTTATTGGGCAAGGCGCCCGGCAGGTGGAGGCCGCCAGATTGCTGGGCCAAGGCGCATTCGGCGCCTTTTGGCGGGTAGGTTTGCCGCTGGCGAGGCCCGCCTTGGTGGCCGGGGTCTTGATTGTCTGGATGGAGACCATCAACGATATCGGCGCGGTTGAGCACTTCGGTATCCAGACACTGACAGTTGGGATTTTTGATGTCTGGCTGCATTTGGGCCGTCCCGATGGAGCGGCGCAGATTGCGTTGGTGTTGTTGGTGCTGGTCGCGGCCCTGGCGACTGCGGAGTATGTCGCGCGTGGCGGACGCAAGTTCCATTCCAGCGGCGGCGCACGCCAGCGCCGGGAATTGTCCGGGCCTGCCGGATGGCTGACCACCGCGTGTGTCGCCCTGCCTTTGCTCCTGGGATTTGGGGTTCCGGCCGGTCGGCTATCGTATTACGCCCTGGGCCGGATCGAGGCGCAGTCGCTCGCAGAATTTTATGTGTTGGCGCAGCATAGTATTACTATCGCCTCCGCAGCGGGGATTGTGACGACCTTTGCAGCGTTGTTCCTGGCGTATGGCGCCCGCTTGCGGCCAAACCCGTGGATGCGCCATGGCGTGCGGCTGGCAACGCTGGGCTATGGGATTCCGGGCGCCGTGCTGGCGCTGGGGGTGCTGATTCCGTTGGCGCGATTGGATCTTGTGCTTGCCGATCTTATGGAGTGGTTTGGACATACGCCCACCGCGGTATTCGGCGGCACCATATTGGCGCTGGTATTTGCATTATCGGTACGGTTCCTGGCGCTGGCACATGGCACGGTTGATTCTGGGTTGCACCGGGTGACAGGCCATATGGATGATGCCGCCCGCACGATGGGCTTCTCGCCCCGGGAAACGCTCTGGCGGGTGCACCTGCCGTTGTTGCGCGGCAGTTTGCTGACCTCGGTTGCGCTGGTTTTTGTCGATACGATGAAAGAGCTGCCGGTAACGCTGCTGTTGCGCCCGTTCAACTATGAAACCCTGGCCAGCCACGTCTATCAACTGGCCAGTGACGAGCGTTTGGAGGCGTGCTCGCTATCCGCGCTGGCGATTGTGCTGGCCGGCATTTTCCCGGTCATCGTTCTAAGCCGGCTCAGCGCGGGCAAATAGCCTGCGCGGCGGTCAACTGAAGTGCAGCGCGCCGTTGATGTCGAGTACGGCGCCGTTGATATAGCTGGCCGCCGGCGAAACCAGGAACACCAGAGGTCCGGCAATCTCGTCCGCCGTCGCCATGCGCTGCATCGGGAAGCCAGAGGCGTCATAGCTTTCGCCGCGGGTCATCGGCGTGTCGACCGGACCGGGAGCGACGGCGTTGATGGTGCACGACGGCGCCATGCGGGTCGACGCCCAGCGCACCAGCGCATGGATGCCGCCTTTGCTCATGGCATAGTGCGGCGCGGCGCGGACCCCGCCGATGCGCCCGGCGATTGATCCAACCAATGCGATCGACCCCTTGCCGCGCGCTTTCAGGCGGGGCATTGCCGCCCGCACCAAATTCATTGGCCCCAGCATGTTGACCTGAAACAGCCGCTCTGCCTCCTGGTTCCAACCCTGATTGTCCCAATCGGTGAAGGGACAGATGGCGGCGCAGTCGATGAGCGCATCGAAATCGCCGAGCCCGCTCAGCCACTCTTCGACCGCGTTCTGATCGGCAACATCCAGCGCGCTGGCCTGATGGCCGGCGCCCTGGACGCCATCCAACGCAGGCGCGCGCAGGTCGGTAGCGCTGATACGAGCCCCCAATTCCGAGGCGATGCGGGCGGCCGCAGAGCCAATGCCGCCACCTGCGCCCGTGATGGCGATGTGT
Source organism: Alphaproteobacteria bacterium (assembly GCA_029978325.1). GTDB lineage: Bacteria > Pseudomonadota > Alphaproteobacteria > Bin95 > Bin95 > JACKII01. Next base: position 6,358 of record JAPOJR010000138.1, on the reverse strand, counting down.
TGTCCGTCCAGGGAAAAGGCGTGCATGCGCAAAAACTCCGAATAAGGTTCGATTCGGCGCGCATGCTAGCCGATATCCCCGCGGGACGGAAATATCCGGTGGCAGCAGCCTTGGCTTACTTGCCTGGACCCATAGCGGCTACGCTCAAGACCTTGACCGTCACGGAAACCGGCGGCGCGGTGCGGAAGGTGAGGGTCAGCGGGAAGCTGCTGCCCTCTGTCAGGGTCTGCCGCAGGCCGATCAACATGATATGCAGGCCCCCGGGCTTGAGGGTCACAGGCTCGCCGGGCGGTAACGCCATCTCACCGACAGGCCGCATTTCCATCACGCCGTTATTATGGCGATGCTCGTGTAATTCCACCACGTCGGCAACCGGCGATGCCGCCGCCACCAGGGCGTCCGCTTCTTTACCGCTGTTCATCACGGTGATGTAGGCGGCGCCGGCCCGCGCGCCTTCTGCCCGCGCCCTGGCCCAGGCGTCCTTGACATCGATATCGCCAGCGAAGGCCGGCGCTGTCATGGCAGCGAACAGGCCGGCAGTCAGCACGCACCGTGCAATGAAAGTCATAGGCTTACGTCCTTGGTTGCCTGCGCTATAGTCAGCGAACGTTAGGGTTCCGCCTAGCCTTTGCCAATAAGGAGAATGTCGCATGACGGCGCCGGGTACGCCGCCCTTCCAGGGCTTGCGGGTGTTGGATTTCAGCCGAGTCATTGCTGGGCCGGCTTGCACGCAGACGCTGGCCGACTTCGGTGCGGATGTCATCAAGATCGAAAACCCGAGGGGCGGCGACGATACCCGCGCTATGGCCGGGCCGAACCATCATGGCGAAAGCCACTTCTTCTTGTCGTTCAACCGTGGCAAGCGCTCGGTTGGTTTGGACGTGACCAAGCCGGCGGGCCGTGCCATCGCGCACCAACTGGCAGAGAAGTCCGACATCGCCATCGAAAACTTCCGTCCCGGCGTCGCGAAACGACTGGGCGTGGACTATGAGACCTTGTCCAAGCTGAACCCGCGGCTGATCTATGTCTCGATCAGCGCCTATGGCCAGCAGGGACCTTTGAGCGACCGGCCCGGCTTTGATCCGGTCTTGCAGGCCGAAAGTGGCATGATGGCGATGTGCGGGCCGATCGAAGGGCCGCAAATGCGCCATCCGCTGTCCATCATCGACACGTTCACCTCCTTGCATGCGACCACCGCCATTGCGACGGCGCTCTATGCCCGCAGCCAGACCGGCAAAGGGCAATACATCGAGTTGGCCCTGTTCGATGCCGCCGTCGCTGCGACGTCGAACGCGGCGCAGCATTACCTGACCGACGGCACGCAACTGGCGCGCGCCGGCAATGCCCATCCGACCGCGGCCCCCGTCAATGTGTTCGAGGCCAAGGACGGTTCGATCTATTTGGCTTTGGGCAACCAGCGGCTCTATGAAACGTTCTGCAAGCTGATTGAGCGTCCCGACCTGCTGAGCGACCCGCGCTTTGCCACTATGGCCGCGCGGACGGCCAACCGCGATGCCCTGACGACGGAGTTGAACAGCGTCTTTGGCCAGGAAACGCGCGCCTTCTGGGCGGAACGCCTGCGCTCTGTGCCCGCCGGCCCGGTGCAGACCATTGCCGAGGCGATGGATAGTGAAGCCGTCGCCGTGCGCGGCCTGGTCGAAACGGTGGAGCATCCGCACGGGCCGATGCGCCAACTCGCCTCGATTTATCGCTTCAGCGATACGCCGGTGCGGCGCCATCAGCATTCGCCGTTGCTGGGACAGCATTCCGCCGAAGTCCTAACGGACCTCTGCAACATGGATGACGCCCAGATTGCCGAATTGCGCGCCGCAGGCGTTGTGGCGTAAAGCAAACCGAAGACTTTGAGCCGGAGAGCCTTGGCATGACCTACTGTCCCCCCCGTGGCGATGACGCCTGGGATCGCGTTGCGCCGCAAGACGTCGGCTTTGACCCCGGCGCCGTCGCCGCAGCGGTAGCGCACGCAGAGGCGCATGATTCGCCGTGGGTCTATAATCTGCAACAACACCTGAACGCCGGCCATTTCGAGCCGCCGCCCTGGAACGAGATCATCGGCCCGACCCGCGGCCGCGGTGGTCCGTCGGGTGTGATCCTGGCCGGCGGCCGGATCATGGTGGAGTGGGGCACGCCCCGGCGGCCGGACATGACGTTCAGTGTCGCCAAGTCTTTCATCTCGCTTTGCGTTGGCCTGGCGCACGACGATGGCCTGATCCCGGACCTGGACGCGCCCGTGCGAGACCTGGTGCAGGACGGCGGCTTCGACTCGGCCCAGAACGCGCCGATCACATGGCGCATGCTGTTGCAACTCACCAGCGAGTGGGAGGGCGAGTTGTGGGGCAAGCCCGACATGGTCGACCGTAATCGTGACCTCGCGACGGAGGGCAAGAACCGGGAAAAGGGTGCGGCCCGACCGTTGCAACCGGCAGGCACGTTGTGGGAATACAACGACGTGCGCGTCAACCGGCTGGCGTTGGCGGTGTTGCGCGTGATCGGACGCGGCCTGCCCGCATTGCTGCGCGAGCGCATCATGGCGCCGATCGGAGCCTCGAAAACCTGGGAATGGCACGGCTATAAAAACTCATGGGTGAACGCCGGCGGCAAGCTGGTGCAGAGCGTTTCCGGCGGTGGTCACTGGGGTGGCGGCATGTTCATTTCTGCCTACGATCTGGCCCGGGTCGGCCTGTTGGAAGCGCGAGGCGGCGTTTGGGAGGGGCGGCAGTTAATCTCCAGCGCCTATCTGGACCAGGCGGCGACGCCCTGCGCGCTCAACCCCAGCTATGGCCTGATGCATTGGCTCAATACCAACCGCGTCCAATATCCCGATGCGCCTGGCCATCTGGTTATGATGCATGGGGCCGGCGCGAACCGGGTCATCATCGACCGCGAGCGCGACCTGGTCGTGGTGCTGCGCTGGATCGATGGCCAGATGACCAACGGGGTGCTGAAGCGGCTCTATTCCGGCGCGGCGTGAAGGGGGGCGGTGATCAGGCCGTCTTTTCCACGACCAGCCCCAATTCCTCGATCATCGCGTCGCGCATGATGAATTTCTGCGGCTTGCCGGTAACGGTCATCGGCAGTTCGGATTTAAAGCGGACATAGCGCGGAATCTTGTAATGGGCGATCTGGCCCCGGCAGAAGGCTTTGATCTCGTCCTCGGTCGCGGATTGGCCGGATTTCAGAACGATCCAGGTCGCGATTTCCTCCCCCATGCGCGTATCCGGTACTCCGAAGACCTGGACCTCGCGCACGGCAGGGTGCCGGTAGAGGAAGCTTTCGATTTCGGCCGGATAAACGTTTTCGCCGCCGCGGATGATCATGTCCTTCACCCGGCCGGTGATATTGCCATAGCCTTCCTCGTCGATCACGGCGAGGTCGCCGGAATGCATCCAGCCATCGGCATCAATTGAGTCGGCGGTCCGCTCCGGGTCTTCCCAATAGCCTTTCATTACCGAATAGCCGCGGGTGCAAAGTTCGCCCTGGACGCCTGGCGGTACGGTCTTGCCGTTTTCGTCGACGATCTTGCATTCCACATGCGGATGGATGCGGCCCACGGTTGAGACCTGCCGCTCAATCGGGTCGCCGATGGATGTCTGGAACGATACCGGGCTGGTCTCGGTCATGCCGTAGGCGATGGTGATGTCGCGCAGGTTCATTTCCGCTACGCACCGCTTCATCACCTCAATCGGACAGGGCGCGCCGGCCATAATGCCCGTGCGCATGCTGGAGAGATCGAAGCTGGCGAGTTCGGGATGGCCCAGCATGCCGACGAACATGGTGGGCACGCCATAGACCGAAGTGCATTTCTCGTTGGCGAGGGCCCGCAGATTCGCGTCCGGATCGAACCCTTCTGACGCGAACACCATGGCCGCTCCGGTTGAAAGGCAGCCCATCACGCCCATCACCATGCCGAAGCAATGATAGAGCGGCACCGGGATGCAGAGCCGGTCCTGCTCGGTAAATTTTTGCGCTGCAACCACGAACCGGCCATTGTTCAGCACGTTCACATGACTGAGCGTTGCACCCTTGGGTGCGCCGGTAGTTCCAGACGTGAACTGAACGTTGATTGCATCGTCCGGGTCCAGCGTCGCGGAAATCGCATCCAGCGTCGACGCCGGCGTATCCCGCCCTGTGTCGACGATGTTGTCGAAGTTGAACATGCCCGGGGTCTTGTCGCGCCCGACGCGGATGATGATGCGCATCTCGGGCATTGTTGCGGCGTGCAGGCTGCCTGGCTCGCAATGGGCCAGTTCCGGCGCCAATTCCTGCAACATACCGATATAGTCGCTGCTCTTGAAACTGGCGGCGGTCACCAGCGCCTTGCAGCCGACCTTGTTCACCGCATATTCGATTTCCGACAGGCGGTAGGCCGGGTTGATCGTGACCAGCACGATCCCGACCCGCGCGGTGGCGAATTGGGTCAACAGCCACTCGTACCGGTTCGGCGACCAGATACCGAGACGGTCGCCCTTGCGCAAGCCGAGCTTGAGGAACCCGGCGGCGAGGGCATCCACCTCTTCAGCCAACTCTGCCCATGTCCATCGCACGCCCTGTTCCAAAAATATCGCAGCGTCCCTATCGGGGAATTGGCGGGTAGTCCGGGCCATCACGGCCGGGATCGTCTCGCGCCAGAGCGGCACGCTGGTATCGCCAATGACATGCGCCAGGCCATTGCGCGCGGTCAGGTCGTGGGGGCCGGTGGGAGCGTTCATGGAATTGCCCTGTTGCTTCAGATTGTGCTGGCCCTAGCGTAGCACAGACACCGTGCAAGTGCATCAGCCTGGCAGGTCGGACAGCGCGCGGCAGTCTTGGCCTGTTACGCCGCTGCCGCCGTCTGGTCGGCTGCTGCGTCGACCCAGGGCTTGGCCAGAAAGGCGTCGAACATGATCAGCGCCCACAGGACCTTGGAATTGTCCGCCATGGCGCTGCGGTGGTCGCTGGCCAATTTCCGCACAAAACCCATGTCGAACAGACCGGAAGCCGACAACCGACCATTCGCCGCCACCAGCGCTTCGATCCGGTCGTCAAGGCCGCCGCGCAGCCAGCCGGCCAGCGGCATGGAGAACCCTTGTTTGGTGCGATACAGCAATTCCCGCGGCAGCAAAGGTTCCAGCGCCTGCTTCAGGATCCATTTTCCCTCGAATCCGTTGACTTTCAGCCGGTCAGGCAGTCCGACGGCCCATTGCACCAGCGAAGGGTCCAGCAGTGGCGGGCGCACCTCCAGCGAATTCGCCATCGCAGCGCGGTCGACCTTGACCAGCATCTGACCCGCCAGCCAGGTTTTCATATCGACGTATTGGGCGGTGCGCAGCGGGTTGTCGGTATCGGCCTCCTCAGCAAAGCGCCGGATCACCGACGTCGGATCGTAGCCGCCGAGGCTGTCCATCAAGTCGCCGCTGATCAACTGCCGTCGCATTGCATCCGGCAGCACCGTGATGGCGCGGAAATAGCCGGCGGCCCGATCGGTGGCCAAGGCCTCGAACGTTGCTTTGGCGCGGAACATGCGGGGCGCCCAGGCCGCTCGCGGGTAGAGCGCCGCCAGCGGGCCGAATATCAACCGCCGCAGGCCGGCCGGAAGCTTGGCTTTCACAGCTTCTTCGCGCATGTGGAACGGATAGCGGCGGTAGCCGGCAAAGGCCTCATCGCCACCATCGCCGGACAATGCGACCGTCACTCGGCTGCGCGCCAGCTTGGAAACGCGGTAGGTCGGCAATGCGGACTCGTCAGCGAACGGCTCGCCATAGGCCAATGCCAGCCGTTCCACCAGGTCCACGGCTTCCACCTCGACGACCTCCCGATAGTGGTCGGTGCCATAGCGGTCGGCGACCATTTGGGCGTAGGCGGTCTCGTCGTACTTGGGATCAGGAAAGCCCATGGCGCAGGTCCGCACCGGCGTATCCGACGCCTGCGCCATCAATGCCACAACCCCGCTGCTATCGACGCCACCGGACAGGAAGGCGCCCAGCGGCACATCGGATACCATGCGGGCGCGCACCGCGTGGCCGAAGCGTTCCAGCAATTCCTCTTTCGCATCGTCGGCTGAAATTGCCGGGCCAGCCGACGCGGAGAGACGCCAATAGGCCTCTGAGCGCAGTTTTCCGCGGTCCATGCCATGCTCAGCCACCAGCTTGTGGCCGGGCTCCAGCTTGAAAATGCCCTCGAAAATCGACTTTGGGTCAGGCACATAGCCATAAGCGAAATAGTCGGCAACGGCATCTGGCCGGATGGGCGGCGTTGTGCCCAGGCCAGCCAGGACGGCGTTGATCTCAGAGCCGAACAGAAGCCAGCCATCATCGCTCACGGCGTAGTAGAGTGGCTTTTCCCCTAATGGGTCGCGCGCCAG
>JAPOJR010000137.1 GCA_029978325.1 Alphaproteobacteria bacterium | reverse complement strand
GTCCAAGCGCCGCTTTTTTTCGCTCGCACTGCGCGATTGAAACAATTGAAACCAAATTCCTGGTTGCGCGAAATCCAGCTGAAACAGAGCAGGGGCACAATCCTTTCATCGAAGACGGGAAGCGAGCTACCTCCCCTCCGTCCGGACAAGACAAAGGAAAGGACACTCCCATGCGTTTCTCCCTGATCGCCGCTGCCCTGACCGCCGCCATCGCCCTATCTTCTGCCGCCAGCGCACTGCCTGCAGGTGAGGATGACGATGATCCAATGGGCAATACGGGCACGAATGGCATCGCAATCAATACACTGTCCCAAAATGGCCTGATCCCTAGCGGCCTGAGCCACTCCGCCCAGGCACCCATGGCCTACCAGCCGCAGCCGATTGCGGTGTTCGCTGTTCGCCTCGCCGACGGCACCCTCCTGGCCACCGCACCTGCCGCGCCGCGCTGATTTCGCCAACCGAGGGCGCCTTTTGCACTCTTCCCCTCGGCAGGGCGAAGTGAACGAAGGGCCGATCATCCACCCAAAGCATCTTGTGAAGCCCTTCACTGCCCGGGGATTTTTTGATCCCCATTTTCAATCCATCCGGCAAAGGCCGGTCAACCTCAGGAGGTTCCCAAGATGAACGCCAAACTCACATTAATCACAACCGGCCTCACCGCCCTGATCGCCCTCGGCGCCACCGCCGCCAATGCCGAACGCACCGGCGGAGGCTGGGGCTGCCCGACTTGCGGCCTAGGCAATGGCGTCGAACTGAATGGCTTCCAGTGGAACGGGTTCCAGGCCAACAGGTTCAGGTTGAACAACCTAACGCCCGGAATGATCGCTGCGCCAGCCGAAGCCGATACTGCCAACGTCTCGGCTTTTGCCCATGGCGGCCGGCTCGTGCTGCGGCATGCCCCGGCAGCCTCTTTCCCCCAGAGCAAAGGAGAACCCAACCGATGAAACTCCCCTTGTCCTTGGCCATCGCCGCCGCGATGCTCGCCCTGGCTGGCCCTGCCAATGCCGAACGCACCGGTGGAGGCTGGGGCTGCCCGACCTGCGACTATGGCAATGGCGTCGAACTGAACGGCTTCCAGTGGAACGATTTCAAGCTCAATGGCTTCCAATGGAATGGCTATCGCTGGAACGGACAGGAACTCAATGCCGCCAGCCTGCAAGGCCACGCTACCGCGGCGCCTGCGCACACTCGCCTGCCCCGCCCGGTCACTGGCCGGCTGGAAGCACGCGACGGCCGGCTCGTGCTAGTGCAGGACTGACAGAGCCATGCCGGAGCGCACGCCCCAAACCCGCCGGCGGCGCTCCGGCATTTTGCTTGCCGCCGCCTTCGCCATCGGGCTGCCTCTGCCTGCCCCCCTCGCGGCCGGCGCGCGCGAGACCGTGGTCGATCAGAGCCAGGTTGGCCTGGTCATTCACGGCTCAATCGGCCAGGAGCCTGCGCGTGCCCTGAAAATCGCCGCGGTCCGCGACGATCCGGACAGCGATGGCCTGCTCTATGTCATCACCGACCCCGACGGCCAGAACCCACTTTGCGGCATGGCAGCTGACGGCAAGCCCGTCGAGGCACTGCCACTCGCCGGCACCTGGAACCCACGCATGGATTGGAGCCCGGAAGGCCTCACCTTCGCCTGCACCAATGGCGTGCTGGCGAAATGCATCCGCTGGGGCTATGCGCCTTGGGCCAGGCGGCCCGGCGTCGATATGCGCGCGCTCTACCAGACCTGCCTGCGCATGGCCCGTGCCGATTATTGCGGCGATGGCGTTCCCCACACGGAGGAAGGCACGCCGATCAACCTCTGGGACATCGCCGGCATCCAGAACCCGGACAAGATCGACGGCATGACCTTCGAAGCCGCCTGGGGCCCGAACGGCGCTGTAGCCATCGCCCGCACCCGCTGGCCGCAAGACCTTGCCTATGTCCAGACCCATTGCCCGGACCGCTTGCAAGTGAACGATGCCCGATCAGAAGGCGCCCTGCTCTACAACGACTCGTTCCCACGATAGAGCACGCGTCCAGTTACGCGCGGGGCGGATCAATCCGACATCCGAAAACCGTCTGTATCCCTGCCGGCGCCATGAGGCTCCTGGCCGAATCGGGACCTACTCCAGCATCTCGCCAATGGCGGAAGGCAGTTCGACGCGATACTGTCATCCAGGTTCCGTATTATTGCCCTCTGGCCTTCCAAAAGCCGAAAGACTGCCGCCCATGCCCGCCGACCTGCGCCTTGCCATTGTCACCGATATTCACCACGGCGTCCCGAAGCTGACCAAGCGGGGCGACCGTGCTTTGGACCTGCTGGACCGGTTTCTGGAGTTCTGTGGCGACTATGGGCCGGACATGATCCTGGAATTGGGCGACCGGATCAATGACAAGGACCGCGAGACCGACCGGCAATTGCTGGCCGAGGTGGCGGCAAAATTCCGGGGTCTGAACACGCCCCACGCCCACCTGGATGGCAATCACGACAGCGACTACCTGCTGCCGGAGGATAACTCTGAGGCGCTGGGCGCCGGCGGCCACGCCAGCCGCGACGTGAATGGCTATCATCTGGTGTTCTGGAACGCGTCCACCAAAATTCCTCGGCCGGAACCTTTTCGGGCGACAGAGGCCGATCTGGCCTGGCTGGCAGAAGATCTGGCATCTACCAGCCTGCCGAGCATCGTCTTCAGCCATGTCCCGTTCAGCGGCGCCAGCATGGTCGGAAACTACTGGTTTCAGAACAATCCAGAGCACGCAACCTATCCCAACGCCGCTGCGATCCGCGACATTGTGGCATCCGGCGGGCGGGTCATCCTTTGCGTCGCCGGCCATGTGCATTGGAATTCACTGCACACGGTCGACGGTATCCCGCACATCACGATTCAATCCCTGACCGAAAGCTTTACGACCGGGGGAGCGGCGGCGGAGGCATGGGCGACCCTGGAGATCAGCGACGGAACAATCCAGTGGCGCACATTAGGCCTAGACCCGTTTGAAGCCGTGCTGCGACGGCGAACCCCCAGCGACCGATGGGAACCGCCGCTACGCCGCTTTGGAGCATCGCCAACGCCTGGGACTGTATAGATTCTTCGGGCTAACGACCCTATCGCGCCGCACCTGTGAACCAGCTCACTGGTATTTTTCCGGCAACATGCTAATACATGTTAACATATGCAGAGACTGGAGCTTCGCCCGATCCGATGAACGCATTTGATCCGGGCAGGATGCACCAAAGCCACAGGGTTAGAAGCCACAGAGTTAGAGCAAATTGACCCGATCGAACCAGATTGGAATTTGGTCTAGCCAGCCCAAACTGGCGAGAGGCGTTTCGATGTCGTGCTTTAAGATAGCTAGCCTGCTGACAGCTGTAGCTGCAATGTCCGCGACACTTGGACTGTCGCCACGGGCATATGCGGATAACCAACCCCTGAAACCGCAGGCCGAAGTGTCGAAAGCCGGCGATAATGCCGCTGTCAGGTGGGCGGAAATTCAGGACAAAGCCCAACGCTTCGAAGCTCTCCGCGCGGGACAATTGATGTCGGCTGCCCCGGTGACGCGCGCCAGCACCAGCATGCGGTTCAAGCAGGCGTTGGAGCAGGCCGAACGAAAATAACGACGGGCTGAGCTACTAGCCGCCCGGCCCTGCGGACTGAAGCGCAACCAACAAAAAACCCTCCGGCGCGCATCGGCGTTCGGAGGGTTTTTTTGGTGGAGCCAGGCGGAATCGAACCGCCGACCTCTTGAATGCCATTCAAGCGCTCTCCCAACTGAGCTATGGCCCCGAAACTTAACTGCTTCCGCCCCGGCGTTGGGCCGCCGTTCGTGTCAGGAAGCGGGTGTTTATACGTCTTCTTCGTCCTCGTCAACATCTACGACGACTTCATTCAAACCATCGTCGTCATCATCGTCCAGATCGTCGCCATCGTCGATCAATGTATCGTCGTCATCGAGCCCGGCTTCATCCAGATCCAGATCGTCATCGTCGTTGTTCGCCTTGGCAGCCGCCACCGGCGCGGCTTTCACGACATCCGCCAGGGGCCGCTGCTTCACAAAGGCCTCAGGGCCATGAACGTTGCCGCAGGCAGGGCAAACAATCGGGTTCCGGTTCAGATCGTAGAACCGCTCGTCGCAAGCGACGCAAGTGCGCTTGGTTCCGCGCTCGGCACGTGCCGTGGCCATGCGATCATCCTATCTAGAATTCAAAGGTGGGCTGCGCCATTGCCAGAAACCGCAGACGGTGTCAAAGACTAATCACCATCGACCCCATAAGAAATTGCGAATGAACCAAATGTCATACGCCCCTCCACACCTTGGCGGGATGCTCCTAGCGCTACCATCCCTGTCGCCGCTGCAGGGACGAGTACGGGTTCCCGGCGACAAATCGATATCGCATCGGGCCCTGATGCTGGGCGGCCTCGCTATCGGCCAGACGCGAATCACCGGCCTGCTTGAAGGCGAGGATGTACTGGCAACGGCAGCAGCCATGCAGGCCTTGGGCGCATCGGTGGAGCGCCAGGACGATGGCGCCTGGCTGGTGCAGGGAGTCGGCGTCGGTGGCTTGGCGGAACCAGCCGACGTGCTGAACATGGGCAATGCCGGCACGGGCGCCCGCCTACTGATGGGCCTGATCGCCAGCCATCCTATCACGGCGTTCTTCACCGGCGACGGCTCGTTGCGCCGCCGGCCGATGGCCCGTGTCACAACGCCGCTTGCCCTCTGCGGCGCGCAATTTTTTGCTCGCGAAGGCGGCAGGCTGCCGCTGGCTGTCGTTGGTGCAAAGGCGGCCGTCGCCATCGACTACCGCCTGCCGGTCGCATCGGCACAGGTCAAATCAGCGATCCTGCTGGCGGGACTGAATTCGGCCGGCACGACCCGCGTCACCGAGCCTGAGGCCACACGCGATCACACGGAACGCATGCTACGTCACTTTGGCGCCAGCGTCGTCCGCACCGAACTGGATGGCGTCGGCGTCATCGAGTTGCAGGGTGAGGCCGTGTTGCGAGGTGCAGACGTACTGGTGCCGGCCGATCCCTCCTCCGCCGCCTTTCCGATGGCAGCGGCGTTGCTGGTGCCCGGCTCGGACGTGACGCTCACAGACCTTTGCCTGAACCCCGGACGCATCGGGTTGATCCAGACGCTTCGCGAAATGGGCGCTGATCTCGCGGTCGAAAATGCGCGCGAGGAAAACGGAGAACCCATCGGCGATGTGCGCGTCCGCTATACGAAGCTGCACGGCGTCACCGTACCGGCGGACCGCGCCCCAAGCATGATCGATGAATATCCGGTGCTGGCAGCAATTGCTGCGACGGCTTCTGGCAAGACCCATATGCCGGGAATCGGCGAGTTGCGGGTAAAGGAGAGCGACCGGCTCGCGGCTATGGCGACGGGTTTAGGCCAGTGTGGCGTCGACGTAGATGCCAATGCAGACAGCCTGACCGTGCATGGCGCAGACCATGTGATCGGCAATGGCCGCTCAGGCCAGGCGATTAAAACCGATCTGGACCACCGCATCGCCATGGCATTTGCTGTTTTGGGCCTGACGGCGCGGGATGGAGTCAAAGTCGACGACGCCGCGCCGATCGCCACAAGCTTCCCGGATTTTGTGCCGCTGATGCGTAGCCTCGGCGCAGACATTCGCATCGGCGTGGCTGCGGACGCATGATTATTGCGATCGACGGCCCGGCCGGAGCAGGGAAAGGCACGCTTGGGCGACGCTTGGCCCAGGCGCTGGGGTTTGCCTACCTCGATACCGGCCTGCTTTACCGCGCTGTAGGCGCCAAGCTACTGGCCCAGGGCATCGACGATCCGTCGCCCGATCAGGCAGCCGATGCCGCCCGGTCGATTGCCACGGGCGATTTGACCGATGCGTCTGCTTTGCGTGGCGAAATCGTCGGTGCAGCGGCGTCAAAAGTAGCGGCCATTCCGGCGGTCCGCGAATTGCTTTTTCAGTTCCAACGCTCATTCGCCACCACCCCGCCGGGTGGGGCGGCCGGCGCCATCCTGGATGGCCGCGACATCGGCACGGTCATTTGCCCGGATGCCGATCTGAAGTTTTATGTTACAGCCACCGCGGAAGTCCGGGCCAAAAGGCGATTCGAAGAGTTGCAGCGCGCGGGCGACACGCGTATATACCGCGAAATCCTCAATGATGTGGAGGATCGTGACCGCCGGGACAGTGAGCGTGCGACTGCGCCGCTGCGGCCGGCTGAAGATGCTATCGCAATCGATACGACCGAAATGGACGCTGCGGCAGTCTATGCTGTTGCTTTTGAATTGGTCGAGCGGCTACGCCAGCGCCCATCAGCCGACTAACCCATCCATAGGTCAGCAAAACGCTCGTCAGATTGAGAGCGGCCCGCTGGCTTCACTCTAACCAGTATTTTTCGGAGTTAAGTACCCGTCAATGGCCAACACAACGGAAATGGAATTCGCCGGCGAAGATTTCGCCGCGCTCCTCGAAGAGAGCCTTCAGGAGCAAAGCAGCTTTGAAGGAACCGTCGTCAAGGGAACCATCGTTTCCATTGACAACGACATGGCCCTGATCGACGTGGGACTGAAGTCCGAAGGCCGCGTCCCGCTGAAGGAATTCGGCGGCCCCGGCCAAGATGCGGAGTTGCGGGTCGGCGACAAAGTCGACGTCTATGTCGAGCGGCTGGAAGACAAGAACGGCGAGGCAGTGCTCTCCCGTGACAAGGCTCGCCGCGAAGAGTCCTGGCAGGTGCTGGAACGCGCCTTCACCGAGCAGGAAAAAGTCAAAGGCGTTATCTTCGGCCGCGTCAAAGGCGGCTTTACCGTCGATCTGTCCGGCGCCGTGGCCTTCCTGCCCGGCAGCCAGGTCGATATCCGTCCGGTGCGCGACATTACCCCGCTGATGGGCACGCCGCAGCCGTTCCAAATCCTGAAAATGGACCGCAACCGCGGCAATATCGTCGTCTCGCGTCGCGCCGTGCTGGAAGAAACCCGCGCCGAAGCCCGCAACGAGCTGGTCGCCAGCCTCAAAGAAGGCCAGGTGCTCAACGGTGTGGTCAAGAACATCACCGACTACGGTGCATTCATCGACCTGGGCGGCGTCGATGGCCTGCTGCACGTCACCGACATTGCATGGCGTCGCATCAACCACCCGTCCGAGGCGCTGACCATCGGTCAGGCGGTTGAAGTCCAGGTGATCCGCTTTAACCCGGAAACCCAGCGCATCAGCCTCGGCATGAAGCAGCTGATGGCTGACCCGTGGGATGGCATCGAAGCCAAGTATCCGCCGCAGGCGCAGTTCATGGGCCGCGTCACCAACATCACCGACTACGGCGCATTCGTCGAACTGGAGCCGGGCGTCGAAGGTCTGGTGCACGTTTCCGAGATGTCGTGGACCAAGAAAAACGTCCACCCCGGCAAGATCGTCGCCACCTCTCAGGAAGTGGAAGTGCGCATCCTGGATGTGGACTCGGTCAAGCGCCGCATCTCTCTGGGCATCAAGCAGACCATCGAGAACCCGTGGGTCACATTCGCCCGCGAGAACCCGACCGGCACCGAGCTGGAAGGCGAAGTCAAGAACATCACCGAATTCGGTCTGTTCGTTGGCCTGCCCGGCGATATCGACGGCATGGTCCACCTGTCCGACATCTCCTGGGAGAAGTCTGGCGAGGAGGCCGCCGCCGACTACACCCGCGGCGACATGGTCAAGGTGAAGGTTCTGGACGTCGACCAGGAGAAGGAGCGCATTTCGCTCGGCATCAAGCAATTGACCGACGATCCGTTCACCTCCGCTCTGAAGTCGGCAGACAACCTCCGCCGCGGCTCGGTCATCACCGGCACGGTCACCCAGGTCAATGACGGCGGCGTCGAACTCGCCATCGAAGGCGATCTGGTTGGCTTCATCCGCCGTTCGGACCTGGCGCGCGAGCGCAGCGAACAGCGTCCGGACCGCTTCGCCATCGGCGAGAAGGTCGACGCCAAGGTGACGCAGGTCGACAAGGGCTCGCGCCGCATCTCGCTCTCGATCAAAGCTCTGGAAATCGAGGAAGAGAAAGAAGCCATGGCGCAGTTCGGTTCGTCGGACAGCGGCGCATCACTTGGCGATATCCTGGGCGCTGCCCTGCGCAATCGCCAGAACAACGACAACGACTAAACCAACGGATGGGGGGGCCGATCAGCCCCCCCTTCTTTCTGGTGCAGCGGTTGTAGGCGATGGAACATTTTTCTGACCGAGGCCATGGCGACCTTCTGCTGGATAGACGCTGGCTGAAGCGGCAGGTCGTCACCTGGCGGACGCTTGCGTTGGTCGCAATGACCGTGCTGGCGACCGTCCTGGCGCTGCGCTTCATCGGCGGAGACCATCAACCGGGATTGACCGGCGCACCGCATATTGCGCGCCTGGCGATAACCGGGGTCATCCGATCCGACCAAAATCTGTTGGATGAAATCGACAGTCTGACGCACAACACGAATGTCCTTGGCGTAGTGCTTCGCCTGGATAGCCCCGGCGGCACCTATGCCGGCAGCGAAGCCCTGTATTCCGCATTGACGGCGCTGTCGAGCGCCAAGCCAACAGTAGCGGTGATCGATGGCGTCGCCGCTTCAGGCGCTTATATGGCTGCAATCGCCTCGAATCATATTGTCGCCCGTGCCGGCAGCATTACCGGCTCCGTCGGCGTCATCATGCAAATGCCGAATCTGAAGGGGTTGTTGGATCATATCGGCGTGGGTTTCGAAGCGGTGCGCAGCGGCCCGCTGAAGGCAACCCCCAATCCATTTGAAGAAACATCATCCGCCAGCAGAGAAGCGGCTACAGCAATCGTTCAGGATCTGTTTAGCCAATTCGTCGGGTTGGTCGCTACCCGCCGGCAATTAGCGCCGGATCAAATGGAACTTGTCATGTCCGGTCGCATTTTCACCGGAAACCAAGCGTTGCCGCTAGGCTTAATCGACGCCATCGGCGGAGAGGCTATGGCAATGAAATGGCTCAGGCAGCAACC
>JAPOJR010000136.1 GCA_029978325.1 Alphaproteobacteria bacterium | reverse complement strand
AATTGGAAGAATTTACGATTTCGATCATTACCAAGGACAACGTCGAAATTCGAATGGAGACGACCGTTTTCTTTCGCGTGACCGACGCCAGCCGCAGCGTCTATCGGATCCTTGACCTCAACGGCGCAATTCACACGGCGGCCTCGTCGATTGTCCGGTCTGCTGCCGGCAAGTTGGAACTGGACGAATTGCAGTCCAGCCGAGAGTCTATGAATGCAGAAATCGCCAGGAACTTGCAGGAAGCGGCGGAGGTTTGGGGGATCGAGATCACCCGCACCGAAATTACGGACGTGATCGTTGACGACCGGACTAAAGAGGCCCAACGCCAGCAACTCAATGCAGAGCGCGAGCGCCGCGCATTGATCGCCCGGGCTGATGGCGAACGGCGCGCCATAGAGTTGGCCGCCGATGCCCGGCTCTATGAAGCCCAAAAAAAAGCGGATGCCGTGCGGATCGAGGCAGACGCAGCCGCTTATGAAGTGCGGGTCAAAGCCGAGGCGGAGGCCGAACAGACGCGGCTGGTAGCGGAGGCTATCGCAAAAGGCGGGCAGCCGGCGGTTAACTATGATGTGATGAAACGTCAGATATCGGCCTTGGGCAACTTGGCCAAGTCATCGAACACCAAGACATTGGTGCTGCCGACCGATGTGACCGCGGCGCTGGGCAGCCTCGAGGTTTTGCTGGCCAGCCTCCCTGGCGGTGCTAGGCCCGGCACGGCGCCCACGCCATGGGGCTCAGGCGAGGAGAACTGACGTGGAGTTGTCTTATTGGCTGTTGTTGCCACAGGTTTGGGTCATCCTCGGAATTGTTCTGATCGCGGCCGAGATCCTGGATACCAGCACGATTTTCTTTTTGCCGCTGGGTGTCGGCTCGCTGGGCAATGCGGCGCTGATTTTGCTGTACCAGAGGGGTGCCCTAGGCGATTGGATCGCATTCGACGCGTGGGACGATACGCTGATCCCGTTGGCCGTACTTTCGGTTTCGGTGTCATTAGGCCTGCAGCTTTTTTCCAGGCGGCGGCGGTCGAAGTCGTCGGATATTAATGAATATTGAACCGGCCTGATCGCGGGGTATTCCGGCGGGGTCCCCTTGCCCCTTCGGATCAAATGCTTATATGCCTAGGGATGGGCAAAGGATCGGCGGGCGATTTGCCGATCACTGGAAATGTGCAAACTGCGCAACCGACGCGGCTGCCTGACGGGCCCATCGCTTTGGTTGGGCATAGGGGAGTTTGGTACATGAAACCGCATTGGACTTTGGAGGACATTCCTTGGGATCAGTTTGACCGCAGCAAGGTCAACGATGACCTTGTGCGGGTTGTGCGTGCGGCGTCCATGGTAGAGTCTAATGCTGCCGACTATGCCACGTACCTGTGCAACGTCTTTAAAGGCGATGCGGAGTTCGCAGCGGCGGCGGTGCAATGGGCAAGAGAAGAGGTCCAGCATGGGGTTGCACTGGGGCGATGGGCCAAACTGGTCGATCCTGACTTCGACTACGATGCCCGCTTTGCTGCGTTTCGCGCCGGATATCACATTCCCCTGGATGCAGATACCTCTGTCCGGGGGTCACGGCCTGGCGAGCTGATCGCCAGGTGCATCGTTGAGGTTGGCACAAGCTCTTATTATACTGCCATTGCCGATGCCACCGACGAACCTGTCTTGAGGGAAATCTGCCGGCGCATCGCCACCGATGAATGGCGGCACTACGGACTGTTTTACCGTCATTTGCACCGCTACCTAGAGCAAGAGAAATTGTCCCGCAGTAAGCGGGCGTGGATTGCATTCAGCCGCATGCTGGAAACCGAAGACGATGAGCTGCGGTTTGCCTATCACATCGCCAATGCACCTGCGATTCCGGCCACTTCATTCGACCGTCGCAAGGCGGGCACCGAATACGCCCAGCGCACCTACCGGCTTTACAACCCCAACCATATTGAGCGGGCCATGGGGATGGTGTTCAAGGCGGTTGGCTTCGCGCCGCACGGATGGCTCAGCCGCCTGCTGACCGCCCTGGTGCGGTATGCGATGGCGTTGCGCACGTTTAGGTGGCCTAACCTGCCGGCGAGCGGTAAAGCCTGATCGGACCTTGGGCCAGGTCGCCCAGGCGCCGAACAGGGCGGATTTGACCGCGTGAAAGCCGGTTTTTCCAGATGCTCGGCGCAGGCGTTACCGCTGGGCCAACAGGCTGTAGGGATTAAGCGACACGCCGCGGACAACCTGGCCGGAACTGCCAAATGATGCGGCCGTCACGCCATCGACCAGAACCCTGATGCCGCCAGCGTTCCCCGCTGTGAGTTGTAGGCCGGAACGCTGGGGCACAGTGAACCTTTCGCCAGCTTGCAGCAGCTTCTGCGCAAGCACACGGCCCGTCGAACTGCGGATCTCAATCCAGCAAGGTTCGTCAGCGATAATCAGGATCGTTTCCGAAGGGGTTGCGCCGTCTGTATTCACAGGCGGAAGCGTTGCCAGCGGATCGTATGGTTCTGCCGATTTGGTTCGGGTTGCGCGCACATCGCCACCATTGATCGGGCGCATTACCGCATTAGGGGATGGCACCGCCGCGAACGCCTGGGTGCGTGCAACCTGTGCAGGTTCCGACGCGTCGAAATTGACGGGCTTTTGTTGTGCGACCTGAACGACGTGCGGCAGGCCAACCGTTCCCCGCAGCGGCCCCAAATCGGAGCGCAGCCGGACTGACGGGAGATATGCGGCAAGGGAAGCAGAGGCTGGCAGGCCTTGCGTCTCGGTTGCTTTCTCTGTGACGGGCACGGATGCGATCCTGACGCTCTCCGGCATTTGCTCTTTGTCGGGCAACGGCCATTCGATTTGCGCGGCCCAGATCGCAGCTGCCGGCGTCCCCGGCCGTGGTCGCGGAACCGCGCCTTGCGGCAATTGTTGGCGGGCGGTCTGGACACTGCGCCGGGTAACGGCGCCTTCGCCGAGCGCGTTGGCGGCGTCCACTGATTCCGACAGGGCCGGAACGCCCAGCGGTTGCAACGGGCCTGGCGCAGGCGCCAGATGTTCACTCTCCAGACGTGGCTCGGCGGATGCCTCCAGGTCGGCTACAGGGCTCAGCAGGGGGCGGCCCATATCGGCTGACTTGGTTGCGTACCAATAGGCATAGGCGCCGATGGAAACCGCGATGGAGACTGAAATAATTGCGCTGATGGGTAGGCGTCGTTCCAGCGACGGCTTGGGGAAATTCAGCGGCCTCGCCGAATATCGGGTTCTTGGTTGGTGCTGGGCCGTATGCAGCCGTTCCATCGCCTCCCGCGGGTTTAGTTCCAACGCCGTTGCGATCGAGCGAACATAGCCGCCGAGGTAGGGCTGGCCGGGCATGGACGCGAAGTCCTCACGTTCCAGCGCATCGATATACCGGCCCTGCAATTTCAGTTGGCGGGCAAGAACCGGAATCGTCAAACCCAGCCCAATGCGGCGCTCACGCAGCCACGGGCCAATGCTCATATCGATCGCCACAGGCGTCGCAGCGTCGCTGCAATCGCTCCCAGTCGCTGGGTCTCGCGCCGACAGTGTGTTGTCGCCGTGCTTTAGCACCTTAACCCTCTGTTTTGATATCGGCTTTACCATACGCAGGTGTGACCGACAGCCCAGACTAACATTTTTTTGTTGAACCCATTCCTACCTGTACCCAGCGGCGGGATCAACGGTGCCATACACTTTTAGTGTGGACGGAACCGCGCAGACTTAGAGTTATCCCGACTTTTATAACAATACCAAAACGAGTTTTGCCACACGTCATTGCGATTTTCCGTTGCGGCTGAGCAAAGCGGCAGCAGCCTGGTCCAGCAATTCTGCGATGATCGTTGCAACAGGCTGTTCGCTGTGCACCATACCGACGCTTTGGCCCGCCATCAGTGAACCCTGCTCGACGTCGCCATCCATGACGGCGCGTCGAAGTGCCCCAGCCCAAAAATGTTCAATGGCCAACTGTGCTTCCCGCGGCTCCAGATCACCATTCCGGACCTTGGCGATCGTTTCGTGCTGAAATGCGACAAAGCGGGCCGTCGCCTGATTTTGCAGGGCGCGGACAGGGATTACGGGAAAGCCTGGATCGACCTGCACGCTGGTTTGAGCGTCACGCGCTTCGCCCCGGATGAAGGCGTGCTTGAAGGCCGGGTGGGCAACGCTTTCCGTTGCGCAAACGAAGCGGGTTCCCAATTGAACGCCTGATGCGCCCATTTCTAGAAACGCTAGAATCGCCTCGCCTCGGCCGATTCCTCCGGCAACGAACACAGGCACGTCCCGAATCACCGGCAGAATTTCCTGCGCCAACACATTGGTCGATACCGGACCGACATGGCCGCCAGCCTCCGACCCCTCGATCACCAAAGCGTCGGCGCCGTCGCGCACCAGCTTGCGCGCCAGGATCAGAGCCGGCGCAAAGCAGATCAGTTTCGCGCCGCCTTGCTTGACCTGCCGCATGGCTGCCCGGGTCGGGATGCCGCCCGCCAGCACAATGTGCTCGATGCGCTCGACCAGGCACACCGCGATCAGGTCGCCGAGCTTTGGGTGCATCGTAATCAAATTGACGCCGAAAGGCTTTTCGGTCAGACGGCGTGTGGCGTGGATTTCCTCGCGCAGCCGTTCGGGTTCCATGGCCCCGCAGGCGATAACGCCAAAGCCGCCGGCATTGCTGATCGCCGCCACCAGGTTATGCTCTGACACCCAGGTCATCGCACCGCCCAAAATGGCATATGGCGCACCCAGAAATGCGCTGCCGCGGCTCCAGAGTCGCTCTAATGCGGGGTTGGTTCCCACCCGTTATCCAATCGCATCCAGGCCGTATGCCGTGTGCAGCGCACGCAATGCCAACTCTGCATAGTCCTCTGCAATCAGGATGCTGACCTTGATTTCCGAGGTGGAGATGACCTGGATGTTGATTCCGCGCTCTGCCAAGGTCGAAAACATTTTCTGCGCCACCCCGGCGTGGCTGCGCATGCCCACGCCGATGATCGAGACCTTAACAACACCGGAATCGCAAATAACTTCACCAAAGCCGATAGTGGCTTGTTTGTCCTTCAGCAGGGCGTTGACCCGGTCCAGGTCTGCCTTGCCGACGGTAAAGGTCATGTCCGTCGTCTCCCCATCGGCGGAGACGTTCTGGACGATCATATCGACGTTAATGCCCGCGTCGGCCAGCGGGCCAAAGATCGCCGCCGCTACGCCCGGCCGATCCGCCACGCGGCGCAGGGTAATCTTTGCCTCGTCGCGGTTGTAAGCGATACCGCTCACGACCTCATGTTCCATAATTTCGTCCTCATCCACCACAAGGGTGCCTGGTTTATCTTCAAAGCTGGACAGCACTTGCACTCGAACGCGATGGTTCATCGCCAGTTCGACAGACCGGGTTTGGAGCACCTTGGCCCCCAATGAGGCCATCTCCAGCATTTCTTCATACGTAATACGGTCGAGCTTGCGGGCCTTTGTTACGATGCGAGGGTCGCACGTGTATACGCCATCCACATCGGTGAAGATGTCGCAACGATCCGCTTCGAGGGCAGCTGCAAGTGCAACTGCCGAGGTATCTGAGCCGCCGCGCCCCAGCGTTGTGATACGGCCTACGTTACTGACGCCCTGGAAGCCGGCGCAGACCGCGACCACGCCTTCATCCATGCGCTGACGCATCAGGGTAGTATCAATTTCCAGGATGCGGGCGCGGCTGTGTGCGTTGTCCGTCTTCAACGGCATCTGCCAGCCCTGGAACGAGCGCGCCTGAATTCCCATGGTTTGCAGGACGATGGCCATCAGGCCGCTGGTGACTTGTTCGCCGCTGGCGACGACTGCGTCATACTCGCGGGCGTCGTGAAGGGGGCTGGCTTGCCGGACCAGATCGACCAGCCGATTGGTCTCGCCCGCCATGGCCGATACGACAACGGCTACCTGGTCGCCGGCATCGACAGCGCGTTTGACCCGCTCTGCCGCATTACGGATACGGTTGAGGTCCGCGACGGACGTGCCGCCGAATTTTTGTACAATGCGGGCCACAGGCTTGCGAAGTCCTTGATGTGAGACGATGGTGCGGATTTGTAAACTATCAGCATACTGCCCCGCCGCGCGCTTCTCAAGGAAACTGGCATGATAAACATGGACAATCCCGCCGATTTCGTGTCGCAGAGCGCCGACGCCGGTGAGTTGGCCCAGTTCGCCCAGCACGCAAAGTATTGGTGGGACCGCCAGGGCCCGTTTGCGCCGCTGCACCGGATCAATCCGGCGCGCCTGGATTATATCCGCAGTCAGGCGGCCCGCCAGTTGCGGCCGCGCGGCGGGCCCAAGCCGCTGTCTGGGGTGCGCGCGTTGGATATCGGTTGCGGCGGCGGCCTCGTCGCGGAGCCGATTGCGCGCATGGGGGCCGATGTGCTGGGGATCGACCTGGTCGCGGACAGTATTATCGCGGCCAAGCATCACGCCAGGGGGCAGGGCCTGCCGTTGACCTACCGCGTCGCTAGCGCCGAGGAGATTGCCGAGGCCGGCCAGGTGTTCGATCTGGTGACATGCCTGGAAGTGGTGGAGCATGTTGTATCGCCCAAAGCCTTTTTGCAAACCGTAGCCGGTCTGGTTCGTCCGGGCGGCGTGCTGGTGTTGTCGACCCTCAACCGCAATCTGGCCTCGCTGGCTTTGGGCAAGATTGCCGCGGAATATCTGTTGCGTTGGGTTCCGCCCGGCACGCACGATTGGCGCAAGTTTGTCCGCCCCTCCGAATTGGCGGCGCCGGTGCGGGCGAGCGGGCTGCGCGTCGTCGATGTCACGGGCCTGAACCTGCATCCGTTGTCCGGCTGGCAGGCGCGCGGTCCCGCACTGGTCAACTATCTGATGACTGCGGTAAAGCCGGGGGAAGAGTAGGGCGATATCATGGCGATCGACCAAGACAGCCTCGATCTGATCCTTGCCGGCGTGCGCCGCCTGGTAGACGAGGTGCTGATCCCGGCAGAGGCAGAGACCGACGCCAAAGGCGAAATCCCGTCCGCAGTGGTGCAGCAGATCCGCGACATCGGCCTGTTCGGCCTGACCGTGCCGCCGGAATATGGTGGCCTGGGCCTGTCGTTGGCTGAGGAAGTGGCCGTGGTGTTCGAGCTTTGCCGCGCGTCCCCCTCTTTCCGTTCGCTGATCGGCACCACCGTCAGCGCCGGCGGCAAGGCGCTGATGATCGACGGCACGGTGGAACAGAAGCAGCGCTACCTGCCCGGCATCGCCCGCGGCGAGACCATCGTCTCCTTCTGCCTGACGGAGCCCGGCAGCGGCTCCGACGCCGCAGGTCTGCGCACCACCGCCCGTCGTGACGGGAACGAGTGGGTGCTGAACGGCACCAAACGCTTCATCTCGAACGCGCCGCACGCGGGCCTGTTCATCGTCATGGCGCGCAGCGAGCCGGGCTCAAAAGGCGCGAAGGGCGTCTCCGCCTTTCTGGTCGAGGCCGGCACGCCCGGTGTAGAGGTGCAGCCGCCCTGGCAGAAGATGGGGCAGAAGGGCGCCGCGGTCGCCGATGTGGTGTTCGAGGATGCGCGCATTCCCGCCGACGCCGTCATAGGCGGCCGTGAGGGCCAAGGCTTTCGAACCGCCATGAAATCATTGGACGCCGGCCGCATCCACATCGCCGCCGTCGCCGTCGGTCTCGCCACACGCCTGGTGGAGGAAGCCACCGCCTATGCCAAGGAACGCGAGCAGTTTGGCGAACCGCTGGCCCAGTTCCAGCTGATCCAGGGCATGCTGGCCGAGAGCGAGACCGAGCGCCTGGCCGCCCGCGCCCTGGTGGAAGCCGCTGCGGCACGGGCCGATGCGGGGAAGGATGTCCGCCGCGAGGCCGCCGCTGCCAAGCTGTTTGCGACGGAGGCCTGCTGGCGCATAGCCGACCGCGCCGTGCAAATTCATGGCGGCTATGGCTACATGCGCGATTACGCCGTTGAGCGGCTATTCCGCGATGCCCGTCTGCTGAGGCTGTTCGAAGGCACCAGCCAGATTATGCAGGTGGTGATCGCGCGGGATATGTTGGCTTGACGCCTGTTTGCGACCTAGCTGTTGGTCCACTGCGGCTGGCGCTTGTCAAGGAACGCTGCGAGGCCTTCCGCGGCATCATCCTTCAGCATGTTATGCGTCATGACTTCGGCGGAATAGGTATAGGCGTCGGCGATATTCATCTCGGCCTGGCGATAGAAAGCTTCCTTGCCCAGGCTGACCACCAGACGGGACTTTGTCGCGATTTTCTGCGCCAGCGCCATCGCTTCGTCGAAGAGCGCATCCGCCGGCACGATGCGATTGACCAAGCCGAAGCGCTGGGCGGCTTCCGCGTCGATCATGTCGCCGGTCAGCAACATTTCCATCGCGGCCTTCTGACCGACGCTGCGCGATACAGCAACCGAAGGGGTGGTGCACCACAGGCCGATATTGACTCCCGGCGTGGCGAACCGCGCCTCGGTCGACGCTATCACCATGTCGCAGGTCGCCGCCAATTGGGCGCCGGCGCCCATGGCCGCACCTTGCACCGCGGCAATTACCGGCTGC
Source organism: Alphaproteobacteria bacterium (assembly GCA_029978325.1). Classification (GTDB taxonomy): domain Bacteria; phylum Pseudomonadota; class Alphaproteobacteria; order Bin95; family Bin95; genus JACKII01. The sequence continues at coordinate 466 of JAPOJR010000136.1, read as the reverse complement.
GGCAGCGCCTTGATGGTGCTCATCATCTGGCTGCACTTGGCAAAGAGCCATTCGTAATAGGAGCGCTGCCGGTTGCCCAGCACCTCACGCATGTCGTGGCCGGCGCAAAAACCCGGACCAGCGGCTTTCAACACAACAACGTTGACGCCCTGGTCATCCTTGATCTGGTCGAGCGAGTTCTGCAAAGCGTCGAGCAGCGATTCCGATAGCGCGTTGCGAGCATCGGGACGATTCAATGTCAGAACGGCCACTTTGCCGTGATCTTCCCGGAGCAAATCTTGCTGTGAGCTGTTTCGCAGGGCCATGGGCTACTCCCGAATGCTATGGTGGCCTGTTGCGGCGATACATTGCTACGCCGCGAGCGTGGAGCACAGAAAGTAATGTTTCGGTCATATTGCAAGAGCAAAATCTCTGGTTAGGATCAAAATTCATAACGCTACCATATTACATCATTATAACTAATTGA
>JAPOJR010000135.1 GCA_029978325.1 Alphaproteobacteria bacterium | reverse complement strand
TCGCACCTCAGCGCGAAGGACTGTCTCGATGAGTCCACTTCAATTGCCGTTGGTATTAAACCCGCCGCATGCAGGATGCTATCGGGCGCAATCTGTCCAGAGCCCGGTCGGTTGGAGGCACAGGCCGGCGGGCGTTCGTGCGCCCGATTATCGATGACCTGGAATTCGCTCTGAAACGCCTGTTGGAAAATCGAGGGGTTGCTGTGCTGAACCAGGTTCCAGCGACCGCCGTATTTTTTGGTGTGTCGGAAGACCTGGAAGAAATGTTGGGTAATTTGATGGAAAATGCCAGCAAGTGGGCAAGCCACCGAATTGAAATTACGGCGAAAGGTCATGCTGGGCGCCTGGAAATTGTGGTCGCCGACGATGGCCCTGGCGTACCGGAAAGTCAGCGCGAGGCAATCCTGAAGCGCGGCGCGCGATTGGATGAAACCGTGCCCGGCCAGGGCATAGGCTTGCCGATCGTCATCGACATTGCCGAAGTCTATGCCGGCACCTTTACGATAGAGCGGTCGCGCCTGTCGGGGTTGTCCGCAGTATTGCGGCTGCCGGGAATGGTGCGGGACGCTGGGCCGTTGCATTAACTGGTTCGGACGCAATACCAGTGGAGGCGTCCGGTTGCGGCCTCCAAAAGCTGCCGGTGCATTGCTCCGGCCCTAAAGCAAGAAAGGCTGCCGTTTAAGGCAGCCTTTCCGAACAGAACATGAGGGCAATCGTTGCAACGAGTTTGGCGTTAACGCCGCCGGCGTGCGATCAACAACCCGGCGAATCCACCCGCCAGCAAGGCCAATGGCGCGGCTTCTGGTGCGTCGGTTGAAACAAGGGTGGTGCCGCTACCGGACAACGTTGCCTGGAAATCCCCGGTTATGGTGTCAGTAGTCGGGCTCGGCGCCAGCCCGGATGATTCTTGAACCGTGATCCGCAGGATCTCATCCTCGTAGAAGGGAACCGCGGAAATATCGGTCAATTGAAAGTTCAGCTCAACCAACCAACCACCCGCGCCGAAAATAACGTCGATCGGGACCGGCGCTGATACAATGTCTTGCAGCACTAGGCTAAGCGTGCCGGTTTCCGTACCAGGGACTGGGCTGCCGGTGATTTGCGACCGGTCATACGCCAATTCGATTGTGGTACCGAGGGCGTTTTCCAAGCCATCCTGACTAATGACGTTGTCATAGTTGAATACCAATGAGGAGGGGACAGGTGTGCTGCCGTCCAAAGCCTGCAACTCGCCACCGGTACCGACCGCAGTGCCGAATTGAAGCGTTAGCGCCAAGGAAGTGATATCGAAAGAAAACGAACCTGATAAATCAACTTCGCCGCTCGATCCGATTTGGATCGCATGGGCATGTGAAGTTGCGAGCAACACGGTGGCGCAAAAGGTAGTATAAGCCCATTTATGTCCGAAACCCATTTTCTGATGCCCTTTCTTTCTCGTCACAAATACACGCTTTATTTACTCACCATACAATACTAAGCATTAGTAAGTCTGTATTGCGTGCATTCATCAGTTGTATTCGACGGGCCATTATTAACAATCTTCGACAAAAGTTGCAAGGAAATACGTGCCGGCCCCGGCCATTGGCGCTGGGGCAAAATTCGTATTTGCCTTTTATGACATTGTGGTGGCAGCTTGCTGATGGCGGACCTGACCAAAACCTTGAAGATCGGAAGTTCGGTTTTGTTAGACGAATTCTAACATCTGGAAGATTTAGAACTGCTCAACTTGGTTTGGATCAAGTCATGACCCTCACAACTTAACGAGATGAAAAGGTAAAACTTATGGGATTAATGGATGGTAAAGTTGCACTGGTGACCGGCGCCGGGCGAGGGATCGGCCGCGCGATCGCGCTGGATATGGCCAAAGCGGGTGCAAAGGTGGTTGTTAACGATCTTGGCGGCTCTTTGACGGGCGATGGCGGCGATTTGGCGCCCGCGCAGGCGGTGGTAAATGAAATTGCCGCCATGGGTGGAGAAGCTGTTGCGAATATTGACAGTGTTTCTGATTGGAACGGCGCACAACGCATGGTGGCAGCCGCAATTGACGCGTTTGGTCAAATTGACGCAGTGGTTAATGTCGCTGGAATTTTGCGTGACGGCATGATGCATCGCATGACGGAGTCGGACTGGAAAGCGGTGATCGATGTGCATCTCAATGGATGTTTCAATGTATCGCGCGCCGCCCTCGAACCGATGCGCGAACAGGAATCCGGCGCGCTTGTCCATTTTACATCGACGTCCGGCCTGGTTGGCCAAATCGGCCAGGCCAACTATGGCGCGGCGAAAATGGGCATTGTCGGTATGAGCCGCATCCTGGCGATGGAAGGTGCGATCAAAAACATCCGCTCCAACTGCGTCGCGCCCTTCGCTTGGACTCGTATGATCGAGTCGATCCCCATTAAGAGCGACGAGCAGGCCGAAGCGTTCGAGAAATTCCGCCAGAATGCGCGTCCGGAGCATGTTGCGCCGGTTGTGACCTATCTTTGCAGCGATGCGTCGGCCAAGATATCAGGCAATGTCTTTGGCGTCCGCGGCGGCGAAATTTATCTGATGAGCCAGCCTCGGCCGGTAAAAACTATTCACCGCGCTGGCGGATGGGACCATGAATCCCTGGCCGCAATGGTGGAGCCGGCTCTGCGAAATGAACTGTACGGTCTGGAGAGCACCGGCGATTATTACAGCTGGGACCCGATCTGACGGGTTACATTACCAGGCGGCAACGCGCCTGCCGCCTGGCGATCAAGCCGAAGATTTTGCTTATTCGGCAGCATCCCGTACAGCAGGCTCCAAGCCCGCATACGGGCGATCATTGAAGAGGCTCGGCACCATTTGCCGCGCCTCTTTCACTTTGGCGACGTCTATTTCGGCGGTTATGACGCCCGGCGAGTTCTCTTCCCGTTCTGCTAGCACCTCACCCCAAGGGCTGATGATGATGGAATGGCCATAGGTTCGACGCTTGGGGAAATGGTCGCCGACCTGCGCGGCGGCGATGACGAAACAGCCGGTCTCAATGGCGCGCGATCGCAACAAGACATGCCAGTGCGCCCGGCCGGTGGGGACGGTAAACGCGCTCGGCACCGTCAGGAAATCCGCGCCGGCATGGGCAAGGTCGCGATAAAGGTACGGAAACCGCATGTCGTAGCACACCGTCATGCCCAGCTTTCCCCAGGGCAGATCGACCGCCACCGCCTTTTCGCCAGGCTTGTAGGTATTGCTCTCACGATAGCTCTCGCCACCGACCAGATCGACGTCGAACATGTGGATTTTGTCGTAGGTGGCCTTGAGCGTGCCGTCGGGTGCAAACAGCATGGACCGATTGGCCAGCCGGTCCGCGTCCAGCCTGACAACCATCGAACCGGCCAACAGCCACGCGCCGGTTTCTCTGGCCAGCGCCATGAAGGCCTTGACCCCGTCGTGTTGCTCCATGGGTTGAGCGTTGGCCAGCACGCTGTCGCGCGGACCCAGCATGGAGACGACCTCGGGCGTAGTGATGAAATCAGCACCCGCCTCGCGCGCTTCGCGGATGAGCGGCGATACATGATCCATGGTTGCCGCAGGGTCAGGCAGGGAGGTGGTCTGCACACAGGCTACGGTAAAAGTATCGGCCACTGTACCGGCGCTCCTTTGATCGGTGCTAAATCACGCGGACTGGCGCAGTAAGGCGTCAAGCTTGCCTGCCGCGTCCAATGCATAGAGGTCATCGCATCCGCCGATGCCGGAATCGTTAATGAAAATCTGTGGCACCGTATGCCGGCCCCCCGCTCGTTCTCGCATCGAGGCGCGGACCTTTGGGTCGCCATCCACGTCGATTTCCTCAAACGCGATGCCTTTTTTCTTCAACAATTGTTTCGCCCGATAGCAGAATGGGCACCACATGCTGGAATAGACTTCGACTTTGGCCATATTGCGCCTTGGCTCCACCGTTGTGTGTAAGGTCATATCAAGGGAGATGCAGGGCTTTCGTCAAGGGTGTGTCGTCGATTGCTCGACACGGGCCAGGCAAAGCGCATCGATTTGGGCCGCCCCGGCATCCAATAGAGCCGATGCGCATGCGTTCAGCGTGGCGCCCGTGGTCATGACATCATCGACGAGAACGACCTTTCGGTTGGATAGCCGCTTTCTATGCCGTGGCGATACATAGAAGGCCCCTAGCACATTTGCCTGTCGACCGGCGCGCGTCAGCCCGCCCTGGCTGGGTGTGTTACGGGTGCGTTGCAGTCCGTCAGGCAGCACAGCGACTCCGGAAAATCGTGCAATTGCGCGGGCAAGCTCTGCCGACTGGTTGTAGCGGCGTCGAAACAGGCGGGTCCAGTAGAGTGGCACCGGCACCAGCCAATCCGCTTCCGGTAAAATCTCCGAGCCTGCGCGCACCATCCAGCGGGCCAACACCGGCACGCCGGACAAAGCGTCTGCGTGCTTCAGGCGCAACAGCAGGTCTCGGCTGCCATCGTCATAAATTAGGGCAGACCGCGCCCTCCGAATGGCCGGTCGCCGGACTTGGCAATCGGCGCAAGGGTCCTGTTCCGGCTGCTCCAGGGGGATACCGCAGCATTGGCATAGCGGGGCGGCCAGGAACCGCACGGAGGGCCAGCAATCCGGGCAGAGCCCGCCGGGCGGCAACATCGGTTCCTGGCAGGATAGGCAACGCGGCGGCAGCACCACGTCCAGGGCCCGCGTAATCGGCACAGCTAGATTGCGGAGCGCGGACATAGAGTTTTCCCTTTATAAGTGACGATCGCTTCACCGCCGCTGATGATGGCTGGCCAGGGCCGCCAGCTCCTGTGGTCAGGGCGACCAGAACTTAACCGTGTCATCCTTTTTGATCTGGTCCACCAGCGCAATCTCCCACGTCAAATATTCATTCATGAAGTCTTCGACCGTTCCCTTGCGCTCATACGGCTTCAGCCAAACGTCGGTTGGCTCGCTCGCCAGGTGTGTCTCGCCGGCTTCAAGCGGCAATCCGGCGTCCCGCCAGGCTTGAGTGCCGCCGGCCAGGGCCTTAACCGGAACGCCTAACGCGGCGCTCAACTCTGACACCGCGACCGCCGCGGCCAGGCCGTCCTCACTGGTGACAACATAGCTGCCGGCTGGCGGTAGGTTGGCTTTGTCGGTTGCCAGTCGCGACCGGATCAGGAACGCGGCGCCAGGAATATGCCCTTTGCGGTAGTCGCGGGAATAGCCCAAGTCGATGACAGCCGTAGATTTTGCGTCCAATGCCGCTTTCAGGTCGGCAGCGCTGATCGCCGGCGCATCGCTCGGGTTGCCCAGCACCGGCTTCCGATCCTGACCGATGGCCAGGCCGCTAGCCGGCAGCCCACCATCCAATACATAAACATCCCAATTCATCTGCTTCAGCCAGTGAGCCGCCATAGCGGAGCGGACGCCGGTATCGCAAATAGTCACGACCCGCGCGCCGCGCACGCCTGCATATCGGTCTGTGGCTTGAACCAACTGGCCGCCCGGCGCGTGTTTGGAGCCGGGCAGGTGCCCGGCGTTGTATTCTTCGAGTGTCCGCACATCCACCAGATACAGGCTCCGGCTCGTGTCTTTCTGCCAGGCGCGGACCTGGTCCAGCGTTGCATGGGCGACCTGAAAGCGGTGCTCGACATCGTTGGCCCGTTGCTGTGCCGCTGCGACTGCCGGCGCGGAGGGGTCGGGATGGAGCCGTGTGTTGCCGTGCTCCAACTGGAAGCCTGACAGATGCCAGCCCATCGTTCCGTTTTGCAGCGCTACAACCTTGTTGGGGATGCCGGCATTGATCAGGGATTGCGCTCCGATGATCGACCGGGTCCGGCCGGCGCAATTGACCACAACCGTGGTCTCGGGGTCGGGCGCGATTTCTTGAACCCGATACACCAATTCGCCGCCGGGGCAGCAAGTGGCGCCGGGAATATTCATGGTGTTGTACTCATCCATCGGTCGGCTATCGAGGATCACCATGTTTTGCTTCGACGCGATCATTGCGTGCAGTTGTTCGGCGCTGACAGAGGGCGTTCCGAAGTGATGCTCGACATGCTCGCCAAATGCTTTGGACGGCACGTTGAATCCGGCATAAGTCTCGTACCCCGCCTTTGCCCAGCCGGCGACGCCTCCCTCCAGGATGGACACGGCGGTGTAGCCGAAGCTTTCAAGCTTGGCAGCGGCGCGGGTTGACAGGTCGCCGTCGCCAGCGTCGCAAAGGACGACCGTAACCGCACGGCGTGGTGCAAGATCAGCCATCAGGAGCTCCAGGCGGGACAACGGCACGGAGATCGCGTAGAGCAAGTGGTTGTCGGCGAACGCCTGTTCCTCTCGCACATCGACAATGGCCAATTCCGTACCGTCGTTCGCCAACGCCTTGAGAATGAGGTCGTGCAGAGATTTAGGGGAGATGGTGCGGGACATGGACATTAACCCTGGTGCGATAGATTATAGGTTGGCCTGTACCTTAAAGCTGGAAATGACACGATGCTAGATCTCCGAAATGACGCCGCCGCAAATCTTTGACCGGTCGTTGGTACGCTTGCGGCGTGACCGTGCGGCGGAGTCCTTTTCGGATTTCAGCTTTCTCTACGACGAAATCTTCGCTCGACTGATAGAGAGGCTGGAACTGATCAAGCGCAGTTTTGGACGGGCGTTGGTGTTGGGAGCCCGAACCGGAACAGTGGCAAATTCGCTGTCGGGGCGATTTGGCATCGAATCCTTGGTTCTGGCGGAATCGTCGTCCGCCATGCTGGCCCGTACTACCGGTAGTCGCGTCGTAGTTGATGAGGAATGGTTGCCGTTCGCAGACAGGACATTCGATTTGGTGGTCAGCCCGGTCACGCTGCATACAACCAATGATTTGCCAGGGGTATTGGCACAGGTCCGGCGAATTTTGAAACCGGACGGCCTGTTTCTGGGAGCCCTATTCGGTGTCGGGACCCTGGCTCCGTTGCGAAGCGCATTCCTGGCAGCAGAGGCAAGTCTTGGTGTCGGCGCTAGCCCTCATGTTGCACCATTTACGGAGGTGCGGGATGCAGGCGCGTTGTTGCAGCGAGCCGGCTTTGCATTGCCTGTGGCTGACGCTGAGACGATACCTGTGACCTACCGCAATCCTTTGCGGTTATTCGCAGATTTGCGAGGTATGGCCGAGAGTAGTGCCCTGACGAGCCGCTCGAGGCTTGGGTTGCGTCGGTCGGTGTTGATGGCGGTGCTTCAACTGATCGAAGGCCAGAAGATCCCATTTGAGATTGTCTACGTGGCTGGTTGGGCGCCAGACGCAAGCCAACAGCAACCTTTGGAGCGGGGCAGTGGCCGGGTGCCGCTATCCGAAGCATTGACTGAGAATCAGGGCCCTTGAGGCCGCTTGCAATCGCGCTTTTGGTGTGGCGCGTTCAGGTAAATTGTGTCATATAATCCGTATGAAACTCACGATTCACACATTGCTCCAAGCGACGCGAATTAGTCACCCGGTCCTTTAATTAGGGCCGGGCGTATAAAATTGCGTTAAGCGGCAATTGTTCGTTTTAATCTTGTGAGTTCACTCCGATGTTTGACATGTCTCGAGCAACACCAGCCGGTGTTGTCACACGATTTTCCGTTTTGGCCGACCCTGATCCAGGTACGATGGCGCGGGTTCTGGAACTATTCGCCAAACGTGGGCTGACCCCTAGACGTTTTTCTGGCCAGATCGGGGATACTCCAGAACCGAAATTGGAATTGGAGATTGAGGCTTGCGGCCTGGCGCAAGACCTTGAAGCGCACATGGCCAGATCGATGGCGCAAATCTTTGGCGTTGAAGCTGTATCACACGCAAGACTTGGTACTTGAGCAGCATCGGCTTGGTTGAGCAGGCGATCTATTTTGACGGTGGTCAGCGTGGAATCAGCACGTCTATTCTGAAATATCCATCCGGTGTCTCATAGGTTTTCAATGAGCCGCCGTGGAGTTGCAGAAAGGATTTCAACAAAGACACACCGAACCAACTCGATGCGCCGCTCGCTTGTACCGTCGAGAGCCCGACGCCCAGCGGGTCCGCAATTGCGCTTTCAATGGTGCGATCCAACCCGAAGCCGTCATCTTCCAATCGCAAGATGGCCTGCCCGTCATCGCATAATGCGGGACTCAAAGTAATGGTGTGCGTTTCCCGAGTGGGCCGCGTGGCAAATTCCAGGAGATTTACCAGGATTTGCCGCAGCCCCCGCTCTTCGCCCCAGACCGTGATGGTTTCATCGGGCCATTGGGTTGCCAAGCGCAAGTTCTTCTCGGTTAAGCGCATTCCGGACGTCTCCACGACTTCCGAAATGACCTGGTCCAGATTGCACACTGACTTCGACAGGGAATAACGGCCTGAATCCAGCCGTGTTAGGTCGAGTATGTCGCTGATCAGCTCCAAAAGCCTGTTCGCACTCTCGTTCACCGTGTCGATGCAGTGGATGTAGTCAGACGACAGTGGGCCGTAAATCTGGTCGCGCATGGCTTCGCCGAACCCGAGAATCGCATTCAGCGGCGTTCGCAGAGAGTGATTCATCAGTTGAAGGAAAGCGTCTTTAGCTCTTGCAGCATCGGCCGCTGCCTCTCTGGCTAGCCGCAGCTCTTCCTCGGTACGGCGCAGTTCCGTGACATCCATGTCCACGCGAACCATGCGGATGACCTGTCCATTCTGGTCGATGTGCCGGCGGCCGTGGCTGCGGACGTACCGGACGTCACCATCGCCGCCAACTATACGGACTTCTTGGACTTCGTTCTTGATGCCAGGCGTTTCGCCGGGTTCCGCTTTAAACCGCAGGTCGAGCGGGTGAATCATCGCCACCATATTCGCGAACTCGGTCTGGGACCGAATTTCAGGAATGCTCCAAATCTGCGCCATTCCGTCGTGCCACGATCCGCGCCGGCCTTCAGGCCAGAATACATAGTGGCCGAAATTGCCCATATCCTCAATATCGTTCAAGATATCGGCGGAGCCATCAATCCTTTGTTCTTGGGCTTCACGCGAATCTTGAATTGGTACCGCTGTAATCAACAGTCGAATAGGATTTTCGCTTTGAAGAGTC
>JAPOJR010000134.1 GCA_029978325.1 Alphaproteobacteria bacterium | reverse complement strand
GGAGACCGCGCTGGGCGGCGTCGCGATGGAGCTCATCGACGCGGCGTACCCCCTGGTCAAGGGCATCGTCGCCACGGTGGACGTTAACGAGGCGTGCAAGGACGTTGACGTCGCCGTGATGGTCGGCGGCTTCCCGCGCGGCCGGGGGATCGAGATATATGGGCCGGAAAGTTCCGGTAAGACCACTCTCGCGCTGCACCTTGTGGCAGAGGCACAAAAAGCGGGTGGTTCCGCCGCATTTGTCGATGCCGAACATGCCATGGACCCCGGCTATGCCCGGAAGCTCGGCGTTAATCTGAACGATTTGTTGATCTCCCAGCCGGACACGGGTGAACAGGCGTTGGAAATTACCGACACTCTGGTGCGCTCTGGCGCATTGGACGTCGTGGTGGTTGATAGCGTCGCAGCCCTGGTGCCTCGCGCCGAACTGGAAGGCGAAATGGGCGATTCATTGCCGGGTCTCCAGGCCCGGTTGATGAGCCAGGCCTTGCGCAAGTTGACTGCATCCATCAGCAAATCCCACACCATTGTCGTTTTCATTAACCAGATCCGCATGAAAATCGGCGTGATGTTCGGGAATCCGGAGACGACGACCGGCGGCAATGCGCTGAAATTCTACGCGTCTATTCGCCTGGACATCCGGCGCATCGGCCAGATCAAAGACCGGGACGAAGTCGTCGGCAACCAGACCCGCGTGAAGGTCGTCAAAAACAAAATGGCGCCGCCGTTCAAGGTGATCGAGTTCGACATCATGTACGGCGAAGGCATCTCGAAAATGGGAGAATTGCTGGACCTTGGCGTATCCGCCGGGATTGTCGAGAAGTCTGGCGCTTGGTTCTCCTGTGACGGTAAACGGCTTGGGCAAGGCCGGGAAAACGCCAAGAATTTTTTGCGGGATAACCCCGACGTCGCCAACCTGATCGAAAGTCGCATTCGCTCGAATGCTGGACTTGTCGTCGATAAAATGATGACAGGCGACCCGGCTGACGATGCCGACGGCGTCGACCCAGCCGACAATGAGGCTTTGGACTAGAAAAAGCACGGGCACGGTCGCTCGGTATGATTAACCCGGGATCTGGCGCGGCGACCCGTCGTGCTGAACCGGTGGCGCTTACCTAGACAGAATTGCCACATAGGGATATTGGAAGGGCTTTCAATGGTCTTCGATGCTGTCAACGATCATGGCGGCATCGGAATTCCGCGACGACCAACCGACCCGACAGGCGTTAGCACCGATGGCGACCACCAGTGATATCCGCGCGACCTTTCTGAATTATTTCGCGAAGCATGGGCACGAAATCGTCGATTCCAGCCCACTGGTGCCGCGCAACGATCCCACGCTGATGTTCACCAACGCCGGCATGGTGCAGTTCAAGAACGTGTTCACCGGCGTTGAGCACCGGCCTTATTCCCGTGCGGTGACGTCGCAGAAATGCGTTCGCGCCGGCGGCAAGCACAATGACTTGGAAAATGTGGGCTATACCGCCCGGCACCATACGTTCTTCGAGATGCTCGGCAACTTCTCGTTCGGCGACTATTTCAAAGAGAATGCCATCGAATACGCCTGGAAGTTGATTACGCAGGAATATGGCCTGCCCGAAAAGAAACTGTTGGTCACGGTTTATTCCGAGGACGATGAAGCGGCGGCGCTGTGGAAGAAAATCGCCGGCCTGGGCGATGACCGCATCATCCGCATTCCAACCACCGACAATTTCTGGTCGATGGGCGACACCGGCCCCTGTGGCCCCTGTTCCGAAATTTTCTATGACCACGGCCCAAGCGTTTGGGGCGGCCCGCCCGGCTCGGCAGAGGAAGATGGCGACCGTTTCATCGAAATCTGGAACCTGGTCTTCATGCAATTCGAGCAGTTGACGCCAGAAGAACGGGTCAACCTGCCCCGCCCGTCGATCGACACCGGCATGGGGCTGGAACGCATCGCCGCCGTATTGCAGGGCAAGCACAACAACTACGACATTGATCTGATGCGCGCCTTGATCCTGGCCTCGGCGGAGGCGACCGGGGTCGATCCGGACGGGTCGCAGGCAGCGTCGCACAAGGTCATCGCCGACCACCTGCGTGCATCCAGCTTCCTGATTGCCGACGGCGTCCTGCCTTCGAATGAAGGTCGGGGCTATGTGCTGCGCCGGATCATGCGGCGCGGTATGCGCCATGCCCATATCCTCGGCGCGCAGGATCCGTTGATGTGGCGCCTGGTCCCGGAGTTGGTGCGCCAGATGGGGGCAGCCTTCCCGGAACTGACCCGCGCCCAATCCATGATCACCGAGACGCTGAAGCTGGAGGAAGAGCGGTTCAAGCAAACCCTCGGCCGCGGCTTGCGCCTGCTGGATCAGGAGACCGAATCGCTCAGCGCCGGCGGCACATTGAATGGCGAGGTCGCGTTCCGCCTGTACGATACGTTCGGCTTTCCGCTGGACCTGACGCAAGATGTGCTGCGCGCCCGCGATATCGCTGTCGATACCGCCGGCTTCAACACCGCAATGGAGCGTCAACGGGCTGAGGCCCGCGCCGCCTGGGCCGGCTCCGGCGAGGCTGCGGACGAAGCCATATGGTTCGACCTGCGCGAGAAATTGGGCGCGACCGAGTTCCTAGGCTACAACGTCACCGCGGCGGAGGGCGTTATTACCGCGCTGGTCGTGGACGGCCAACCGGCGAAAAGCGCCGCAGCTGGCCAGGACGTGGTGATCCTGGTGAATCAGACCCCGTTCTACGGCGAAAGTGGCGGCCAGGTCGGCGATGCCGGCGATATCGCAGGCGACGACGGCAAAGCGACGATCCGCGATACCCAGAAAAAGTTGGGCGACCTGTTCATCCACATGGGCCGGGTTACGGAAGGCACTCTTAGCGTCGGCGACGCCGTGGCGCTGACCGTTGACGAATCCCGCCGCAATGCTATCCGCCGCAACCACTCGGCCACGCACTTGCTGCATTCAGCGCTGCGTCGCGCGCTCGGCGACCACGTCGCCCAGCGCGGCTCGCTGGTCAGCGCCGACCGCCTGCGGTTCGACATCTCGCACCCAAAGGCAATGGACCAGGCGGAATTGGCGCAGATCGAGGCGGAGGTGAACGAGCGAGTCCGCCTGAACGCACCGGTTACAACCCGCCTGATGCCGACCGACCAGGCGATTGAAGCCGGCGCGATGGCTCTGTTCGGTGAGAAATATGGCGACGAGGTCCGGGTCATCACGATGGGTGGAACCGATCCCGACACGCCGGAAAAACCCTATTCGGTCGAACTTTGCGGCGGCACCCACGTCAGCCAGACCGGCGACATCGGCGGATTTCTGGTGGTGGGTGAGAGCGCGGTCGCAGCGGGCGTCCGACGCATCGAAGCCCTGACCGGACGCGCCGCCCAGGCCTATACGGCAGAGCGGCTGCGCCTGCTGGAACAGATCGCCCAACAATTGCGGACCACGCCAGACCTGGTCTCGGACCGTATTGCGGCCCTGTTGGACGAACGCCGCAAGCTGGAGCGGGATGTTTCCGACCTGCGCCGGCAATTGGCGACCGGCGGCGGCGGCAACGTCGGCCAGTCGGAGGACGTCGGCGGAGTTAAGTATGCGGCGCGCCAGTTGGCCGATGTGCCCGCAAAAGACCTGCGCGGCATGGCCGACGAAATCAAAGGCCAAATCGGCTCCGGCGTCGTCGCCATCGTGACCGTCGCCGATGGCAAGGGCTCGCTGGTGGTCGGCGTAACCGATGACCTGAAGGACAGCATCAGCGCCGTCGACCTGGTGCGCGTCGGCGCGGCCGCCATGGGCGGCAAGGGCGGCGGCGGCCGCCCGGACATGGCGCAGGCCGGCGGGCCGGATGGCGACCAGGCGGCTGCGGCTCTCGCCGCGATCAAAGACGCCCTCGCCAGCCGCGGCTAACGCGCCCCCCGCTATCGGCGTGTCAATTTGGGTTGCCGGATGGCGGTGAGATGGGAATGATGCTGACCTGCTTCATTCCCCCGCACCATCGGAGTCCGATCCATGCCGTTGTCAGCCTACAAGCCCGATTGGGCCGGCTCCGCCTCGATTTCCCCCGAAGGCCCCTGCGAAGCCGGCTCCTGGCAAACGTTTGAGCTGACCTACACTGCCGGCAAATTCGGCATTGACGACCAGGGCGGCATCGCGATTGTCATGCGCACCGCGTCCGACCAATCGCGGCTGCAGATCGACGATCCGAAAGGCGCCAGCTATTGCACGGCGGAAGCCTCGAACGGTGCCGTGCTCGCGCTGGACTACGACGGCCGCAACGGCATCCGTCCGTGGTTCAAGCGGTTGCGCGTGCGCGTCGTCCGGCACTTCCTGGCCGAGGGCGACACCATCACCATCCGCATTGGCGACCGGCGATTTGGTGGCCCGGGCATCCGCATGCAGACCTTCTGCGAGCCGACCTATGAGTTCAAGGTGCTGGCCGACCCGATCGCCACGACCGATTTCGTCGAATTGCCGATCCAACCTTACCTCACCATCGTTCCCGGCAAGCCGGAACGCTGGCAGGCCGTGCTGCCAACCCTAGCCCGGGTCGGCGAGACATTCCGGTTCTCCCTGAAAGCTGAAGATATATGGGGCAATCCGTCGGATCAGATCGATCAGACCGTGCGATTGCTGGCCGACCGGCCCGTGCGGGACCTGCCCGAGACGGTCACGTTCACGCCTGGGGAGCGGGCGCATGTCATCGAAGGGTTGAGCGTCGCCGGCGAATGCGACCTGACCATCAGGGTCCTCTCCGCCGAGGGCGCAGCGCTGGCCGTCTCGAACCCTTGCCGCATCTCCGACGATTATCCTTACCGCCAATACTGGAGCGACATGCACGGTCAGTCCGAGGAAACCGTCGGCACCAATTCCGCCCGCGAATACTTCGAATTCGCCCGCGATCTGGCCTTTTTGGATATCGCCGGGCACCAGGGCAACGATTTCCAGATCACCGATGCCTTTTGGGCCGAGCTGAACACCCTCACAGCCGAGTTCGATGAGCCCGGGCGCTTTGTCTGCCTGCCGGGCTTCGAATGGTCCGGCAACACCAACTTGGGCGGCGACCACAATGTCTGGTACCGCACCGAAGGCCGGCCGATTTACCGCTCGTCACGGGCCCTGATCGCCGACAGCAGCGCGCCCGAAACCGATGCCTTCACCCTGCCGGAGCTGTTCCAGCAACTGCAGGATGAAGATGCACTGGTGGTTGCGCATTGCGGCGGCCGCTATGCCGATGTGACGCTGGCGCACGATGGCGCGTTAGAGCCATCGGTGGAAATCCATTCGTCTTGGGGCACGTTTCCCTGGATTGTCGACGACGCCCTGAAAAGCGGCTATCGGGTCGGCATCGTCGCCGCCAGCGATGGCCACAAAGGCCGGCTGGGTGCGGAATATCCGGGCTCCAGCCTGTTTGGCTGCTATGGCGGCTATACCTGCCACATGATGCCGGAACTCAGCCGAGATGCACTGTTCGAGAGCTTCCGCCGTCGCAATCATTTCGCCACCACCGGCGCGCGCATGTTCCTGGAAGCCTCTGTCGCGCTGCCACGCGGCGGCCTGATCCACCGGCGCAATCCCGATCTGGGGCCGACCGAGACCTGGCAGGCGGATCGGGCGTATATGGGCGACATCGTCAAAGTCGAAGACGACACGGTAACCTTTCACCTTGATGTTGCGGGCGCCTCGCCGATCGAGCGTATCGAACTGCGCGACGGCTTGGAGACGCTGGAGGTCATCCGCCCGTATTCCAAGCGCGAATTGGGGGCGCGCATCCGCGTGGTTTGGGAAGGCGCGGAATACCGCGGCCGTGGCCGTATGGTGTCCTGGGATGGTCATCTGGCGCTGCACGGCAATCGCATCCGCCAAGCCAACCCCATCAACTTCTGGAACGCCGACAACCGGCTGGAAAGCCGAGGCGACACCGGCCTTGCCTGGAAGGCGGTGACCACCGGCAGCTTTGGCGGCGCGGATATCTGGCTGGCGAATGGCACGGACGGCCGCATCGAAATCGAGACGGCCCAAGGCCGGTTCGAGGTGCTGATCCAGGATATCGGCTATGAGGATACCGTGTTCGAATGCGGCGGCCTGGGCAAGCGCCTGCGGCTATACCGCCTGCCGGAGCGGCTGACGGCCAAAACCTTGCGGTGGAGCCGAACCCTGGCGATCCGCGCGCCAGGCGAGGGCGACACCCGGCCTTATGTCTGCCTTACCCGCGAGGACGGACACCAGGCCTGGAGCAGCCCGGTCTATCTGTTCCGGTAGAGCAGATCCCGATCCGATTGGATCGGGTGAATCTGCTCTAAATCTAATTATTAGAGCATCTTACCCCGACAAACTGATCGCCCCGGCGATTCAATTTGATCGGGCGATGCTCTAAAAGCCAGCGCCCGGTTGCGCCAGGTACGCCTGTTCCTCGGGCGTACTTTCCCGGCCAAGCGCAGCATTGCGATGCGGGAAGCGGCCAAAGCGTGCGATGACGTCGCGATGTTCCCGGGCATAGCGCGTCCATTCCGCATTGCCCAGTTGTTCGATCAACTCGATGCTGCGGTCCTGGTCCGTCAGGTTTTCGCTGTGCTCGAACGGCAGGTACCAAAACAACCGCTGCACCGGCAGGGCATCGCGATCAAAGCCCTGGGAAATCGCGTGCCTGGCGACCGTCAACGCGTGGCCATCCTGGGCAAAGGCCTTGGCCACGCCGCGATGCAATTGCCGTGAAAACTGGTCGAGCACGATGGTAAGCGCGAGGTTCGGCATCGCCACATCTTTCCAGAAGTGATCGAGCATGCCGTGGCTGGCCGCCTGTAACAGGCCGGCAAATTTGGCCCGGACCTCTGCATCGAACGTGTTGTCCTTGGCGAACCAGACGCTGCGCGATTGGCCATAGTCGGACGAATTCGGCTCACCGAACCAAAAGTCCAACACCGATTGTGCCGAAAATGGCGGGATGGAATCGTTCATGTCGGCACTAGGCTCCGTCGCACACAAAAGAGATTTTCGGCCAAATGACCAGTGATCGTCCTGGAAGTAAGGCTTTGGCCCGCAATCGGCAACCCGAACGATCGAGAAATCGCGCGGATGCGACGCCCTGAGGCCGTTCCCACATCGATTCAGCGCGTTAATCCGCCGGCATCAGCATCAGGTCGGTATCATCCGGCTTGGCGCCCGCGGCGGTCAGCATCGCGTGCACCTGGCCGCGGTGATGGGTTTGATGGTTGAAGACATGCACTGCCATCATGCCCAGCGGCCGCACCATGTCCCGCTTGGCTGCACCGGAATACCAGACCAAATCGCCGTCCAGGTCTGATTGCGTCACGGCGTTGGCCCAGGCGATGAACTCCGCTGTCTTGGCCTCGCGCCGCACCAGATAGCTTTGCCAGTCCGCCGCCTCGCCGACCGATCCGGGAATGTTCGGCTGTTCGGGTTTCGCCGAGCCGGAAAAGCGATGCAGCCAGATCGTGTCTGCCCACAACAGATGATTTAGCGTCGCAAAGATCGAACCGAAAAACGCGCCGCGATCCTGCCGCCTGGCCGCATCGCTCAGCGTTGCGGCGGCGGTGATCAGGTTTTGGTTCTGCCAGCGGTTATAGCGGGCCATCATTCGGCAATAGGCCGGGTCAATCATCATGCCATTTCCTCAAAATTCGGGGATCGGGCGTTGCCTCGCGCCGGCGCTGGACTAGACTGGTATCCAACACCGCTACGGGACGCCGACCGGCGCCGCCAAGGACGCTAGCATGACCAATAACAAAATCCAGGCCGCCGATACCGGGCCGACGAATCCCGAGCGCAAGCGGGCGTTGACCCCGCGTGATGCTGCGACACTTATTGTCGTCGACCGCTCCAGCGACGCCCAGGCGGAACGCGAGCCGCGCATCCTGATGGGCCACCGCTCGGGCCGGCATGTGTTCATGCCCAATACCTTCGTCTTTCCGGGCGGCCGGCTGGATGCGGACGACGCCAGCGTACCGGTGCACAGCCCGCTGCGCCCGCCAGTGATCGAGCGGCTGACGCGCAAGGCCTCGCTGCGCAAGGCACGGGCGCTGGCCTGCACCGCTATCCGTGAGACATTCGAGGAAACCGGGCTGATGGTCGGCGCGCCGCACAACGGCGATTACGACGCCAACGCCCTGCCAGAGGATTGGGAGCCGGTTTTCGCCACCGGCCTGGCGCCTCGGCTCGATTGCCTGGACTATGTCGCCCGCGCGGTGACGCCGCCGAACAACGTCCGCCGCTTCAACGCCCGCTTTTTCATCGTCGACCGCCGCAACACCACCGGCGAACTGGGCGGATCGGGCGAGTTGGTCGATCTGCAATGGATCCCCATCGCCGACGCTCTGGCCATGCCGAACACGCCCGACCCAACCAGTATCGCGCTGAAAGAGGTGCGCCGCCTGTTGGCCGAAGGCGACCCCTGGAACCTGCCATCCGGGCACGCTGTACCAGTATATCTGGCTCGCTATGGCAAAGATGTTTTAGAATATGACTAGATGTGGTTCGCTTCCAACATTTGCTAGGGACCTAGCATCAAGTGGGATGCAAATGCTGGAATCCAAGAACCACAACTAGTGGCGGAAATATGCCCAAGAAGTCTTGAGATTTTGGAGTTTCGGCGGGCCATCAGTGTGACTGGCGGGAATAAACATCACACTCTGAATCAGTGGGTCACAGGTTCGAGTCCTGTACGGCCTACCAAGGACAACAGCGTTCACGGATCGCATTTGGACGGCACCCGGCGATTTCCGCCTGGCGCCTGTTGGCGCTTCAACGATGCCCGCCGCGGATCTGGCGAACCATTCCCATGCCGATCGCACCACCTAACAGCAACAGCCCCGTCAACGGCACCGGCACTTGCGAAACGCTGGTAATTGTGCCGTCGCTTGCCGAATCTTCATCCGGCGTCAACCGGACGGAATTTCCCCCCAAGCCCCGAAAACGATCATTAAAGAACCCGGTAGAATAAATCGTTCCTTCAAACGAAGCAAAAATGCCGTTATTGAAAGTTACAGTCGGGTTCTCGGGAGCTGCAGAGGCCTCCGACAGATCAAAGGGGCCGTAGGGAGCCGGAAACACTGTA
>JAPOJR010000133.1 GCA_029978325.1 Alphaproteobacteria bacterium | reverse complement strand
ATCCGCGTGATGAAAGAGCGCCTCGAAATGCCGGAGGCCGAGCGCCGCCAGGTGATCATGGAAGGCATTCACCTGCTGCACCTGCCGCTGTTCGCCATCCGCCGCATGGGCAAGCCCGTCATCGCCAGCATCCAGGGCGCGGTTGCCGGAGCCGGCATGGGCTTGGTCGGCTGCTGCGACCTAGCCATTGCCGCCGACGACGCGATTTTCACGCTGGCCTACTGCCATATCGGCGCCAGCCCGGACGGCGGCTCGTCCTATTTCCTGGGACGGACGCTGGGAATGAAGCAACAGATGGAGTTGGCCTTCCTCGGCGACCGCTTCGGCCCGGACAAGGCCAAAGAGTTGGGCATCGTCAACTGGGTGGTACCGCGCGCCGACCTGGAGGCCGAGACCGACAAGCTGGCCCGCCGCCTGGCAAACGGACCCACCCATGCCTATGCCAACGCCAAACGGCTGTTCAACGCGACGAACCATCTGACCATGGAGAGCCAGATGCAGATGGAAGGCGAACTGATCGCCGACAGCATGTGCACGGAAGACCACGCGGAAGGCGTCGCGGCGTTTCTGGGAAAAAGACAACCTGCATTCAAAGGCCGCTAGCGCCTTCCTTGGCCCGGCGCAAGCGCCGTCACGTCAAAAGGCGTGGAGTTGCAGCGGCGGTCCTGGTATGGGAACGGCTCCATTTGAGAGCATAGCGATGACACCATTCCATTATCAGAACCACCGCCTTCACGCCGAAGACATTCCGTTGGCGGATATTGCCAGGAAAGTCGGCACGCCGGTTTATGTGTACAGCAGCGCCGCGTTCCAGGCATCGTATCGCAGCTATGCTGACGCCTTTGCAGGCCTGCCGGTTACGGTTTGTTATGCGGTAAAGGCTAACGATTCTCTTGCAGTGCTGCGTCTGCTGGCCGCCGAGGGCGCAGGCGCAGACGTGGTCTCTGGCGGCGAGTTGCGCTACGCGCTGGCCGCCGGCGTTCCTGCTGGCCGCATTGTCTTTTCCGGCGTCGGCAAGACCCGGGATGAACTGGAATTCGCTCTGCTTGAAGGCGTGATGCAGGTCAACGTCGAGGTCGCGAGCGAGTTGGACGCACTCAGCGAAATCGCCACTGCGCTCGGCCGGACTGCACACGTGGCGATCCGCATCAATCCGGACGTTGATGCCGGGACCATTGCGCAGATTTCGACGGGCAAGGCCGAAAACAAGTTTGGCATCGCCTATGACGAAGCCGCCGCACTTTTCCGGCACGCGCAAAGTCTGCCGGGTGTCGAGCCGGTCGGCATTGCCGTGCATATCGGCTCGCAGATCACCAAACTCACGCCGTACCGCGACGCCTTTCACCGGGTTCGCACGCTTTATGAGGACCTGAAGGCAGAGGGCATTCCGCTACAGCGGATCGACCTCGGCGGCGGCCTCGGCATCACCTATCGCGACGAAGAACCGCCCAGCGTGGCCGCGTATGCTGCTGTGGTGCGCGAGGTGTTTCATGGCCTCGATGCCCAGTTTGTGTTCGAACCGGGACGCCGCATCGCCGGCCTGTCCGGCGTGCTGGTCACCAAGGTCATTACCGAAAAGCAGACCGCGACCAAGCGGTTCGTCATCGTCGACGCCGCGATGAACGACCTGATCCGCCCGGCGCTCTATGATGCCTACCACCCGATCCAGCCGGAAACCGCGCCGACGCCGGAAACGGTCTGGACCGAGGCCGACCTGGTTGGGCCGATCTGCGAAAGCACCGACACCTTTGCCAAAGGCCGCCCCCTGCCGCCGTTGCAGGCCGATGACATGTTGGTGATCGGCGCGGCCGGCGCCTATGGCGCCGTTATGGCCTGCGAGTACAATGGCCGTCCGCGCGCGGCGGAAGTTCTGGTTCGCGGCTCGGATTGGGCCGTCGTCCGCCGCCGCCCGACCTATGAGGAAATGCTGGCGGCGCAAAGCTTGCCGCCCTGGCTGGAGGAGGCCTGAACCACTGCACAAGATCGCCCGCTTCCTGCCGATCCGCCATCGCATCGCAATTGCCTGGTTAAGCCTATGGCTGGAGCAGATCTGGAATGGGATTTGGCCAATGCAAGCAATTCTGCTTGGCCTGTTGGCGGTTGCGGTCTCCGGTGTTTTGCCTTCGCTCGGCGGCTGGCTGCATACCGCGTGCCTCGCGGGAGCGGTCGGGCTACTGGCGTGGGCCTTATGGCGAGGGCGCGGAGCGTGGCGCCTGCCTACGCGGTACGCCGCCATCCGTCGGCTAGAGAACCAAAGCGGCGTGCTGCATCGCCCGTTGCAGGCGCTGACTGACCGTCCGCTGCAAGACGATCCGGTTGGTCTGGCGCTGTGGCACGCCCATCAGCGCCAATTGGCCCGCAGGCTGGACGAGTTGCACCCAGCACCGCCAGCCAGCAGGTTGGCGCAAATCGACCGGTATGCCTGGAGGGCCGGCGCAGCGCTCGCGCTGGTGGTCGCGCTGGCCGTTGCCGGCGGCGATTGGGCCAATCACCTGCAACGAAGCCTGAAGCCGCGCCTGGCGTCAGCATCCAACGTGGCGCCGATCGTCGATCTTTGGATCGACCCGCCGGCCTATACCCGCAAGCCGCCAGTCTACGCCGGCAAGACAGGCGAAGCGATGCGCGTGCCGGCTGGCAGTCAACTGGAAGTCCGGGTGACCGCAGCAAGCCGTCCGGCGCTCGATCTTCTTGGCCACACGCACGCTTTGACCGTGGCCGGTCCGGACAGTCACCGTCTGACACTAACAGTGGCCGAAAGCGGAACGTTAACTGTTAGCGACGGCAGGGACGTTCTAGGGTCCTGGCCATTGACCGCGATCGAAGACCTGCCGCCGACCGCGGCGTTTGCTGCGCCGCCGGAGCCGACGCCACGACGGTCGCTCTGGCTGCGCTACACGTTGGCCGACGACTATGGCGTCGCCCAGGCATGGGTGGAGATCCGCCTGGCCTCCCCGACGGCCACCGACCAACCGCTCCGCCTGCCCATTCCACTGGCGAACGCCGCAACGTCATTAAAAGCAGATGCCTTTTTCGACCTGACCCCGCATCCTTGGGCGGGAAAAGAGGTCACCCTGCGGCTTCTGGCTGAGGACGCTGTCAAGCAAGTGGGCGCCAGCGAACCCGCCGCCTTCGTCCTGCCGGAACGAGAGTTCAACCACCCGGTCGCGCGCGAAATCATTGCCGAACGCAAGGCGATGGACGATGGCAAGCCGCATCGGTCGGTTTCGATGGCACTGGGGAAGATTGCGCAATACCCCAGCCGCTTTGCAGACGATAGCACCGTGTTTCTCGGATTGAGAGTGGCCGCCTTTCGGCTTTGGCGGTCGATGGACGATGTCAACCGCGCCGGCGTGCGGGACCTGCTTTGGGACCTGGCGCTGCACGTGGAACATGGCGAACTCTCAAATGCCGAGCGGAGCCTGCGAACGGCGCAGGAAGCGCTGAAGGAAGCGCTGAACCGAGGTGCGGACCCTGCGGAGATCGCGCGCCTGGTCGAAGACCTGCGCCAAGCGATGCGGCGGTTTGCCGATCAATTGGCGGACCTGAACGACAATGGCCCGCCGCCGCAAATGGGTTGGAACGGCGAAGATCAGGTGAAGGATGTCGATCTGGAAGCGATGCTCGACCGCATTCAGGCGCTGGCGGACAGCGGCGCCAACCAGGCCGCACGGGACCTGCTGTCCCAATTGCAGCAAATGCTGGAGCATTCACAGGCGCCGCCGCGCATGACCGTGGAACAGCGGCAGCAAGTGGAAGCCATGACCCAAATGCTGAACCAGATGATGGAAATGGCACGTCGGGAACAGGCCTTGCTCGATCAAACATTCCAGCGCGTGCAGGCTGCCGAACCGAAGCCAAATGGCCCACCTGCCCCAACAGCCGGACAGCCGCAGCCGTTTACAAATCTTCGGGATTTCCTGGAGAGGATGGGCCGGGCGCAGCAAACGGAAAATCCGTCCGGCCCGAAGAGCCCTGCGGACGGACAGCCGGGCGATCCCGATCAAATGTCGCCCATGCCGGAACTGGCAGAACAACAACAAATGCTGCGCCTCGATCTGGGCGAGTTGATGCACCGGATGGGAACTTTATCGGGCGCTATCCCTATGCCATTGCAGCAGGCCGAGCAGGCGATGCGCGATGCGACCGGCCATCTCCGCCAAGGGTCGGGGCAGCAATCGCTGACGGCGGAGGCGGAAGCGTTGGCGAAGCTGCGGGAAGGCAGCCAGGCGTTGGCGCAGCAATTGTCCCGGCAAATGGGAACCACCCAAGGCAATGCCGCCGGATTGCGCTTCGGCAGGGGCGAGCGCCGCCCTGGGCAGGACCAGGACCCACTCGGCCGCGAGGGGACGAACGGGCAAAACTCGGACCCGCTGGGCGTCCGGATACCCACGGAGACCGAAGCTCAAAAAGCACGGCGCATCCGCAACGACCTGTTCCGCCGGAGCGCCGATCAGGAACGATCTGCGCCCGAACAGAATTACCTGCAGCGTTTGCTGGACCAATTCTAAAGACGCCGAAGCTAACGCCGCCGCCAATACCCGCTCAAAGCATACACGGGCCTTCCATGTGGCGCATCGCATCGAAATTCGTGTCAAAGGTTTCGGGCGCCGGCAATTGCCGGTAAATTGGCGGACTTCTGCCCCTGTGTCCGGTACGAGCGTTTGCGGTCTAAAACTCCCCAACTCTTAAGAGCACCCGTTCCTGGCAGGAAGCGGTCGTTGGCTCCGGTTACCCCAAACGGAAAACGAGGATCGTGATGCGGCACACCATCGGCGGCCTCGCCGCAATCTTCCTCGGCGCCGGCCTGTTGCTGCTTGGCCACGGCATGTTGACAACGCTGCTGGCCGTCCGCGGCAACATTGAGGGATTCGATGCGACTCTGATCGGCGGCATTGGCACCGCCTACTATGCCGGTTTCTTCGGCGGATGCATTTTCCTGCCGCCGCTCATGCGCCGCGTCGGCCATATCCGCATGTTCACAGCCGCCGGCGCCCTGATCGCCGCCGCAACCTTGCTGCATGGCCTGCTGCCCGAGCCGGTTGCCTGGCTGCCGGTGCGGTTTCTGACCGGCTTTGCGATGACCACCAGCTTCATGGCGGTGGAAAGCTGGCTCAATGTCCGCGCCACTAACGCGACGCGCGGGCGTATGATGAGCATCTATATGGTTGTTAACCTGGGTGCGGCTATGATGGCGCAACAGGGCCTGCGACTAGCAGATCCGCGAGGCTTGGACCTGTTCGCAATCGCCGCGGTGCTGATGTGCGTTGGCTTGCTGCCAGTCGCATTGACCCGCAGCGAACAGCCGATGATGCCGCCGACAGTGCGGCTGAACGTCGGAAAGCTGTATCGTCTTTCACCGATGGGCGTTGTCGGGTGTTTCCTGTCGGGCATGATCACGTCGCCTTACTGGGTATTGGGTGCGGTCTATGCTCAGCGTCAGGGTATGGACCTGCCGGCGACCACGATCTTTTTAAGCACCGTCATTCTCGGCGGCATACTGATGCAATGGCCGCTTGGCTGGATCTCTGACCGGATCGACAGGCGCACGGTGTTGATCGGTATTTTTGCACTGGTGACTCTGGTGGCGTCCTCGATGGCTTTGGTGCCGATAATGGGATTGCAACTGCCCGCGCCGATTTGGTTGGCGCAGGCTGCAGCGTTCGGAGGCACAGCATTTTGTGTGAACGCCGTCTGCGTCAGCCATGTCAACGATGTGATGGGCGACGGCGACCGCATCAGCGTCAGCGCGGGCCTGCTGCTGATGTTTGGGTCTGGCGCTATCATCAGCCCCGTGCTGGCTGGCTACTCTATGTCCTGGTTCGGACCGGGCGGGATGTTTGCGCAAATAGCCGCCGCAGCCCTTTTCGGCATGGTGTTCGCCATTGTCCGCCGCAAGGCTCGGGCCGCACCGCCGCAGGACCAGAA
Organism: Alphaproteobacteria bacterium; assembly: GCA_029978325.1. GTDB lineage: Bacteria > Pseudomonadota > Alphaproteobacteria > Bin95 > Bin95 > JACKII01. Next base: position 3,199 of record JAPOJR010000133.1, on the reverse strand, counting down.
AGAACCGTTTGTGGCCGTTGCACGGACAACGCCGGCCGCCATCCCGCTGGACCCAAGGGTGCCGGCGGCCGAGGCCGGCTTTAAAGACGGGGATCACCGTTCGGACGACGGCGATGACGACGGCTTGTCGGAGGATTTTGGCGATCGTGGCGCTTGACGACGCACGGCACCTGTCGCCTAAGTACTCGAATGCCCGACTCAGAATACACTCGTATCCAATTGCCTTCGGTCGACAGCCTGCTGTCGCTGCCGGCCATTATTGCACTAGCCGCCCAATATGGTCGGCGTCCGACCCTGTCTGCGGTTCGCGCAGCGCTGGACGAGGCTCGAACCTGCAACCGGTTCGATGCGACCACGCTTCCGGAAGCGCTGTCGCGGACCTTGGCGAGCCGCCAGGCCATCGGCTTGGTTGCCGTACACAATTTGACCGGAACGGTTCTCCATACCAATTTGGGCCGTGCGCCGCTGGCTGACGAAGCGGTTCAGGCGATGGTCGCGGCTGCGGGCGCTGCCGCGGTAGAATTCGACCTGGCGAAAGGCCGGCGCGGCGAGCGGGACGCGCACGTGGAACGCTGGCTTTGCCGCCTGACCGGGGCGGAGGCGGCGCTGGTGGTCAACAACAACGCCTCCGCAGTATTGCTGGCCCTGAACGCATTGGCGGACCGCAAGGAAGTGCCTGTCAGCCGCGGTGAACTGGTGGAAATCGGCGGAGCATTCCGTGTGCCGGACGTCATGAAGCGCGCCGGTGCCCGGCTGGTCGAAGTCGGCACGACGAACCGCACACATTTGCGGGACTATGCCGATGCCATCGGGCCAAAGACCGGGGCGCTAATGATCGTGCACCCCTCCAACTATGCAATCCAAGGATTTACGGCCAAGCCGGCTCCAGGCGAAATCGCGGCGTTGGCGCACCAGCACTCTCTGCCCTTCATCGATGATCTGGGCTCCGGCGCTCTGGTCGACATGGCGGCGCTGGGCCTGCCTGCCGAGCGGACGCCGATGCAAGCCCTGGCCGATGGCGCGGATATCGTCACCTTCAGCGGCGACAAGCTGTTGGGCGGCCCGCAGGCGGGCCTGGTCGTCGGACGCAAGGACCTGGTGGAGAAGCTGCGGCGCAACCCGCTGAAGCGGGCGATGCGCCTGGATAAAGTGATGCTGGCCGCGTTAGAGGCCACCCTGGTGCTCTACGACGATCCGGAGCGGGCAGTGCAACGCATCCCCGCCCTACGGCTTCTGACCCGACCGGCAGCAGATATCCGCGAAATGGCAGAAAGACTGGCGCCGGCATTTGCTGCGGCGGTCGGACAAGACTTTGCCGTCAGCGTCGAAGACTGCCAGAGCCAAATCGGCTCGGGCGCATTGCCTGTCGATCTGTTGCCGAGCGCGGCTCTCGTGGCACGTCCGACGGCAGCCCGCGGCAAAGGCCGCGCCTTGTCGCGGCTTGCGGCGGCGCTGCGGGCATTGCCGCGGCCAGTGGTGGGAAGAACGGCGGACGACGCGCTGTGGCTGGACCTCAGATGCCTGGAGGACAAAGCCGGGTTTGCGGCGCAACTGAAAGAATTGCGGCCATGATCATCGCCACCGCCGGCCATATCGACCATGGCAAAACCGCCCTGGTGCATGCCCTCACCGGCGTCGACGCCGACCGGCTTCCCGAAGAGAAACGCCGCGGGATGACCATTGATCTGGGCTTTGCCTATTGGCCGGTGAAGCCTGGGCTGACCATCGGCTTTGTCGATGTTCCCGGCCACGAAAAATTCGTGCGCACCATGCTGGCGGGTGTCGCCGGTATCGACCTCGCGCTGTTAGTAGTGGCCGCCGACGACGGACCGATGCCGCAGACGCGGGAGCACTTGTCGATCCTGGATCTGATGCAAATTCCGGCAGGCGCCGTAGTGATTACCAAGGTCGACCGGGTCTCTGCCGAGCGGCTGGCTGAAGTCCGCGGCGAGATTTCCGACATGCTGTATGACAGTAGCTTCGCCGGCGCACCGATACACGAGACTTCTGCGGTCACGGGCGTCGGTATGGATACCCTCAAGACCTGGCTGGTTGAAGCAGCGAACGCGATTCGCCGTCCGCCGGTATCCGGCCATTTCCGCCTGGCTGTCGACCGGGCCTTTACACTGCGGGGCGCAGGACTGGTCGTAACCGGCACGGCCGTCAGTGGCGCTGTCCGGGTCGGAGACCGCCTCATCCTGTCGCCGATCGGACGCGAGGTCCGGGTTCGGTCGATCCACGCGCAGAACGCCGAAAGCGAGACCGGCCGCGAACGACAACGCCTCGCCCTTAACATCACTGGCGTAGATAAGGATATCGTGCGCCGCGGCGACTGGATCGTTGCGCCAGAGGCCCACAAGCCAACCGACCGGATCGATGTGCGCGTGCGGGTCGCCGCAGGGGACGGCCCGTCGCTGAGCGACCGCCAGCCGGTGCATATCCATTTGGGAGCATCGGATGTGACGGGCCGGCTGGCGCTGTTGGAAGGCCGCCGTTTGGAGCAGGGGGAAAGCGGCTGGGGCCAGCTCGTTCTGGATCACGCCGTCGGCGCTATAGCAGGCGACCGGTTTGTCCTGCGCGATCAGTCGGCGCAATGGACCCTGGGCGGCGGGCGGGTCATCGACCCCTTCCCACCGGCGCGCGGACGCCGCGCCGCAGAGCGGCTGGCGTTTCTCGACGCCTTGAGCCTGCGCGACCGGCGCGAAGCCTTCTCGGCCGCGCTAGACGTATCGCCGAACGGGATCGATTTGGCTTCGCTGGCGACGGCCCAAAACATGACCGCGGATGAAGTCAACGCCATCAGCCAGCGACTTGACGTCCGCACCGCCGCGGGTTTGTCCTTCGCTCCGCAGCAAGCCGCAACCTTGGTCAAGCATGTCGAGACGGCGTTGCACCGATGGCATGACGAACACCGGGACCGCGCGGGCGCCCCGCCCGAAACGCTACGGCGCACGCTGCCCTCCTCGATGCCGCGGCCAACTTGGGCGGCGGCCATGGCTCTGGCATTCGCCGATGGCGTGACAAAAAAAGTCGGCCCCATGGTCGCGCTGGCCGGTCACGAGGCCACAATGGCGCACACAGACCGGGCGCTGTGGGAGGAGTTGGAGCCGCTGCTGCTGGAAGGCGGGCTGCGCCCGCCGCGCGTGCGCGAACTGGCCGCCCTGACGGCAGAGGAGCCGGCCCGGATCGAGTCGGTTCT
>JAPOJR010000132.1 GCA_029978325.1 Alphaproteobacteria bacterium | reverse complement strand
GGACATATTTGTACAAAACGATTGTGAATACACAGATCTGTATGTACATACAAATGTCGGACCATACGTCACGTCATGATACGGATTTGCTTCTGGCATGCCAGACACTGCAACATAGGCATCGCCCATGGTCTTTAGCCGTTCGCAACCGAATTGCTCGACGATCCGGTCGAAGCCAGTAAAGATATCGTTTAGTTCCGCAATCAACTTGGTCGGGTCTCGGCTAATCGCCATGTCGGTGAACCCGATAAAATCCAACATCAGTACAGAAGCGCTGTCAAAGCGTTGCGGGACAGTAACCCCGAATTCCTTCCATTCCTCGTAAACGGATTCCGGCATGATATTCAGCAGGATGCGTTCGACGCGGTCCTTTTCTTTTTTTAGATCGCGGTTCTGCCGCTCGATCAGCTTCGAGTACGACTCGATCATGTACTCCAATTCTTTGATCTTCGAGACATTCTGACACTGCAGCACCAATGCGTCACCTGTGCCGCCCACCGCCGGGGCCAATTGGCAGGCAAGGCTGATGGGCCGCCGCTTGGGCTTGATCTGGTCTTCGAAGATATAGGGCTTGCCCGCGGCCAGCGCAGCCCGGGCGCTTTCCGCTTCAAAGCTGGGCAGCAGCGTGTAAATCGGTACGGATTCCCGGTCAGCGACTTCCGGGCACCATTCCTGGAATTGTGTGTTGCAGATCAGCACATGAAATCGCGTGCGATCCAAAACCGCGAGGCCGACAGAGATGGAATCGAATAACTTGGACCGGAATTGGTCCATATCCATGGATATAGGCTGAATGATGCTGGCGGTATTGTTCATCTGATGCTTCCGCTCAGTCGGACGTAATAATGATATGGGCCCGTCCGTGAATTTCCTGCATGATTGCGGCGATGTCTTCGGGTTCGATGCCATGTTGCTGCAAGGTCCCCTCCAACAGCCCGGCGACTTCGTTGAACGCCGCCCGATCGATCCGCAGACCAGCATGCACTCTTTGCAGCACGTCGTTGGAGTAGGACGCGGGGCCGCCCATGACCTGCGCGATGAATTTCGTCTGATGATCAATCTGGCGGCGCATGTCGATGTCGTCGAAAAACGGGCCTACCGTGTCCGAGTCCAAGACTTTGTCATAGAAGTCCAATACGACCTTGGAGACCGTGCTGAAGCCACCGTATTTCTGAAACAACGTCGTCATGAATCCCCATTTGCAAAACAGAGAGAGCCAATCAACTGAATCAAACTAGCATGTTGTGGCGCCCGCGGGAAAGCTTTGGCGATGCCCATCGTCACCAGGCCTATTGGCGTTGCGGGTTTCTGTACCCTATCCTGCCCCAATCCCACGTTACGGAGGACTAGCGCCAGTGGACCCCAGCCTATTGCATCGCAAAGTCGCCATTGTCGGCGTCGCCGAAAGCGACATCGGCCGTGTGCCGCACAAGAGCAAATTCCAACTTTCCGCCGAAGCCAGCAAAAAAGCGCTGGATGAGGCCGGTTTGACCAAAGATGACGTCGATGGCGTTTTCACCACCATTATCACCGAAGGTGGTCAATTCTCATCGATGATGATGGCGGAGTATATGGGCATTACTCCGCGCTACACCGACTCCACCTCTATCGGCGGCTCGTCGTTCGTGGCCTATGTTGAGCATGCGGCGATGGCCATCGCCACGGGCCTGTGCAGCGTCGCCCTTATTTGCCATGGCTCCACCAACATCTCCGACCGCGGCGGCAAGGCTGGACCGGTCTCCGGCGCCAGCCATATCTTCGGACCGGCGCAGTTCGAGGAGCCTTACGGCGTCTCCACCGTCGGCAGTTATGCACTGGCCGCCGCCCGGCACATGCACGAATACGGCACCACGTCGGAGCAATTGGCAGAGATCGCGGTCGCGACGCGGCATTGGGCCAGCATGAACCCGCTGGCGCGCATGCGCGACCGCATCACGATTGAGGACGTGCTCAATTCCCGCATGATCGCCTCGCCGCTGCACCTGTTGGACTGTTGCCTGGTGACGGATGCTGGTGGCGCTGTGGTGCTGACCTCGATGGAGCGGGCGAAGGACCTGAAAAAGCGTCCAATCGCCGTGCTTGGCACCGGTGAGGCGCACACGCATCGCATGATCAGCCAGATGCCCGACCTGACCCAGACCGCGGCCAAGATCAGCGGCAAGCTGGCCTTCGAGCGGGCCGGCGTCACTCATGCGGATATCGACGTGGCCGAGATCTACGATAGCTTCACCATCACCGTGCTGCTGACGCTGGAGAGCCTGGGTTTCTGCAAGAAAGGCGAGGGCGGCGCATTCGTGTCCGGCCAGCGCACCGCGCCCGGCGGCGACTTTCCGATGAACACCCAGGGCGGCGCGCTCAGCTATACGCACCCCGGCATGTTCGGCATTTTCACGGTGATCGAGGCCGTGCGCCAGTTGCGCGGCGAGTGCGGCCCCCGGCAGGTGCCGAATGCCGAAGTCGCTATCGCCAACGGCACCGGCGGCGTGCTGTCGTCCACCGGCACCATTATCCTCGGGAGGGAATAATCATGACGCAGATTCCTTTGCCTGATCCCTATCAGGATACGGAAGAATATTGGAAAGCAGCGCGCGAGCACCGCTTTATCATCCAGAAATGCGGCGACTGCGGCCAGGCGCAATTCTATCCGCGCGGCGTCTGCAGCCATTGCCTGTCCAGTAAGCTGGAATGGATCGAGGCGAGCGGCAAGGCGACGGTGTATTCGTGCTCTGTCAATTACCGGGCCGGCCATCCGGGTTTTGCCGAGAAGACGCCGTTCGTCCTGGCCATCGTCGATCTGGCGGAAGGCCCGCGGATGATGACCAACATCGTCAACTGCGATCCGGAGAGCGTGCGCATCGGCATGGCGGTCCAGGTCTGCTTCGACGATGTGACCGATGAGGTGACGCTGCCGATGTTCGAGCCGGCTTAGCTAGCAGGCGGTCGGTACTACCCAATTTGCGAAGGGCGGGGTAGTCTGGTGCAAAGACCTGCTGCCGGAGGACCCCGCCGATGCTCTCCCACGAACAGAATGCCATGCTCACCCAAACCGGCCCCGGTACGCCTATGGGTGAGTATTTCCGCCGGTTCTGGCAACCGGTAGCATTGGTTGAGGAGATGCGGGAGCCGGATTCGCCGCCGGTTCGCGTCAATATCATGGGCCAGGAACTGGTGGCTTTCCGCGATTCCGAGGGTGATGTGGCGGTGCTGGATGCCCGCTGCCCACACCGCGGCGCGCACCTGTTCTTCGGTCGGAACGAAGATTGCGGCCTTCGCTGCGTCTATCACGGCTGGAAGTTCGACCGCACCGGCAAGGCCGTCGATCTGCCCAATGTGCCGCGGGACAGCAACCTGCACAAAACCGTCCGGATCAAGTCCTATCCGGCGCGTGAGTTCGGCGAGATGGTTTGGGCCTATCTGGGGCCGGATGCTGCCCGGTTGCCGGGCGGCAAGCTGCCGGAATTGCCGCAACTGGAATTTGCCTGCATTCCATCCTCCCATCGTTTCGTCACCAAGCAGTTGTTCGAGTGCAACTGGGCCCAGATCATGGAAGGCGACCTGGACACGGCGCATTTCAGCTTTCTGCACATGCCAGCGCCGAGTGTGCCTTCGGTCTATCACCCGCACAGCCAGGCGGATGAGAAGCGCCTGCGCTGGATGCGTGACGATCCGATGCCATTGTTCGAGGTGTTGGACCACGAATGCGGCTTTGTCGTCGCCGGCGCGCGCCAGGCGGACGGCAAGAAGTATTGGCGGATGACGCAATTCCTGCTGCCTACGCACGGCACCGGTCCGTCCACCTTGCCGGGCGAGACCTATCACGGCTTTGCCATCGTGCCGATCAACGATGAATCGGCCTGGTGCTATGCCTATTCCTGGAACCCGGACCGGCCGCTGACCAACGAGGAACGCACCAAGCTTTCGCAGGGCTGGGCCCTTATTTGCGAGCGGGACGAGAATTACGTGCCGGTCCGCAACGTCCGCAACGACTTCATGATCGACCGCGACGAGCAGAAACACCGGACCTTTACCGGCGTAAAGGGGCTGGCCGAGCAGGATTCGATGATCCAGCACAGCCAGGGACCGATTGTCGACCGGACCAAGGAAATTCTGACCGGCACCGACGCGGCGGTTGTGCGCTTTCGCAGCAAGATGCTGAAAGCAGCGGCCGATCTGGCGCAGGGTATGGAGCCGGAAGCGCCGTATTTGCACCAGCATTACCGCGCCCGCCCGGGCAGTTGGCTGGCCGAACCCGAGTTGTCGGTGCATGAGGTGATGCTGGAGCGCTTCCAGGATCCGCTGGGCCGGGTGACGGATGATGTGAAAACCGCGGCGGAGTAGGTAAGCCGCTAACCGGGGATCCGTGTCTGCCGAAGGTCGCGGAGCCTCGTCCCGATCCCCGGAGGTCGCGGAGCGGCTATCCGGGGCCGGCGTCCTCCATCGAACTCCGCTCCTGACGGTGTTCGCAAGATCAGGCGGTCCCGGCGCACCGCTCTGCGGCAGCCGGGAAACCAATGGTCCCCGGAGGTCGCGGAGCGGCCATCCGGGGCCGGCGTCCTCCATCGAACTCCGCCCCTGACGGTGTTCGCAAGATCGGGCGGTCCCGGCGCACCGCTCTGCGGCAGCCGGGAAACCAATGGTCCCCGGAGGTCGCGGAGCGGCCATCCGGGGGGCACGTGGGGAACTTTGGCGGCGGCTATTCCGCCAGCTTCAACACCTCCAGAATATCGGCCTCACCATGAACCTTGCGCGGATTCATGTGGGTCCAACGGTCGAACATGGTGTTGCGGGCGATCAGGTCGTACTGGTCCGGCGTCACGCCGACATCGCCCAGGGTCCGCGGCAGGCCAAGGCCGGCGATGAAGTCGGCCAGCACCTCCGACGCCGGCACGCCCGGCCGGCCCATGGCCTCAGCAACGACGGCCTGGCGGTCGGCATTGACGCTGACATTCCACTCCAGAGCCGCCGGCAGCATCACGCATGAGGTATAGCCATGCGGCACGTCGCAGGTGCCGCCCAGAATGTGGCCGACCGCGTGGCTGATGCCTTTCGGGATGTTGCCGGTCATCGACATCCACGCACCCATCAGGCATTGCTGCCGTGCCTCCAGATTGCCCGGATCGGCTTTGACCGCCGGCAGACCCTGGGAAAGCTGGCGCAACCCGTGCAGCAGCGCGCCCTCGGCATAGGGGTTCAGATATTGCGAGCAAAGCCCCTCAACGCAGTGATCGACCGCACGCAGGCCGGTGGAGAGCCAGAGCCATTCCGGCGTGTGTACCGTGGGCGCGGGGTCGAGAATCACGCTGACCGGCACCAGGTCCGGGTGGGTATAGCTCTGCTTGACCTTGGTGCGGTGGTCGGTGCAGCCGCCGAGCGGGTTGAACTCACCGCCGGAAAGCGTGGTCGGAACGCTGATCTGGCGTACGTCAGGACCGTCGAACTTGGGCGCAGTGTTGTTGCCGTCGGTGCGGACTTTGACGTGGTAGTCGTCCAGGCCCTCGACGGTGAAGACTTTGTGCTTCAGGCAAATCTGCACGACCTTGGTTGCGTCGGTAACGCTGCCGCCGCCGAACGTCACCAGCAGGTCTGCGCCGGCAGCCTCCGCGGCTTTGGCGCATGCGATCACCGCATCGCGCGGGCTGTGCGAGGGGATGCCGACAAAGGTGCCGGCGTGCCGGTTGCCCAGCGCCTGCTCGACCCTGGCGATTTCGTCGGTGTTCTCATAGAGCGACTTCGAGCCGACGATAAACACCCGCTCCGCACCCCGTCGGGCGGATTCCTGCGCGACGGCCTCGGCGACGGGCGTGCCGAACCAGACGTTGTCCATCCGGGTGAAGCGATGTTGTCCTTGGATCATGGGAATGTCCTCTGTTCTGGCTTATTCGGCCGCTGTTTGTTGGTTGGCATCGTACATCGCCTGCGCCTGATCGCGCAGCTTCACGCGTTGGATCTTGATCGTATTCGGGCTGATCGCCAGCGGCCATTCCTCCACCGCCACCACCCGCATCGGGCATTTGTAGTTGGCCAGGTTCTGGCGGCAGCGTGCGATCAGCGCTGCCTCATCCAACACGCCGCCCGCTGCCAGCTCGACAAAGCCGAAAGCGCGCACGCCGCGGTCGGTGTTGATGGAGATGACCTGGGCCTTCGCCACGCCCGGCTCCTTCTCCAACTCCGCCTCGATCTCCGCCGGACTGACCAGAAAGCCGGAGAGGCGCAGCATGTCGCTGATGCGGCTGTGATAGACCAGGCAGCCATCCTCCCGCAGCTCGCAGAGATCGCCGGTGCGCAGCCAACCATCCTCGGTCCAGGCCTTGGCGTTGGCTTCGGGATTGTCGGCGTATTCCAGCATCATCGTCGGGCCGTTGACCTCCAACTCGCCGGCCTCGCCGGGCGGACAGAGCGCGCCGGTCTCGCTGTTGCGGATACGCATGCCGCTGGCCGGGCTGACGGCATTGCCGCCGCCATACATCGCCTCCGCTATCGGCACATTCCGGGGCCGCAGCGCGAAATAGGCCAAGCATTCGCTCATGCCATAGGCGCTGCTGGTAAACAGGCCCGCCGCCTGAAACGCGTCCATGTGCGATTGCAGCGGCGGGTTGATACCGAACGCAATCACCAGCCGCAGCGAAGGGTAGGGCCGCTGCTCCGGTTCGCCCTGCAGCATGCGCACCAGCACCTCATCGGTAATGATGAGGTGGGTAACTTTCTCCCGTTTGATCAGCGCGCTCGCCTCATCCGGATCGAACAGCGCCTGAATGACTTGAGGGGTTCTGGCCGCAACCGACAGCGTCAGGTTCACCAGGCCGACCGTTCCGCACAGCGGTGCCGTCTGGAGAAACACCGCGTCCGGCTCCGCCATCTTCCAGTGCGCCGACACCCGCTCGGCATGACCCAGCAGCGAGGCATGGGCGTGCAGCACGAACTTCGGCGCGGACGTGGTGCCGGAGGTGGTGAATATCTGGGCAGGAACATCCGGGCCGCCATGGTCCTCCGCCATCGGCGCGGCCTCGGCCAATGCTGAGAGCCGGTGCACCGGGCGGCCGAGCACGCTTTGCGGAACCGCCGGCGCGCCATCAACATCATGGGCGATGACCATCTCCAGGCCGCGCAGCATGGCCGGGTCGATGGCGGCCAGGATGGCCTCGAAGTCGATATCCTTGAAGCCGGGCCAGAACACCAGCGCCTTGGCGCCCGTGCGCCCGACAATGTCCTCCACCTCCTTGGCGCGGAAGCGGGTGTTGACGCCGACCACAGTTGCACCGATGCGCCAGACCGCAAACGTAAGGGCGTAATGCGCCGGCGTGTTCGGCAGCCAGAGCGCGATGCGGTCACCCTTGCCCAGGCCGAGCGCCCGCATGCCATTGGCGAACCGCCGGCTGAGGTCGTCGAGTTCGGCATAAGTCGTGGCCCGCGAAGGCTCGATCAGCGCCGGAACAGTGGGCGCGTGCTGTGCTGCATCGGCCAGCAGGCCGGCGAGGGTTTCGGTAGGCATGGGCATGATCCCAGGGGGGAGAATTTGCCCAAGCCTACCAGCCGCGCCGGCCACTAGCCAAGCCGATTGGCGATCGTCTGGTCTAAGCCGGCTTCTTCTTGTTGATCAGGCGGCCAAAGACATAGATCGCGGCAATGATCGCGGCACCAGCCAGATCGCTAAACGGCTCGGGGTAGAGCAGAACGAACCCTGCCGCCAGCACCGGTAGGCGCAATCCTGCCCACTCGATCCGCCCGATAAAGTACAGCCATCCTTCCAGCGCTGACGCGATCAGCCAGATGGCAATCGTCGCCGTCACCACATCGTGGATGATATCGAACACCTCGCCATGCAGGATCAGTGTCGGATTCAGCACGAACAGGAAGGGCAGGATGAACAGGATGATGCCGAGGCGCATCGCCATGACACCGGTCTTCATCGGGTGCGAACCCGCGATGGTCGATGCGGCAACCGCAGCAACGGCCACCGGCGGCGTGATGTAGCTCATCATGCCCCAGTAGAGGATGAACAAGTGGCCTGCCACCGCATCCAGTCCGGAGTCTGCCATCGCCTGGCCCATCACCAGTGCCAGGAAGATGTAACAGGCGCTGACCGTCATACCCATACCCAGGATAAAGCTGGTAATCGCACCCAGCACCAGCAGCAGGAGGACGTTATCGCCGGCAAACTGCAGCAACTCGCCAGAGAAGGCCGGGCCAACGCCGGTATAGCTCAGCGAGCCGACAATCATGCCGATACCCACCAGAATGCCGACGATGTTGACGATGTTCTTGGTGGCGTCGACCGCCAACTCAACCAGATGGCTGATGCCAATGCGGTTCTTGCCGCCGAAAATCGCGGACGAAATCAGCAGCACGCCGGTCGCGTAGTAAGGCGCATGCACCTCGATACGCATTCCGATCAGCATGTAGATCAGCATGATCAGGCTGAACAGGTAGTACCAGCCGCTCTTCATGACATCGAGCAGCTTCGGAATCTCCGACGCCGGTTGGCCCCTCAATCCATTGCGCGCGGCATAGTTGTCCGCCTGGAGCAACAGCGCCAGATAGAACAGCACAGCCGGCACCAGCGCCGCGATGACGACGGTGGCATAGGAGACGTTCAGGAATTCCGCCATGATGAAGGCCACGGCGCCCATGACCGGCGGCATCAGCGCGCCGCCGGTGGAGGCGCAGGCCTCAACGGCAGCAGCGTAGGTTGGCGGATAGCCGGTGCGCTTCATCGTCGGAATGGTGATCTGGCCGGTGGTCACCACGTTCGATATGACCGAGCCGGACAGTGAGCCGAAGAAGCCGGAGGAGATGATCGCGACTTTCGCCGGACCGCCGCGGGTATGGCCCAGCAGCGCGGTTGCGAACGCCATAAAGAACTCGCCGCCGCCGGTTACCACCAGCGCCGACCCGAACAGCAGGAAGCCGATCAGCAGGCGGGTGACGACGCGCATCGGCAGGCCGATGATAGATTCTGTGCCAAGCGCATGCTGGCGAACGAACTCCTCAATCGCGCTTTCCGGCCCCCAGAGGAAGCCCGGCATGTATTCTGCGAACAGCGGATAGAGGAAGAAAAACAGGCAAACACCGAACAGGATCCAACCACCGGCACGCCGCACGCCTTCCAGGCACAATAGGCAGATGACGCCTGCTACTATCGTCGGAAGCTCAGGAGCCAGGAGGTCCCAGCCTTCCTGGATAAT
>JAPOJR010000131.1 GCA_029978325.1 Alphaproteobacteria bacterium | reverse complement strand
ATGGCTTGATATTGGAAGTTCTTTTCTCCCAAGTGACATTATAGCCTCGTTCTTATATGCTCAATTAGAAAAAATTGAATTGATCCAAAAAAAGAGATTGTCGATATGGAGGAATTATGCGTCTCAATACCCTGATGAAGGGCGTCGCTGCAGCGGCAGTCGCCCTGGTTGCGGTCTCCGCGGCCGGCGAAGCCGAAGCCCGCGTCAAGATGAAAATCCATTCCGCATTCGGGCGGAACGTTTTTGTTATCGGCCCTGGCCCGTACAACGTTTCCAACGCTGTTAAGGAAATGTCGGGCGGCGAAGTCGACATGCATATCTTCGAGCCAGGCGCACTGGTTCCGGGCACGCAGTATTACGATCCGGTTTCCACCGGCTCGATCGATGGCGCCTGGGGTACCCCGGGTTACAACGTGCACAAGAATTTTGCTTATGCGTTCTTCTCTGCCGTTCCGTTCGGCCCGGGCGCCGGCGAATATCTGGGCTGGTGGTACCATGGCGGCGGACGTGAGCTGGCCGAGGAAATGTACGCCAAAGACAACATCAAGATGTTCCTGTGCAATCTGATTGCGCCTGAATCATCTGGTTGGTTCCGCAATGAAATCAAATCCACTGCCGATCTGAAGGGCCTGAAAATGCGCTTCTTCGGCCTTGGTGCGAAGGTCATGGAGAAGTTTGGCGTTTCCACCCAGCTGCTTGCTGGCGGCGACATCTACCCGGCACTGGAGCTGGGCTCGATCGACGCGACCGAGTTCTCGATGCCGGCGATCGACAAGGACCTGGGGTTCTACCAGATTGCCAAGCACAACTACTTCCCGGGTTGGCACCAGCAATCGACCCTGGGCGAAATGCTGTTTAACATGGACAAGTTCAACAAACTGTCCAAGGGCCAGCAGGTAATGGTTGAGCAGGCCTGTAAGGCGCAGGTCGTCACCAGCTATGCCGAGACCGAAGCCAAGCAGGGCGCGGCCATGGCTTTCCATGAGTCCAAAGGCGTAACCATCCACCTCTGGAGCCCGGAAATCCTGGCCGAGCTGGAAGGCGCCTGGAAAGAGGTGATCGCCGAAGAAATCAAGGCTACGCCGGAAGCTGCCAAAATTTGGGCCAGCATGTCCAAATTCCGTGACGAGTACAAAGTCTGGAAGAAGAACGGCTACCTCGACTAAGGTAGGCTTTAGGGTTGCGGGTTGGTTGTGCTCTGGCGCGGCCAACCCGCTTCGTTTTGCGCCTGGGCATCGGCAGTGTTTCTATCGGCTGGATGTCGGGCGCGGTTTTCCAATTTCTTACACGACCTGAAGCACAGCACACGGCGCCTTGTTGAGGTGGCGTATGCACATAGGTGGGAAACGCCATGCGTCAAATGCTTGACCTTGCGGATCGGCTTGAGAAAGTCCCGCAATTTTTTGGCCGGTTAGGGTCCTGGCTGATTTTGCCGTTGATTGGCGTCATTATGTTTGACGTCCTGACGCGCAAGCTGTTCGGCGGCGCAATTCAGCAATGGATTCAAGAAACTTCGCTGTATCACGTGCTATCGCCGACAAAGCTGCAAGAGTCGGAATGGCACCTGCACGCCGCCCTGTTTTTGCTAGCGATTGGTTTTTCCTACACCATGAACGCGCATGTCCGCGTCGATGTGCTGCGAGAGAAAGTCAGCGACCGCAAACAGGCATGGATCGAACTGGTCGGCATCGTTGTCTTCCTGTTGCCCTATCTGCTGGTGGTTGGCTACTTGTGCTGGGCTTTTATCGTGCGCGCTTACGTGTCGAACGAAGCTTCGGCGGCCATGACCGGCCTGTCGCACCGTTGGATCATCAAGTCGTTCCTGCTCGTCAGTTTGGTCCTGATACTATTCGCCGGGATAAGCACGCTATTGCGCCAGTGGGTGTACCTGTTCGGGCCCGAACATCTTCGCGGTGATGTCAAAATGAACATGCTGACATCGGCCGTAGCCGAGCATTTACCGCATCTTGAGGATGAGGACGTCTATGGCCCAGGCCATACGCTGGGAGAAGATCTGGCGCACGCCGATCCCCAGGACGACAACACCCCACATCCCGAAATCAAATACTAACGACGGGCGTCGCAGAAGGGTCAAACATCTATGTATTGGGAAGATTATCTCCCGGTGTTTATGTTCCTGGGATTGGCTTTAGGCTTGTTCTCAGGCATTCCGGTCGCGTTTGTCGTCGGCGGCATTGGCCTGCTGTTCGGCTTTATCGGCATGTTTTTCGACATGTTCTCCTTCATCGAGTTTTTCAACATTCCCGTCCGGATCTGGGGCGGTGCGGTCGAGAACCTGGTGTTGGTGGCTGTGCCGTGTTTCATCTTTATGGGAACGATGCTGGAGCGATCCGGCGTGGCCCAGGATCTGCTGGAAATTTTGGACGTGCTACTGAAGCGCGTTCCGGGCGGTCTCGCCATGTCGGTGACATTGATGGGCACGATCATGGCCGCCACGACCGGCATTATCGGCGCATCCGTCGTTATGATGACACTGATGGCGCTGCCGACCATGCTGCGTGCCGGCTACTCGAAAGGGCTGGCGACAGGCACGATCGCGGCCTCGGCGACCCTCGGCATTCTGATCCCGCCCAGTATTATGCTGGTGATCATGGCCGACCTGCTGTCGCTGTCGGTGGGCAACCTGTTCCTAGGTGCAATTTTTCCTGGCCTGCTGCTCTCTGGTTTGTACCTGGTCTATATTGTCGTCCTAGCCAAGGTAAAGCCCAGCGTGGCGCCCCGCGTTGCTGAGGATAATACAACCATCGCCGACCACGGCTCCAAGACCAGAATGGTGATCAAGGGCTTCGTGCCGCCGGTCTTCCTGATGGCGTTGGTGCTGGGTTCGATCTTTGCCGGCTGGGCAACCCCGACCGAGGCCGCCGGTGTCGGCGGGTTCGGTGCAATCCTGTTGACCATCTTCAACGGCCGCATGACATGGGGCGTCATGCGCGAAGTGTGCGAACGGACCGCGATCATCTGCGGCATGATCTTCTTCATCTTCATGGGTGCGACGGCATTTTCCTATGTCTTCCGCTCGTTGGGCGGTGAAGACCTGATTATTGCCGGTATCGAGGCACTGGGCTTCGGCTCGTGGGGCATCCTGATCGTGCTGATGACGACGATCTTTATCCTGGGCTTTTTCTTCGACTTCATCGAAATCACGCTCATCGTCCTGCCGGTGTTCGCCCCGGTTGTGGCCCTGCTCGATTTCGGCGACCACGTCATCGGCAAAGACATCAGCTACTGGTTCGCCCTGCTGGTCGCGGTGAACCTGCAGACATCGTTCCTTACGCCCCCGTTTGGCTTTGCGCTTTTCTATATGAAGGGCGTCGCGCCGAACTCAGTGAAGATCCAGGATATCTATGCTGGCATCATTCCGTTCGTGTCGCTGCAGGTCCTGGGATTGGCTCTGGTTATTGCCTTCCCCGAGATCGCACTGTGGCTCCCTAGCGTTCTGCTAGAATAGAACGCTGGATCAGGCCCGCCTGCTGGCCTAGGCTCCGAGGACGCAGACCGCATCCTCGGAGCCTTTTTCTTATGGATCTGAATTTCACCGCCGAAGAGCAAACATTCCGCCAACGCATCCGCGACTGGACCGCCGCAAACTTGCCATCCGACATCCGCGCCAAAGTCGATCGGGGCATTGAGCTGACCCGTGACGACTTCCAACGGTGGATGAAAATTCTATCCGGCGAAGGGTGGATTGCGCCGAACTGGGATGCCAAGGACGGCGGCCCCGGCTTCTCGCTTGCGGAGAAGTACATCTTCGAAGAAGAGCTATTCATGGGCAACGCGCCCCGGACGGTCCATTTCGGCACCCGCATGGTGGGGCCGGTATTGCTGCGGTACGGCACGCGCGAACAAAAAGCCCGCTACCTGCCGAAAATCCTGACCAGCGAGGAAATTTGGTGTCAGGGCTATTCGGAGCCGGGCAGCGGCTCGGACCTGGCGTCACTGAAAACCAGCGCAGTCCTCGATGGCGACCACTACGTGGTCAATGGCACCAAAATATGGACCAGCTACGCTCATTGCGCCGACCGGATGTTTGCCTTGGTCCGCACCGACAACACAGGAAAGAAACAGGAAGGCATCACCTGCCTGCTGATCGACATGAAGGCGCCAGGCGTTACCGTGCGGCCACTGATCACCCTCGACGGGCGGCATGTGTTCAACCAGGAATTCTTTGACGATGTCCGCGTTCCCGTCGCCGATCGCATCGGTGAGGAAGGCCAGGGCTGGACCATCGCCAAATACCTTCTGGGCCATGAACGCTCGAACGCCAGCTATGTCTCGATCAACCGCCGCAATCTGGCGAAGCTCAAGGCCATCGCCTCAGACCAACAGATCGACGGCCGGCCGCTTGCCGAGCATTCCGAGTTCCGGCGCCTGATTGCCGAGGTGGAGATCATGCTCGAAACGCTTTCGACCACCTCGCTTCGCCAGCTGGCCACCGCCAGCGCGGACAAACCGGTCGGACCGGAAGCCAGCGTGCTGAAAATGCGAACCGGCGATGTGTTCCAGCGAATCCACGAATTGATGATGGAGGCTGGCGGCTATGCCATAGCCCCGTTCGTGCCCGAGGCTATCCGCGAGGGATGGAACGAGGAGCCCATCGGCCCGGACTACCTGTTCCGCATGGCACCCGATTATTTTGAGGCCCGCGCCATGAGCATCGCCGGCGGCAGCCACGAGGTGCAGAAGAATATCATCGCAAAGGCAGTGCTGGGCCTTTGACGATTGTTTACATCGACGCTGACGCCTGTCCGGTGAAAGATGAGACGCTGCGCGTGGCCGAACGGCACAGGTTGAAGGTGCGCATCGTCTCCAACGGCGGCCTGCGCCCCAACCCGCATCCGTTGGCGGAAACGGTCATCGTCGGCCATGGCGCGGATGTCGCCGACCGCTGGATTGCAGATCGGATAGGCCCCGGCGACATCTGCGTCACTGGCGATATTCAACTGGCGTTGCGATGCCTCGATGCTGGCAGTGAGGCAATCAACCATAATGGCGAGGTGTTCACCCGCGCGAATATCGGCAACCGCATGGCGATGCGGGACTTGATGGCCGACATCCGGGCCGCCAACCCGCTGGCCGCGGGCGGCAGCGGCAAAAGCTTTTCGAGGGGTGACCGCTCCCGCTTCCTGAACGGCCTGGAAGCGCTGGTGCAAAAGGCCAAACGGACTGCCGGCTACTCTCCCCCGTAACCACGGCAGCGCAAGCTGGCGCTGTGCATGCCGGCACTTTCATGCTAAGCAGGCCCCATGCCGCTATCGCCCCTTATTCCACGGCGCGAAACGGTGACCGTTGGCTGTGAGCAGGGCTTGCAGTTTTGTGCGGCATGCGCGAAAGTCTGTTATAGGAAGTTCCGAAGGGTGCAACCGCCGATCCGCGGCCACCCATAGCCTTATCGAAAGCCAGGGAGTGACGATGTACTCGCCCACTTATGCTGCACCAACTACGGTGGACGAAGCCGTAGGGCTGCTCGCCAATGCGTCCGGTTCCGCCCGGGTGCTGTCCGGCGGCACAGACCTCATCATTCAGATGCGTTCCGGCCGTCTCCGCCCGCAAACAATTGTCGACATTAAGAATATCGCCGGCACCATTGGCATCCGCGAAGAGGCCGATGGCTGGCACGTCGGCGCAGCCACACCAGGCGCTGAAATCGGCGAGAACGCCGGCCTGTGCGCTGCCTGGCCGGGTGTGACCGAAGCGGTCCAATTGATCGGCTCCACCCAGGTGCAGGGCCGCGCGTCCTTCGCCGGCAACCTCTGCAACGCCTCGCCGGCTGGGGACAGCGTTCCGGGACTGGTCGCCGCGGGCGCAAAGGCGGTGATCGCCGGTAAGAACGGCAAGCGCACCATTCCGGTAGAGCAGGTTCCGGTTTCGCCGGGCCGCACCAGCCTGGCCGCCGACGAATTCATTTATGAATTCATCATCCCGAAATCCTCGGGCAAAACCGCAGACGCATACCTCCGCTTCATCCCGCGCACCGAAATGGACATCGCGGTCGTCGGCTGCGGCGTTTGCGTGACGCTGGACAACAACGGCGTATGCACCGCTGCCAAGGTCTCGCTGGGCGCAGTCGCACCGACGGTCCTGGTGGTTGACGCAGCAGCTAAGGCCCTGATCGGCAACAAGCTGGATGACGCCACTCTGGCAAAACTGGATGCCGCCGCTCAGGCTGCTTGCAACCCGATCAGCGACAAACGCGGCACGATTGAGTTCCGCACCAAGGTTGCCGGCGTCCTCGCTCGCCGCACTGCCGCGATCGCCTTCAGCCGCGCTGCGGCACGCTAACCGAACAGCAGGGATTAGACACATGGCCAAAACTCACGTCACCTGCACCATCAACGGTGAAGAAACCGAGTTCCTCTGCGACCCGAACCAGACGGTCCTGGACGTCCTGCGCGACGATCTGGGCCTGACCGGCTCGAAAGAAGGTTGCGGATCTGGCGACTGCGGCGCCTGCAGCATCACGGTCGACGGTCGCCTGACCTGCTCGTGCCTGATGCTGGGACCAGAAGCCGAAGGAAAATCGATCGGCACCATTGAAGGCGTCGCTACCGGCGACCATCTGCATCCGGTGCAGTCGCAGTTCCTGAAGCATGCCGCGCTGCAGTGCGGCTTCTGCACGCCCGGCCTCATCGTCGCGACTAAGGCGCTTCTAGAAAAGCACCCAAATCCGACCGACGAGGAAGCGCGCTACTGGCTGGCCGGCAATCTCTGCCGTTGCACCGGCTATGACAAAATCCTGGCCGCCGTGCATGCCGCGGCCGCCGAAATGCGTGGGGAGTCTGCATAAATGAACGACATTTCCCTTAAAGACGCTCTAAAGGTAGTCGGCACCCGCCCGGTCCGACCCGATGGCGTGGATAAGGTGGTCGGTCGCGCCCAGTTCGGTGGCGACGCCACCATGCCGGGCATGATCTTCGGCGCAACCGTGCGCTCGCCGCACGCACACGCCCGGATCAAAAAGATCAACACCGCCAAAGCCGAAGCCCTGAAAGGCGTGAAAGCGGTTATTACCGCTGCCGACATGCCAGAGATCGTTTCGGAGGAAGCCTTCGTCGGCGAAGGTCCGATGAACTTCCGCGATCTCTCCAACAACCTGATGGCCCGGGACAAGGTGCTCTACGATGGTCACGTCGTCGCTGCGGTTGCTGCGTCGTCGATGAGCATCGCCAAAGCCGCTGCTGAGTTGGTTGAAGTTGAGTACGAAGTGCTGCCGCACGTCATCGACGAGATCGAGGCGATGGCGGACGGCGCGCCGGTGCTGCACGATGACGTGTTCACCGCCGGTGTCGACCCCAAGCCGACCAAGCCGTCGAACGTCGCCAAACGCGTCGAGTTCGCCAAGGGCGATCTGGCTGCCGGCTTTGCCGCTGCTGACAAGATCATCGAGCGCACCTACAAGACCGCGCCTGTGCATCAGGCCTATATCGAGCCGCACGCCTGCATCGCAGCGTACAACGCCGATGGCCAGTGCACGGTGATCTGCTCCAGCCAGGGCCAGTTCATGGTGCGCGCTTATTGCGCCAAGCTGCTTGGCATCGACATTTCCGACATCCGCGTCGTTCCGGCGGAAATCGGCGGTGGTTTTGGCGGCAAGACCCTGGTCTACCTGGAGCCGCTGGCGCTGGCGCTGTCGCGCAAGGCCGGCCGTCCGGTCCGGATGGTGATGGATCGCGTCGATGTGTTCCGCGGCACCGGCCCGACCTCGGGCGGCACCGTTAAGGTTAAATTGGGCGCCAAGAAAGACGGCACCATCACTGCAGCCGATGCGGAAATCATCCTGCAGGCCGGCGCCTATCCGGGCTCGCCAATGGGTCCTGCGGCCATGTGCTGCTGGGCCATGTACGACATTCCGAATGCGCGCGCAGTCGGTGTGGACGTCGTGTCGAACCGGCCCAAGGTCGCCGCCTACCGCGCCCCCGGCGCGCCGATCTCCACGTTCGGCACCGAAAGCGCCGTGGACGAAATGGCGCGTGAGCTCGGCCTCGATCCAATCGAGATGCGCCTGAAGAACGCTGCCAAGAACGGCACCAAAGCGCTCTATGGCCCAACCTTCCAGAACATCGGCTATGTCGAGACCCTGGAAGCTGCGAAGGCCCACCCGAACCTGCAGGCCAAGCTTGGACCGAATCAGGGCCGCGGCGTCGCGACGGGCTTCTGGTTCAACATCGGCGGCGAAAGCTCCGCGTCCCTGGCGGTGAACGAGGACGGCACCCTGGTGCTGGTCTCCGGCAGCCCGGACATCGGCGGCTCCCGCGCATCGATGGCGATGATGGCGGCAGAAATCCTCGGCATTGAGGTGGAGCATATCCGCCCGATCGTCGGCGACACGGCCTCTGTTGGCTTTACCTTCCTGACCGGCGGCAGCCGCGTCACCTTCGCCACGGGCATGGCGGTCTGCGAAGCCACCAACGAGGTGGTGAAGCAGCTGCGCGGCCGTGCGGCGAAGATCTGGGAGATCGACGTCGAAGCGGTTGAATGGCGGGATGGCTCCGCATACCCAGCCGGCGACAATGCCGGCAAGTTCGAGCCGCTGTCTTTGGCTGATATAGCCGCAAAGGCAGCCCGCACCGGCGGCCCGATTACGGCCAAGGGCGCGGTCAACGCGCAGGGCGCTGGCCCCGGCTTCGGCACCCATGTCGTTGACGTCGAGGTTGATCCCGAGACCGGGCACGTCAAGGTACTGCGTTACACCGCGGTGCAGGACGTCGGCCGGGCGATCCACCCGTCCTATGTGGAAGGTCAGATCCAGGGCGGCACGGTCCAGGGCATTGGCTGGGCGCTGAACGAGGAATACATCTATACGAAGGATGGCCGCCTCGATAACGCCAGCTTCCTCGACTACCGCGTGCCGGTTGCTTCCGACCTGCCGGCGATTGACGCCGTGTTGGTTGAGGTGCCGAACCCGCGTCACCCCTTCGGCGCCAAGGGCGTCGGCGAGGTGCCGATCGTTCCGCCAATGGCCGCAGTCGCCAACGCGATTTGCGCCGCCACTGGCGTCCGTATGACCAGTCTGCCGATGTCGCCGCCGAAGTTGAAGGCAGCGATCGACGCGGCCGGTAAGTAAGCGTTAGGGAAAGCGGCAGAGTAATGGCAACAGTGCATCTGGGCGCCACGCTCTGCCGCGCCTACGCGGGCGAAACCCGCGTCGTTACCGTTCGAGCCGAAACCATCGGCCAATTGATCAAGGAACTGGACGCCCAATTCCCAGGCCTT
>JAPOJR010000130.1 GCA_029978325.1 Alphaproteobacteria bacterium | reverse complement strand
GCTATGGTTTTAGAATGGTATGATATAACATTCAATCATTTTTTAATGCATTGCCGCCGATGCATTATCACATTGAATTTCCATCACAAACTAAAGCACAATTCTCTCCACCTCATCCACAGACACGGCATCCGACGTCAGGTCATAGAGCTTCGGCGTCCGTGGGCTTTCATGCGCTGCCATGACCTGGGCCATCTCTATGGTCCCGCAATTTTCCAGATACGCTGTGATTCCTGTCGCCCAGAAGGTGGGGTTGCAGACCTCGCCGAGCATCCCGGCCTGGTGCGCCCGCCGCCGCACCAGGTCGAGCGCATTCCGGGCCAGTAACGGCCCCTCCGACAATTCCCCAGCCCGTCCCCTGGCCGAGCGGAACAGCGGCGACTTCCGCTCCCATGCTATCCCCGCCGTCTCGATATACTCATGCAGCCAGGCATCGAGATTGTGGTGGGCAGGCAGCTCGTGGAACTTGCCACCCTTCTCGTGCAGCCGCACCCACCAGCGCCGCCCGTTCGAGTAAAAGTCTTCGACCCGCATGGCAACGGCCGCGCCGACCCGGGCGAAGCTGTAGACCAAGAGCCCGATAAACGCCCGGTCGCGGGGGCCGACCACGCTCGAAACGTCGATTGCCTCCAACAGCAGCCGCGCGTCTTCCCGGTTCAGCACCGGCGTCTTGCCCCGCTTCACCACATGCTTCGGCCCACGCACAGACGCAGTGGGATTGACCGGCAGTATCTAACCGACCACCAGCCAGTCGCAGAGAATGCGGATGGCGGCCAGGCGCAGCTTCACGGTCGAAGGCGAATGCGACCGGCCCAGCAACTCCACATAGGCCGCCACATGCATCGGCTGAATGTCCTCCAGCCGGGTTACGCCGCCATCGGCCAGGAAGGCGCAGAATTCCGCCGCTGCTCGCCGATAGGCGCGGCGTGTGTTCGGGTTGCGGATCGTGACCGTGAAAAACTCCCAGAACCGCCGCTCGGCCCGCTCGCCGGACGCCGCGATCAGCGCAGGCGCGCGGGTTTCAGGGGCAAGGGCAGGGGAGCGTGGCAGTGCAACCAGGTCGTTCATTGCGCCTCCCACGGATTGATCAGGGGGACGCCGCAGTCGGCATAGTCGGCGGTATTGCGGGTTGCCACCGTGAAGCCTGCTGCGGCGGCGATGGCGGCGATCAGGCCGTCGAAGCCTTCGAGCGGGCGGCCGATCGCGCGCCGCCTCTGGATGATTTCCGCATAGGCGATGGCGGCGCTTTGATCGAACGGCAGCACCCGCCCGGCAAACTCTTCTGCGAACAGGCGTTGCAAGCCCACAGCTAGAGCAGATCCCGATCCGATAGGATCGGGTGAATCTGCTCTAACTCTATGAATGGCGAGCAACGCCCGATCAAATGACTCTATTTGATCGGGCGTTGCTCAAGCATCCTGTTCACCGACCCCGCGCTCGACGGCGCTTTTGGTGATGATTGCAACAACAGTCTCGATGCTCGTAACTACAACAAGTCCGCCATTCTAACTGGAGAAGCCGGAGACGATTATCTCTATGGTGGGTACGACGACGATTTCATCTCCGGTGGAGCTGGTGCAGTCCGCCTCTATGGCTACGATGGCGATGGCGTCAGCCTGCACCTGCGATATGTACAGGTTTTCATGCTGGACTTCTTCCGGCCGCGCGAGGACGGTCTGCCAGGGCGGGCGCGGTGGCCGCATATCAGCATCGCCACGCTGAAGAAAGAATCCGAATCCTATTGACAGTGTGCTTGCCTGGAGCTGACCCCGATAGGTTCGGGTCAGGTGCATAAGTTCTAACTTTATGGATGTAGACCATCTTTGCCCGATCAATGGGGTCGATTTGATCGGGCGACGCTCTAGACAGGCTTTTGCGGCAGCCGCGCCGTCACTTCGATCTCGATCTTCATTTCCGGGCGGACGAGGCCGCAGATCATCAGGGTGGAGGCTGGCCGGATCTCGCGGAAATGCTCCCCGACGACGTCCAAAATCTCCGGAACATCAGCGCGGTCGGTAACGAGCAGGGTGGCGCGGACGACGTCTTTGAGGCTGCAACCTGCCTGCTCCAGCGCCCAGGCGATGTTGCGGAAGGTCTGGCGGGTCTGGTCGGCGGCGCCCTCGGCGAGTGAATCGGTGGCGTAGTCCAGGCCAGTGCAGCCGGAGACGAAGACGAGGTCGCCGTCGACTACTGCGCGGGAATAGCCGATTTTTGCTTCCAGTACGGAGCCGGACGAGATCAGACGGCGGTTCATCAGGTTACTCCTTTTGGGCCAAGCGGCCCTTGTTGTAGTCAATCTCGAATGCCGGCGGCCGCCCAGCCGGCCAAGGGTCGCCCCACATCTGTTGACCGCCATCGACGGTCAGTACTTCGCCCGTGACGAATTTTGCGGCCGGGGAGGCGAGGTAGAGCACGGCTTCGGCCACGTCGAACTCATCGCCGGCACGCATCATCGGGTTGGACTGGGTGAAGGTCTCGGCGCCGGCGGGTGGGTAGCGGCCGAAGGCGGACGACTCGCAGCAGCCAGGCGCCATGCAGTTGACGCGGATGCCGAGCGGCGCCCATTCCACCGCAACGGTCTTGCTGGCATAGATGACGCCGGCACGCGCTGCAGCCGTGTGCGCCATTTGCGGCAGGCCGCGCCAGATGTCGGCGACGATGTTGACGATGTTGCCTTTCTCGCCACGGTCGCGCCAGCGACGGGCGGCGGCTTGCATCATGTACCAGGTGCCGTTCAGGTTGGTATCGACGACCGCGTTCCAGCCCTTGACTGAGAAGTCTATGGCCGCCTGTGGAAACTGTCCGCCCGCATTGTTGACGGTAACGTCGAGCCGTCCCAGGTCGCGGTAAAGGTCATCGAACAGTTCTTCAACCGCGTCGGGGTCGCGGATGGTCATGGCGCGGGACCAGCATCGGATGCCGGCGGAAGTAAAAAACGCTTCTGCGGCCGCCAATTTGTCCGGGTCGCGCCCGCAGATGGCGACCGTCGCGCCAAGCCTGCCAAACAGCGCCGCACAGGTCTTGCCCAAGCCGGAGCCGCCGCCGGAGATCAGCACCACCTGCCCCTTGAACAGGTCCTGCCGGTAAACGGTCGGATAGGCCAGCAGGTCGGCGTCGCTGGAGCCGTAGGGCCCTGACATCGTGCTTAGAGCGCTTGGACCGCGGCCAACACCTTTTCGGCGTGGCCCGGTACCTTAACCTTGCGCCACGCCTGAACGATATTGCCATCTGGTCCGACAAGGAAGGTGGAGCGCTCAATGCCCATGTATTTGCGGCCATACATTGATTTCTCAACCCACACGCCATAGGCCTCGGCCACTGCCTTGTCCTCGTCGGCTCCCAAAGTGATCTTGAGCTCGTGCTTGGCGATGAACTTGTCGTGCTTGGCGACAGTGTCTGGCGAAATGCCGATGATCTTTGCGCCGGCTGCTTCAAACGCAGCAAGGTTCTCGGTAAACGCGATGGCTTCCTTGGTGCAGCCGCTGGTGTCGTCCTTCGGGTAAAAATAGACGACAACAGGCGAGCCTTTCTGTGCCGAAAGGCTAAAAGAGCCGCCGCCGTCGGTAGCGAGGGTGAAATCAGGTGCTGGCGTGCCGGGCTCGGGCATAGGAGGCCTCATTGCGTCTGAATTGGTAGGCTCGCCCCAACATGGCGGGTGGCGCGGTTGGTGGCAAGTCCGCGATGGCCGCGTTTGCCTGGCCGCGCGGGTACCTGGCCCAGGTTATGGAGCGATCAAGCGCCGATACAGCGCCATAACTGCGTCTGCATAATCATTGGCTTGAGCAGCAACCCGTTCGATATCGGGGAAGCCCAACCCTTGGGCTACGACCGACTGCACTGCGGGGCGTCTCAGCCGGGCGGGATTGCTGTCGCAGCCGGTCAGGCGCATCAACGTCTGGAGGCCAAGCCAGAAGGCTTTGGCGCTTTCCATCAACACCGCTTCGTCGGCGGAGATGATATTGGTTGCTGCGGCAATCCTGGCGATGGCGGGCACATCGCGGGGCTCCAGCAATTGCGGATGGTTATGAGCGTGGGCCAGCACCAGGAATTGCGCGATGAAGCCGATATCGATCAGGCTGCCACGGCGATATTTGACGTCCCAAGGATCATCGCCCTTAAATACCTGCTGCATGCGGGCGCGCATGCCATCCACCTCCGCGGCCAGCTTTGATGGGTCCCGCAACCGGACCAAGACCTCTGCCCGGATGGCCTGGAACCGTTTGGACAGAGCCGCGCTGCCGCACACCATGCGAGCCCGAACCAAGGCCATATGCTCCCAGGTCCAAGCGTCATTCCGTTGGTAGGCTTCAAATCCGTCGATGCTGGTGGCGAGCGTGCTTTTTTCGCCGTCCGGACGCAGTCGCAGGTCGACTTCAAACAAACGGCCGCTCTCGGTTTCGGCGGTCAGGGCTGTGACCAGGCGCTGTACCAACCGCGCGCCATAAGTGGAGGCCGCTAGCGGCTTAGCGCCGTCGCTGGGCGTCAGTACGGACGGGGCGTCGTACAGGACGACCATATCCAGGTCGGACGATGGATTCAGCAAGCCGCTGCCCCATTTTCCGTAGGCAAGAATCGCGATGCCTTCGCCTTCCACACGGCCATGACGTTCGGCAAACGCCGCATGCACGGCATCCAGCATGGCGGCTACCACATGATCGGCCAGGACGGACAGAACGCGCGACGCGGTGTCGGGATCGGTCTGCCGCCGCAACAGGTGGACGCCGACTTGAAACGACAGATCGCTGGCGTATCGACGCGCCAGGTCGAGGGTGTCTTGAAGGTCCCGCGCCTGCGAAAGCACCGCAGTCAACGCTTCGCCCTGCTGCGTGGGGTCGGGCAAAGGATGAAAGAATTCTGGCGTCAGCACCGCGTCCAGCACCGCCGGCCGCTCCCGCATATGCTGGCCTAACAGCGGCGCGGACCCGCAGATTTCGGCGACCAGCACCAGCAGGTCCGGATGGGTCTGGAACAGACTAAAAAGCTGAACCCCTGAAGGCGAGCCGTGCAAGAACCGGTCAAAGTTTGCAAATGCCTCGTCCGGATCGGCTGTATGCGACAAGGCTTGCAGCAGCGTCGGCATTAGTTCGGTCAGCAATTGCCGCGCCCTGGTTGATTTTGTCGCCGCGAGGCGGCCGTGATGCCAAGCCCGAACAGCAGAATCGATCCGTTCCGGGGCAGTGAAGCCAAGGTTGGCCAAGGTTTCCAAGGTCGAGGGGTCGGGCTCGCCTCCGGTGAATACAAGGTTTCCCATACCTTCGACCGAAAGGTCCGGTTCTTCCTCGAACAGCGCAGCGTAGTGACGTTCTACGGTTTCCAGCGTCTTTTGAAGTCGGGCAGTAAAGACATGCGTGTCCGGCTCGCCCGAGAAGCGTGCTATAGCGTCGAGGCCATCACTGTTGGGCATGGTCTGCGTCTGCTGATCGGCCACCATCTGCAAGCGATGCTCCAACCGGCGGAGGTAGGAATAGCATTCCTTCAGGTCGTCAGCGGCTGCGCGACCCACCTGATTAGCTGCGACCAGCGCGTCCAAGGCTGTGCAGGTCGGCTTAACTCTAAGGGTCGAGTCCCGGCCGCCCCAAATCAGTTGTTGGGTTTGCGCATAAAATTCAATTTCCCGGATGCCGCCACGGCCGACTTTGATGTTATGTCCTGCGATTGCAATGGTGCCGCCGCCGCGATGGGCGTGAATTTGTCGTTTGATCGAGTGAATATCCCGGATGGTCCAGAAATCCAAAGAACGGCGCCAAACGAAGGGCGACAGGAACTCGATAAATGCATCGCCCTCCGCCCGGTCGCCGGCAACGACGCGCGCCTTGATCATCGCGGCGCGTTCCCAGTTCTGACCGGTTGTTTCGTAGTAGATTTCTGCCGACGGCACAGTTACGGCCGGCGGCGTAGACGCTGGATCCGGCCGCAGGCGCAAATCTGTGCGGAATGCAAATCCATCTGCGGTATGGTCTTGCAGCAATGCCACCCATTGCTGAGTAAGGCGCGCCATGTCTTGTGGCAGGCGCTCAGGCTTTGTGGTTGGAACTTTGTCCGGCTGGTAGAGGACGATCAAATCGACGTCGCTCGAATAGTTCAGCTCATGTGCTCCAAGCTTGCCCATGCCTAAGGCAAAAATCCCACACTGTTGTGTCGGTTGGGTGGGGTCTGCGAGTTCAAGACGGCCCCGCTTCGACAACTCCGCCAACAGGAATGAAAGTGCATATTCGATACAGGCATCGGCTGAGACGGACAGTGCTTCCGTCACCTGCTCCAACGTCCAAGAGGCCGTAACATCGGCCACAGCGACGACAAGAGCGGCTCGGTTGCGGGCATGGCGCAGGAACGCTTTCGCCTCGGTTTCCGATTCGGCGCTATGGCCCAGCGGGTCCAGAGCGGATTGCCAAGCAGCGTCCGGTCCGTCGCAGAGGCAATCCAGCAGAACGGTCGGGTGCCGTTGCGCGGCCCAGCTGAGGTATTGGCTACAGCCGAACAATCCGGTCAAAAGCGCTAGCGCTTTCTCGCGCTTGACGAGTTCCGTACCCTGGGCAGCCGCAGCGGCGTCAATTCTGGAAAGCGCGTCCAACCAGCGCTCAATCCCAATCTGGCCTTGAACTGGATCAGCCGGGAGTGGCATCTCACGAAATTGATCGCAGAACATTGTGCCTATCCTAAATAGTGCATGTTTCCAGGTCGGACGCTGACGCGTGCCGACTATTATAGACTAGCGCGATGCGCATGGAGTCGAATGCGACGAGGTTTGCGATATTTAACCAGAGGATGGCTCGGCTTCCGCCGTGGCCCTATCGGCTGGGTTGCAAGCATCGTGATGGGGTTGGTGACGATTGCCGTTATCGGGGGCGTGTTTCTGGCTTGGCGGATTGGTAGCGCTCCGGTTTCGCTGGCGTTTGCGATCCCCGCGATTGAAGCCGCGCTAAGTCCGGCAGACCGGTCTTTTGCGGTGCGGCTGGAAGGATTCAGCCTGCGACGCGATCAATTGGATTTCGTGCTGGAAGCGCAAGGGCTGTCGCTGTTCCACAGGGAAGGGAACGGTGCCCCTGAAGCCGTGCCGTTTGCTACCATGCCGATCGCGCGGATCAGCCTCAGCATTTCCGCTCTCTTGCAGGACGGAGTCTTGGCGGCCAACCGGATTGTGGCTTCGGGTTGGAAAATGGCGGCTGCGCGGGGGCCGGATGGCGTAGAACTGAAATTCGCCAACGATGCCGGCGATACGGCAGAAGGCCTGCCGCTTGCCGCCATTCGGCGACTATTGCGGGATGACCCGCGGTTGCATCATCTGAAATCGGTTGAACTCACTGACCTGACGTTCCGCATCAACGATCCGGTTTTGGGCATCGCCTGGGAAACCAGGGGCGCGTGGATGCAATTGATCAACGACGAAAATGGATTGAGTTGGGGCGGGCGGATGGTTGTCGCCACGCAGACCGGCGATTTGACGAAAGTGCTCAAAGAAGCCGGCACTATCCGTTGGAGCGTGGACCTGCCGCAATCCAAGCCTTCGCGAGGCTTCGTCGAACCACCTGATCCGTCGAAGGATCGGGCAATGTTGAGAGTTGATCTGATCCGATTGGAGCCATCATTGATTATCGGCCTGCTGCCGCGGTTGCAGGAAGTGGTGCGTTGGGAAGGAGCGGTTAGCGGCACTGCCACAACCGAATTCTCTCTGCGGGCGGTGCCGGCCAATGTGCTGTTTGACCTGACCGTTGGCGCCGGGCGAATGCGGTTGCCGCTCACGGGTGGGGACGTGGTGTTTGAATCGGCCGGCATTGCCGGGCGCGTCGATCTTATTGGTCGTGCGTTGACCGTGCGACGGTTATCGGTCAGCCATTCCAATGGGGAGACTCTGCTGTCGGGCCAAGGTCACTTGGACCCCGAAGGCGCCGCCGTCGTGACCTTATCTGCATCTGGCCTGAACCTGCCCTGGCTGGGCCGCATTGTCCCGGAAGCAAAAATGTTGGATGGAGCCGACCTGGATATTGCGGCTCAGATCGATGCAACGATTGATCCGACGGGAAAAATTGTGACGGCCAATGCTGATCTATCGACGCGCGGCGGCACGCTGACTTTACCCCAAAAACTGCTGGAACCATTGCCTATAGGCAAAAGCTTACTGCGGCTTTCGGTTTCGGATGGGGGCCAAGCTTACACGCTGGATCGGCTTTCGATTTCGTTGCCACGGCCTGACGGAAAACCTGACGTCAAGGTCGACGTCTCAGGAGCCGCCAGGTTGGGTGGGGATGGCGCTCTGACGATCAAAACCGGGGACCTGGATGAACGGGACCTTAAAAGGCTATGGCCGATTGGCGTGGGTGAGGGCGCAAGAGTTTGGGTCGTAGACCAAGTCCACAAGGGCTTTATTCCGCAGGCGGATATCGACGCAACATTTCGGATGCCGGCCAGTGCGACCCTCTCGTTGCCGACCGATATCCGCATTGACGGACGCATGCCGTTGCGAAACGTCGACCTGACCTATTGGCCGCCATTGCCGATGGCGACGGGATTGAATGCAACGGCGCGTATTACCGAAAAATTGTTTGAAGCGGATGTATCCAGCGGGTCCAGCGGCGGTGTGGCGGTACGGGGCGGCCACCTGACAATCACCGGGATCGATAAGGGCAAGGGCTATGAAAGGACTGTGCTTTCATTCGATTTGGAGGGGCCTCTTGCCAAACTTATGACGGTATTGGATCGTCCGCCGCTGCGGTTTGCACGGTTCCTGGATTTGCCGCCCAGTCAATTGGGTGGGCGGATCGCTGGCACCCTGACTGCGAAATTTCCACCGATTGCCGACTTGTCGCTGGCGGATATTGAGATTGGCGCAACCGGATCGTCAGAGGGAACGGTCATCCCACAGGCGGCGTTCAGGCAAGATCTTACCGACGGGCGCTTCTCGTTCAAAGTTAGCAAATCCGGATTGTTGTTGCGGGGGCAGGGTGCGATGGCAGGCGCGCCACTCGATCTGGAGGGGGATTTGAAGTTTGCGTCTTCCGCCAGTTATCGCAGCAAGTTCCGGCTGCGGGCAGTACTGCAGGACGATGTCAGGGCCGTGTTGGGATTAAAGGGATTTCCATTCTCCAAGGAGATCGTCAGCGGTCCGGTATCCGTCGATTTGACCGCTACGGAAACCAAGGCCGCGGGCACGACTATCAAAGTCGCCGCAGATTTAACCAAAGCCCGAAAGGCGCTGCCGTTGTTGGGCTGGGTCAGTCCGCCGGGCGAATACGCGGCTGCGTCGGCGCAGGTCCGCGTAGTCGGCGGG
>JAPOJR010000012.1 GCA_029978325.1 Alphaproteobacteria bacterium | reverse complement strand
ACTCTATGAATGGCGAGCAACTTCCCCCGATCAAATGGCTCCATTTGATCGGGCGTTGCTCTAGCCGCCGCGATAGTCGCCGGCGTAGCCGGGGATCCGATATGTCCGCGCCTTTGGATTTGTCATTTCGGCAATCGTGCATTTACGGCAGGAATCAGCCGCACTAGATCATGATCGCTAACATCAGCGAATATAATATCGGGCCGGTATGGCGCCATTGCACTTCATACCGGCCCTTCATAACAAGTGGCTCAGATGGCCTGAAGCTATTTGGCCGCCTGGATCGCGTCCCAAACACGGAGAGGCGTCGCCGGCATGTCGATATGGTCGATGCCGTACTCGCGCCGCAGCGCGTCTACCAACGCATTCATCACCGCCGGCATCGCCCCCGCACACCCGGCCTCGCCACAGCCCTTGACGCCCAACGCATTGGTTTTGGCCGGTGAGGAGTGGTAGTCGGTCTCCATCCACGGCATGTCGCTGGCACGCGGCAGGGCATAATCCATGAAGGAGCCAGAGAGCGGCTGGCCATCTTCGTCATAGACCACATGCTCCATCAGCGCCTGGCCCAGGCCCTGGGCGACGCCGCCATGTGACTGCCCCTCCACCAACATTGGGTTCACGACGACGCCGAAGTCGTTGACCATGGTGTATTTCACCACCTGCGTCACGCCGGTCTCCGGATCGACCTCGACCTCCGCAATGTGGCAGCCATTCGGATAGGAGAAGGGCGGGCCGTCGGCGATATGCGAGACAGAAAGCGTTTTCGGCACGTCCGACGGCAAATCGGTGACGCCCGCACGAAGACGCTCTGCCAATTCCATGATGCCAATGCGCCGGTCAGTGCCGACGATTTCGAACGCGCCGCCTTCCGGACGGATATGGAACTCGATATCGGCAGCCGATGCCTCCAGCATGTGCGCCGCGATTTTTGTTCCCGCTTCCTTAACGATTTCGCTCGCCTCAAAAATCGCCTGGCCCGACATCATCAACGACTTCGATCCACCCGTGCCGCCGCCGGCGGTTAGCTCATCCGAGTCGCCCTGTATCAGGCGGATCTTATCGAACGGAATGCCGAGGCGGCTGGACAGCACCTGCGCAAACGGCGTCGCATGGCCCTGGCCATAGTCCATCGTGCCGGTGATGATCGTGACCGTGCCATCATCCTCAAAGCGGATGCCGCCCATCTCTTTGGACGGCGGGCCAGTCACTTCGAGGTACTGGCCGATGCCGATGCCGCGCAGCAGGCCCTTCTTCAGGCTCTCCTGCCGCCGCGCCTCGAAGCCATGATAGTTCGCGTTGACCAGCGCCTTGTCGAGCAGGCCGGAAAAGTCGCCGCTGTCATAGACGGTGTTAGCGGGAGTCTTGTAGGGGAACTGGTCGGGCTGAATATGGTTGCGCTTGCGCAGCTCGACCGGGTCCAAGCCCATCTGGTGGGCGGCAGTGTCCATCAGCCGTTCGACGTAGTAGTTGTTTTCGGGCCGGCCTGCGCCGCGGTAGGGGCCGACAGGCGTCGCGTTGGTGAACACCGCCTTGGTCGAGACATCCTGCAACGGCGTTTTGTAGACGCTGATAGAGTTCTTCACCACGTTGCCGGTCGGCTGCATCGTGCCGCCGTTGGAGAGGTTAGCGCCGATATTGCCATAGCCCTCCACCCGCAACGCCGTAATGTTGCCGTCGGCATCGAAGGCTATCGTCTGCCGCATCTCGTGCGCCCGGCCGTGGCTGTCCGAAAGGAAACTTTCAGAGCGGTCGTTGGTCCATTTCACCGGCCGGCCCAGCGCCTTCGCTGCGGCCAGCACCGCCACCACCTCCGGATAGACCGCTGATTTCATGCCGAACGAGCCGCCGGTGTGGCCGACCAGCACATGCACCTTGTCGCGCTCGACGCCTAGCAGGCTCGCCAGGTTGTTGCGCATCGGGAATGCGCCCTGGCTGCCAATGCGGATGGTGAAGCGCTCGCTCGCCGGATCGTATTCGGCCACCGCGCCGCGCGGCTCAATGGGCGCAACGACGACGCGGGAATTGTCGATCTCCATCGCCACCACATGCGCCGCCTCGGCGAACGCCTTGTCAACCGCAGCGGTATCGCCATGGTGAAAGTCCAGCACCACATTGCCCGGCGTCGCGTCGTAAATCAGCGGCGCATCCGGCCTGACCGCGTCGACCGCCCGGGTCACGGCGGGCAGTTGCTCCAAATCCAGGAACACCGCCTCCGCGGCGTCTTTTGCCTGGTAGACGGTCTCGGCCACCACCAGCGCGACCGGGTCGCCCACAAAGCGCACCTTGTCCCGCGCCAGGACGCTTTGCACCGGCTTTGGCATGTCCGAGCCGTCGCGTTGCTTAAAGCTCATGCCTGAGCCCATCTTGGCATAGCCCATGGCGGCCAGATCGGCGCCGGTATAAACCGCCAACACTCCCGGCATCGCCTTAGCGTCGTCGGTCTCGATCGCCTTGATGACGCCATGCGCGATCGGCGACCGCACCAGCACGCCATAGGCCTGGCCCGGCAGATTGACGTCATCGGCATAGAGACCCTGGCCGCGCACCAGGATCGGGTCTTCCTTGCGCGGCACCGGCTGGCCGATGGCGAATTTCTCGAATTCGGCGTCCATTACATCAATGGAGTCGGTCATAGGCTTATCCTCATGGTCGGGTGGCCCGGATGAGGACCGGGCGCAGGGCGTGCGGACATAATTGCGACCTTGATATCATGCCCGCGCCGGCATGCCCATTCCCGCGAATGCCGCGATGCACCATGCAATGAGGTATGGCTTTTCTGGCGTTGAGCGCTTATCCCCGCGCCTCATGTTTTCCTTCACCTTCCTGCGCGCCAACGCGAACCTGATCGGCTTTGGTTTTGCGCTGTGCTTCGTGTCAAGCGTCGGCCAGACCTATTTCATCTCGTTGTTCGGCGGCGAGATCCGGCGCGAGTTCGGCCTTTCGCATGGGGAGTTCGGCACGGTCTACATGGCCGGCACGCTGGCCAGTTCGGCAACGATCATCTGGCTGGGCCGCATCGTCGACCATTGGAGCGCCCAACGCACGGCCTGGCTGACCCTGCTGTCGCTGGCTGCGGTGGCGGCATTCATGGGCCTGGCCTGGGGCCCGCTCAGTTGCGCCGCGGCGATCTATGGGCTGCGGTTGATGGGGCAAGGCATGTCCGTGCATATCGGCATCACCGCCATGGCCCGCTATTTCCTTGCAGAGCGTGGCAGGGCGCTGGGGATTGCGCAGTTGGGACAGGCGCTGGGTTCGGCGCTGTCGCCGCCCTATGTGGTGGGGCTGCTGACGCTGGTAACCTGGCGCGAGGCATGGTGGGTCACAGCCGCTCTGGTACTGCTGCTGCTGCCATTGGCACTGCGCCTGTTGCGGAACGAGGACCTGGAGGCGCGGACGGAGGCTTTGGCCCGGAGCCGCGGCGGCCAATCGGCAGAGGGCTATCGGGTCGGCCAGATGCTGCGCGACCCTGGCTTGTGGCTCCGGATGCCGGTGTTGCTGGCCCCGGCTTTCATCTCCACCGGCTTTGTGTTTCACCAAGTCCACGTTGCGGGCGAAAAAGGCTGGTCGATCGAGCTGATGGCGGCGGCGTTTTCCGCCTATGCGGCGGCTTCCGTCGCCGGCCTGCTGGTCGGCGGGCCGTTGGTGGACCGGTTCAGCGCCCGTCGGATGGTGCCATTCTATCTGGGACCCCTGTCGCTGTGTTGCATCGCACTGGCCTTTGGGAATTCCGCCTGGTGGCCGCCAATCTATCTGAGCCTGATGGGGTTCGGCACGGGCGTCAGTTCCGTCGTGACCGGCGCGCTCTGGCCGGAATTGTATGGGCTGCGCTATGTGGGCGCGATCCGGGCGTTTGCGACCTCGACGATGGTGTTCTCGTCCGGCCTCGCACCGATGGTGATGGGACTTGCTTTCGACGCCAGCATCGGCGTCGAGGCGGTGGCGGTGGCGAGCTTCAGCTATTGCATGTTTGCGTCGGTTCTTGCCAGTCTGGCTAGGCCACCCCGCCTTACCGCCGATCAGACCTGAGGAGACCCACCCCATGTCGAAAGCCCTTGCCGTCGCCGTCGCCAGTGGGCTTGTCGGTGCGAATATCGTCAAAGCAGCGCTGGCCGATGCTGTGGCGTAAGCGAAGGGGAATCGGTAAGCTCGCGGCCACACCAATCGTTGCCTCCATTAGTCCGCACACTTTAAAGCGTTCTCCCGAAAGGTTTTTCTGACATGTCCAAACCCGTCCGCCTCGGCACCATCGGTTATGGCATTATGGGCGAGCGCCTGCTTCGCGTCGCACGGGCACATGACCCCAATGTCCTGGTTTCGTCCGGCGCTTGGGACCCGTCCCCGGACGCGATGGCGCGCTATGCCAAAGATTTCCCAGGCGCGCCGGCCTTCGACACCCTGGAGGCCGTACTCGCCGCCTCGGATGTTGTGCATGTCGCCTCGCCGCCGGCCTATCACCTGGACCAGTTGGAACAAGCCGTCGCCGCCGGCCTTGCTGTGCATTGCGAAAAGCCGCTGGGCGTGGATGTCGCCAAAGCCCGTGCAGTGGTCGAGCACATGGAGAAAGCCGGCGCCCGCTGCGCCGTCAATTTCCCCTTCACCGCCAGCTTCGCGCTCGACCAGATTAACGCCTGGCGCGCCGCCGGCGAATTAGGCGACCTGGAACGGGTCGAGATCGAGATCGGCTTCAAGGCCTGGCCCCGCCCCTGGCAGATGGACGCCGTCGCCTGGCTCGACCGGCGCGCCCAGGGCGGCTACACGCGTGAGGTGGTCAGCCACTTTCTGTTCGCGACGCTGCGCCAGATCGGGCCGATCACCATGCACAGCCATTCAGTGACCTATCCCGCGGGCGAGGGCTCGGAGATTGCGTGTTCTGCCGAGATGACGGCAGGCGGCGTGCCGGTAACGCTGACCGGCGGCGTCGGCACGACCGAGAAGCCGGACCACAACCTGTGGATCCTGCATGGCTCGAAAGGCAAGCTGCGCCTGCGCGACTGGGCGATCGCCGAGAAGCTGGGTGCGGATGGCGAATGGCGCGAGGCCGAAGGCGCGCGTCCCAACGAGGAAATGCGCCCACTGATCCTGAAGCGCCAGCTGGACATGGTCGCCGCCATGACCCGCGGCGAAACAGGACACTCGCTGGCATCCTTGCGTGAGGCCTTTGAGGTGCAGAAGCTGGTGGAGACCATCCTGGCCGGCTGACCCGATTCCCGGACGGTGCGGAGCGCCGATCCGGGACCGGTCTATCTCGCGAACACTGGCAGTGGCGGTGTTCGAAGGATGACGCCGGCCCCGGATGGCCGCTCCGCGGCCTCCGGGGATCACAGACTTGCCGGCCTCGCCGCGGCATGCTCTCTTGGCCGGCAATCGGCAAACTACAAGCTCAGGAAACCGCCCATGGCCCAATACCGCGTCATGCTGCAAATGCCCTATACGCCGGGCATCGCCTCCGTCTTTGACCATCACCCAGAAATCGAGGTGGTGCAGTTCACGGAAACCTCTGAAGCCAACATTCTCCAGCATGTCGGCGAATACGACGCCGCCATTCTGGGCGTGGCGCCCTTCACGCCGGCCATTATCGAAAAGGCGACGCGGATGAAGATCGTGGCCCGCCACGGTGTCGGCTATGACGCGGTGAACGTGCCGGCGCTGACCAAGGCCGGCATTCCGCTGGCCGTCGTCGGCATCGCCAACTCGATCACGGTGGCCGAGCACTCGCTGTTTTTCATGTTGGCGCTGGCCAAGCGCGTCTTTCTGTTCGACCGCGAGACGCGGAAAGGCAATTGGGACATCCGGCGCGAAGTGCCGGCCTATGACCTGGCCGGCCGCTCGGTCCTGGTTCTCGGCTTCGGCCGCATCGGACGGCGCCTGGTGCCGATGCTGAACGCCATGCAGATGAAGGTGTTCGTCCACGACCCCTATGTGATTCAGGACGCAATCGCCACCGCCGGCGCCACGCCGGTCGAGGACTTCCGTGCCGTGTTGGGCGAGATGGACTTCGTCTCCGTCAACTGCCCCAAGAACGAAGAAACCACGGGCATGATCGGCACCAAAGAGATCGAGGCGATGAAGCCGACCGCCTTCCTGATCAACACCGCCCGCGGCGGCATCATCGACGAGGCCGACCTGGTCGACTGCCTGAAGCGCAACGTCATCGCCGGCGCCGGCATCGACCCGTTCGTGGTCGAGCCGCCCCGCGCCGAGGACCCGCTGTTCGCGCTCGACAATATCATTGTCTCGCCGCACTCCGCCGGCAATACGGAAGAAAGTATGTTCCGGATGGGCGCGACCGCGGCGCAGAATGTGGTCGACTGCTTCAACGGCAAGCTCAACCCTGAAAACGTCATCAACAAGGAAGTGCTCTGATCATGCGCGCAAACCCCATTCTCGAATCCTGGAAAGCTGGGAAGGCCGTCGTCAACGGCTGGCTGGCGATCCCCTCCAGCTTCTCCGCCGAGGTCATGGCGCACCAGGGCTGGGACGCCATCACCATCGACACCCAACACGGCCTGATCGATTACATCGACGCCGTGTACATGATGCAGGCGATCTCCACCACCAACGTGCCGATGACGGCGCGGGTGCCGTGGAACGATCCGGCAGCGATCATGAAATTGCTGGACGCTGGCGCGCAGGGCATTATCGCGCCGATGATCAACAGCCGCGAAGAGTGCGAACGCTTTATCGGCGCGGTGAAGTATCCGCCGCTTGGCTACCGCTCGAACGGCCCGATCCGCGCGGTGCTGTATTCCGGCAGCGACTATGTGAAGAAGGCGAACGAGACCATTCTCGCCATCGCCATGATCGAAACCGACAAGGCAGTCCAGAACCTGGACGAGATCCTCACGACGCCCGGCCTCGATGGCATCTATATCGGCCCGGCAGACCTGGCGCTTTCGTATGGTCGAGAGCCGCGGCTCGATCCCACCGACCAGTTCATCTATGACAAGATGATGGAGATCCTGGCAGGCTGTAAACGACACAATATCCCGGCGGGACTGCACTGCGGCACGGCGGAATTTGCGCTGGAGATGATCGAGAAGGGCTTCCTGCTCACCACCATCGCCAACGACAGCCGCATGATGGCCATCGGCTGCCAGCAGGAACTGGGCAAGATGAAGGCGGGCGTGAAGAAGGAAAGCGGCAGCCCGTACTGAGCCCGGCTCGCGGAGTAGTTCTAAGGCCCTGGCGCGCCAAGCGCCGGGGCCTTTTTGTGTTTTGGCCAGGCGTCACCAGGCAGCATTCTGCCACTGCGCCCCTGGGTACAGTGACGCTAGAGCAACGCCCGATCAAATGGCTTCTGGGCGGTAGAAGAAAAGGCGACTGGCGCCTATTGCGGACAGGTTGGCCTCTGGAATCCCGAAGGGTGGCCGGCGCCGGAGGTTGGCGGGCTGGTGATGAATGGGTTCGAAGGCCGCGGATATGCGCACAAGGCTGCCGTTCGAGCCCGCGCCTACGCTTACGATACCCTTGGTTGGAATGAGATCGCGAGTTGCATCTACGAAGGCAATCACAGTTCCATCAGACTGGCCTAGCGGATGGGGGCCCACGTCGAGCGCCGGATGAAGCGCGACGGGCGGCCGGGCATGCTGGTTTACTGCCACCCCAGTCCCGCGGAATTGGCGTTGGGGCTGTGAAGGGCGAGAGCGGAAGCTTCTTATGATTTTCTGTCGAATTCGTTCGTATTATCGAAAATTCAGGACCAATTGATCCTGAATTTTTCTTTGATGACTTGGCCAGAACCAAAAACAATTACGCTTTGCACTTTCTGTCACCGGTGTCATAGTCCTTGAACATTTGGAGAAGTGCCAGACAATGCGAACCGATCCAGCTTGGAATGACCAAGCGCCTCCTCTTGGCGAAGGCCTGTTTGCGGAAGTCTTGTCTTCGGTAGGGGTTGCTGCGGCGGTTTTCGATGCGGGGTTGCGGCTGGCGTCGTTCAATGACCTTTTCCGCCACACGCGCGGCTATCCCGCCAATCTGTGCCAATCGGGCGTTTCATTGGCTGACTTGCTTCGCCATGAAGCGGTGAATGGCGGGCTTCCGCCGGAGATGCACGACGGCTTCGTCGATACCTGGCTGCAGCGTGCCCGCCAGCGGCTGCGCTATTCGGAAATCCAGGTGATCTCCGACGGTCGCATTTTTGAGATGCAACTTGCAGCGTTGGGCTCTGGCGGCTTGAGCCTGACGTTTGCCGATATCACGATCCGCGAACAGGAAGCCCGGTCGCTGCGCCAGCGCCAGGAATGGCACGAACTGGTCAGCGAGGCCTCGTCCGAAGGCATTTATGACTGGGACATCTCTGGAAACTCCCTCACGGTGTCCTATCGCCTGACCGGCATGTTGGGCTTGGATCCTGGTGAGCTTCGCTCGGAAGATTGGGCCGGCCTGGTGCATCCGGACGATGCAGAAGCCTATCGGTCCGCCCTGGTGGCGCATTTCAGGGGCGAAGCCCCGAACCTCAAGATCGAATACAGGATGCGCCGCAAATCCGGCGAATTCGTCTGGCTGTCCGATACAGGCCGTTGCGTGCGGAACCATGCAGGCCGCGCCGTTCGCCTGGTTGGCGCGGTCTCCGACATTACGCGCAGGAAAATTGCGGAAGCGGCCCAACGCGCCAGCGAGGAACGCTATGCCATCGCGATGGAGGCGATTAACGAGGGCCTCTACGACTGGGATATTGAAAAGGACGAAATTTACTACTCGGCCGGCGTGCGGTCGTCTCTTGGGCTCGATCCGCGCCAATTGAAATCGCCGCAGGATTGGTTCGACCGAATCCATCCGGATGACCGTGGCATATACCGCAAGGCAGTCATCGCGCATTTCAAGGGCGAGACCGAGCGGTTTGAGGCTGAAATGCGCTACAGGCGCGGCGACGGCAGTTGGGGCTACGCACGCCAGCACGGGGTCGCACGCTTCGACGCTGCGGGTAAGGCGATTCGCATGGTGGGTTCGACAGGCGACATCTCCGACGTGATTGCGCATCGCGATGCCGCCGACACCGCGCGTCAGCAATTGGAAAAGGCCATCGACAGTATTTCCGACGGCTTCGCGATCTATGATGCCGACGACCGGCTAGTGCTGTGCAACGAGCAGTATCGAACTCTGTATCCGGATGTCGGGGCAATGCTGGTGCCCGGCGTGGTGTACGAGGACGTGCTTTACGGCTTGGTCGAGCACCAAAGTCTGGTCGGCATTGGCTCTGACGCGGAAACCTGGGTGGCGAACCGTATGGCATTGCGGGCGCGTGCGTCAGGGTCTTACCAAACGGAACTGGCCGATGGCCGTTGGGTCAATGTCAGTTGGCGGCGCGCGCACGATGGCGGGCTTGTCGGCGTGTTCAGTGACGTGACAGCGCTGAAACAGGCGGAACTTGGCCTGCGCATGAGCGAGGAGCGCTTTTCCCTGGCGACCGCCGCGGCAACCGAGGGGCTATACGATTGGGATGTGGTGGGCGACCGGCTGACGGTTTCGGAGCAATTGAACCGGATTGTTGGCTTGCGCACGGACAATCTCACTTCCGGCGAATGGAACGAGCGGGTGCATCCGCGGGACCGTCAACGGTATCGCACGGCAATGATGATGCATTTCAAAGGCGAGTCCGAGTATCTCGCGTGCGAATACCGCATCCGCAGCGGCGCCGGCGAATATATCTGGGTGGCGGACAGCGCTTCTTCGGTCCGGGATGCGCGGGGGCGTGTTGTGCGGCTGGTCGGCGCTATTGCCGATATCTCCGACCGCAAGCAAGCGGAACAGGAGTTGCGGGAGGCGATGCAACGGGCCGACGACGCCAGCGTCATTGCCAGCGAGAAAGCGCAGGCGCTGGAATTGCTCTCGACCAAGCTGTCGAAATACCTGTCGCCGCAAGTGTATTCCTCGATTTTCGCCGGCACGCAAAACGTGACGGTCGATGCCAAGCGCAAGAAGCTTTCCATCTTTTTCTCCGACATCGCCGGCTTTACCTCAGTAGTCGATACGCTGGAGTCCGAAGAAATCACGGCGATGCTGAACGACTACCTCTCGGCCATGGCCGAGATCGCCATCAAGTTCGGCGCCACCATCGACAAGTTCATCGGCGACGCGATCCTGGCCTTCTTTGGCGACCCGGATTCAAAGGGGCCGAAGGAAGACGCCATCGCCTGCGTACGCATGGGCATCGCCATGCAGCGGCGGTTGCGCGAACTGCAAGAAAAATGGCG
Source organism: Alphaproteobacteria bacterium (assembly GCA_029978325.1). Taxonomy (GTDB): domain Bacteria; phylum Pseudomonadota; class Alphaproteobacteria; order Bin95; family Bin95; genus JACKII01. The sequence goes on along the minus strand of JAPOJR010000012.1, from coordinate 29,978 downwards.
CAATCTTGGGCTTGAGCAAATCTTCGAGTTGCGTATCGGCATCACCACCGGCTTTTGCACCGTCGGCAATTTCGGCAGCGAGGACCGCATGGACTACACTGTCGTCGGCAACGAGGTGAACGCCGCCGCCCGCCTGCAAGGCCACGCCGAGACAGGCGGAATCCTCATCTCCAGCGAGACCTACGCCCTGGTGCGCGACGCCATTCACGCAGAGGACTATGGCATGCTGACGCTAAAGGGGCTCTCGCGGCCTGTGCATGCCTATAAGGTCCTGGGCGTATACGAGGATTTGGAAGAGGCAGGTGAGCTGATTCGGCTGGACCAGCCAGGACTGAAACTGCTGTTCAGCCCATCCACGCTGAGCGAGGTGGACAGAGAGCAGGCACGCGCCACCCTGGAGGCCGCGCTGAAGCGTTTGGGGACCGCATAAGGCGCCTGCCGCGTCCCCTCGGGCTTGAGACTTCCCTCCCGCCGCCGTCTCGGCTAGTCATGGCGTGAACGATTAATGGGAGACCGATCACCGTGATGAAACGCACTGTCCTTGCCGCGGCCGCGGCTGCCATGCTGGCCGCGCTGCCGGCCAAAGCCGCCGATTACAAAGTTGGCATCCTGCTGCCCTTCTCGGGCGTCTATGCGGGCCTCGGCGCGCATATCGAGAACGGCTTTATGCTGGGGCTGAAAGATTTCGGCGGAGAGCTTGGCAATAACACCGTGAGCGTTGTGCGCGACGATACCGAAGCCGATCCAGGCGCTTCCCTGGCGAAAGCCAAGAAGATGGTGCTGTCGGACAAGGTCGATGTGTTGACCGGTATCGTTTCATCTGCGGTGCTGGGTGCATTGCGTGACTTCGTGCACGGCTCAAAGACGCCGCTGGTTGTCTCTAATGCCGGCAATGACGATGCGACGGGCGAGCGCTGCAGCCCCTACATCACCCGCGTCAGTTTCTCCAACAGCTCCATCACCCGGGTCATGGGGCCGTGGATGGCGAAGCAGGGCATCAAGACCGCCTATCTGATGGCCCCCGACTATGCCGCGGGCCGCCAGATGATGGATGCCTTCCGCGCCACCTTCGAGGCTGCCGGCGGCAAGATCGTCGGCGAAGCCTATCCGCCGCTGCAGGGCACCAAAGACTACGGCCCCTATATCAGCCAGGCCAAGGCTTCGGGCGCGCAGGCGCTGATGACCTTTTTCGCCGGTGGTGCGGCGATCAGCTTCGTCAAGCAGTACAAAGAGTTCGGCGCTGCGAAGGACCTTCCCCTCTATGGCGCGGGCTTCCTGACATCCGCGGCCTACGTGCATGTCCAGGGCGAAGCCGCCGACGGCATTATCGCCAGCCTGCACTATGTGCCGACCATCGACACACCGGAGAACAAGCGCTTTCAGGACGGATACAAGGCCGCCTACGAAGGCAAGCTGGGCAGCGAGTTCGCCGTCGCCGGCTATGACGCCGCGCACCTGATCGTCAAGGCGATTGCCGCTGCCGGGGGCGACAAGGCCAAGTTCAAGGGTGAGCTTGCCAAGGTCAGCTTCAACGGCCCGCGGGGCCCGCTGCGGATCGACCCGGCGACGCACAACGTCATCCAGAACATGTACATTTTCCGCAATGAATTTGCCGACGGCAAGGTCACGCAGAAGGTGCTGGCGACGATTGAAGGCGTGCAGGACCCGGTCAACGGCTGCAAAATCTAGCTCCTTACCGCCCCGGGGCCGCGCCGCGGTCGCCGGGGCGGCTGGTTGACGATGCTGACCGATCCGTCCTTCTGGCTGGTGCAGAGCCTCAACAGCCTGCAGCTCGCCATGCTGCTGTTCCTGCTATCCGTCGGGCTGACCGTGATTTTCGGGCTGATGAATTTCGTCAACCTGGCCCACGGCTCGCTCTATGCCCTGGGCGCCCTGATCGGCTATAGCATAGCCGAAGCTTCGGGCAGCGTCTGGTGGGCCTTTGCGCTGGCGCCGGTCGCCGTCGCTGGAGTAGGCGCAGTGCTCTACATCACTTTGATCGAGCGGCTGCGCAGCGCCGGGCCGCTGCCGCAGGTGCTGGTGACCTTCGGCCTGATTTTCGTGCTGATGGATGCACAGCGCTATCTCTGGGGCACCGATGCCTTGGGCGTGACCGGCAATGTGCCGTTCAGCGGCACGATCCATATCGGTGTCGAGCCGTATCCGGCCTACCGCCTGTTCATCATCGCCGTTGGCTTCGCCGTGTTCGGCGGGCTCTACCTGCTGCTGAACCGCACGCGGCTGGGGGCGGAGGTACGGGCCGGGGTCGACGATGCGGAGACCGCCGCGGCCCTGGGCGTCAACGTTGAGCGCACGTTCTTCCTGGTGTTTCTGCTGGGCTGTGCACTGGCCGGGCTGGCCGGCGCCGTCGCCATGCCAGCCTTCAGCGCTGAGGCCGGGATGGGAGTTGGCATCTTGGTGCCGACGCTGGTGGTGGTCGTTGTCGGCGGCCTTGGCAGCCTGAGCGGAGCATTCGTCGGCTCGCTGGTGATCGGCGCAACCCTGACGTTCGGCACGGCGCTGTTCCCGGACTTTGCCGGCATCGCCATGTATGCGGCTCTGATTGCGGTGCTGCTGTTCCGCCCACACGGCTTACTGCCGGCGCGCGGGTGACGCGATGACCTTCCGCCATCTGCTTGCCGTCGCGTTGTTGGCCGTCCTGCTGGTCTGGCACAGCCAGTCGGAATACTATGGCTTCGAATTGCTGGCGGAGGTGGCGGTCTTTGCCATCCTGGCCATGAGCCTGGACCTGCTGGCCGGCTATGGCGGCATGGTCAGCCTGGGGCATGCGGCGTTGTTCGGCCTGGGCGCCTACTTGTATTCCTGGCTGGGCGGCCCAATGGTCGGGCTGACAGCGCCGCTCGCCATGCTGGGCGCAACCTTGGGAACCGGCGCGGTCGCATTGGCCGTCGGCGCGGTCGCGGTGCGGGTTGAAGGCATTTTCTTCATCATGATCACCCTTGGCTTTGGCCAAATGGGGTATGAGTTCTTCTTCCAGAACAAGGCGCTGGGCGGCGACGATGGCTTGTACGGCATCCGACGGCTGGACCTGTCCGGCGTCGGCATCGACCTCAGCGATCCCGGTAGTTTCGCCCTGGCTGTGATCCTCTGCGCCGTCGTCGTCTACCTGCTGCTGGCCTGGGTGCTGGCGACGCCGTTCGGTGCGGTGCTGAAGGGTCTGCATGCCAATCCGAACCGCCTGCGCGCCCTTGGCCTGCGCGTGCATGCCTATCGCGCCGCAGCCTTTGCCTTTGCCGGAGCCGTCGCCGGATTCGCCGGCAGCATTTCGGCCCAGCACACGCAGTTTATCGCTCCGCACCTGTTGAACTGGACCACCTCGGGCGAAGTGCTGATCATGGTGATACTGGGCGGCCTGGGCACGCTGGTCGGCCCAGCCGTTGGGGCGGTGGTGCTGGTGCTGCTGCGCCATGAATTATCTTCGGTCACCGATTATTGGGGCGCGGTCATGGGCGGCTTCCTGATTCTGGTGGTGCTTAGCCGCCAGAACGGATTGATCGGGCTGACCGAGCGGCTGCTGCGCTGGAGGCGGGGCTAGATGCTGGAAGCCAGCGGCCTGTTCAAGCGCTTCGGCGCGCTGCAAGCGACGCGGGGCGTCTCGCTCAAGCTGGAGACCGGCGCGCGTCACGCTATCATTGGCCCAAACGGCGCCGGCAAGACCACGTTGTTCAACCTGCTGGCCGGGGAGGTCAAGCCGGACGCCGGGCAGATCTTGCTGGACGGCCGCGACGTTACCCACGCCTCGCCCGACGCCCGTGCCCGCACCGGCCTGGGCCGTAGCTTTCAGCGCAACAATCTGTTCGAGACCGAGTCCGTGGCGCTGAACCTGGCGCTTGCCGACATCGCCCACCATGGCGCTGGTTGGCACGTTTGGCGACGACTCTCCGCCGACCGCGCCGCCCGTGCTCGGGCGGAAGATGTGGCTGAAAGAGTTGGGTTGGCCGACGCCTTAGCCCGGCCAGTCGCCAGCCTGTCCTATGGCGCGCGGCGGCAGTTGGAGGTGGCGCTGGCGCTGATCGGCGAGCCCAAGGTGTTGCTGCTGGACGAACCGACCGCCGGCATGTCGCCGGAGGAAACCGGGCGCATGCTATCCCTGATCGATGGCTTGCCTACCGACCTGGCCGTGCTCATCGTCGAGCATGACATGGATCTGGTCTTTTCCCATGCCACGCGCATCACCGTTCTGAACTATGGCGAGGTTCTGTTCGAAGGCAGTCCGGACGAGGTTAGGGCCTCCACCCTGGTGCAGGATACTTATCTTGGCAGGGACTCCGGCACATGCTGAGGTTGGACACGGTCACCGCAGGCTATGGCGAAACCCAGGTGCTGCACGGCGTCTCGCTCGAGGTTGGGGCTGGAGAAGTCGTGGCGTTGCTGGGTCGCAATGGCGCCGGAAAAACGACCACGCTGCGGTCGATCATCGGCCTGACGCCGGCCTGGGCCGGACGGATCACATTCGACGGGCAAGAGATCGCACGGGCGAAACCGCATGCCTTGGCGCTCGCCGGCATCGGCTATCTGCCGGAGCACCGCGGCGTCTTTCCGTCGCTCAGCGTGCATGAGAACCTGACTCTGGTCGCCGGGCGCCGGCCTGGCGCCTGGACCGTTGCCCGCGTCTATGACTTGTTTCCGCGCCTCGCAGAGCGCCGGCAGAACGGCGGCGCGCAACTCTCCGGCGGCGAGCAGCAAATGCTGGCTATCGCCCGCGCTCTGCTGCTGAACCCCAAGCTGTTGCTGCTGGACGAACCGACAGAGGGCCTGGCGCCGTTGATCGTGCGCGAGATTTATCAGCGGCTGGCGGATATCAAGGCCGAGGGGGCCACCGTGCTGCTGGTCGAGCAGAGCGTCCGCTTTGCTCTGGAGCTGGCCGACCGGGCTTACGTCCTGGGGCGCGGCCAGGTGGAATGGCAAGGCGAGGCCGCCAGGCTCGCCGGCGATGCAGAAGCGCAGAGAACCTGGCTGGGCGTCTGACGGCGCAGCCCGCGTTACTCCATCCGCTCGGTAGCCGCGCCCAGTTTGACCACAATCGGCGGCTCAGCGCCTTTGCAGAAAGCCCGGACATTGGTGGCGTATTCGTCCAGCCGGGCGGCGCACGCCGCCTCGTCATCCGGGTCCTCCAGGCCGAACACCCAGACAGAGTGGCGGTTGCAAAGGTCTTCGCGGATCAGGGACAGGCCCTGGTTCAATGTCGTGCCCAGGTCGGAGTTCGGCCGCGCCGTAATCCCGGCGCCGACCACCTGGCTGACATTGTCGATCAAGACAACCTGGGCTTCGAACCATGGCCAGTAGAAAATATTCTTCGGCCCCCACGCGCCGATGGGCGGCAATGGCTTATCCGGCCGGTACTGGTCGTTGATTTCCAGCAGCGAGTCGAAGGGGATATAGCGGACTTTGAAGCCCTTGAACGCCAGGTCGGTGCCTAGCCCGGTCAGCAGCGGCGTACGGCCAGAGCCGACGGGGCCGGCCAGGACAATCTGGCGCCAAGGCGGCGTGCCGGGATGCGAATCGACCAGATCCTGAATCGCAGTCGCCGCCGGCTTTTCCACCTGCGATTTCACATCGGCAAGACGGGAAAGGTAGGGTAGCGCCGCCTTCTGCCAGATGATCTTCTGGCGCAGCCAGTAGGGCGCGTAGTAGATCGACAACGCCATGGCGACCAGGAAGATCACCGCGCCCCACCAGCCCGTCAGGTGGAAGGCATAGCCCGCCAGCACGCCAAAAATCATATAGGCTGCAGCGATCACCGCATTGTCACGCAGCAGCGTCCGGTCCAACGGGAAGATGCCTTTGTCGGCGTCCGCGGCAGCGACCGAATAGGCACGGTACTCCCAGAAAGAGACCACGCCACTGATCCCCAACAGTGCAAGGCCGCTGGCCAATGCGTCCCAGAGGCCGAAAAAGTATTGCAGCACAAAGGTCAGGGCGAATTGCAGGATGATGCCCAGGGCGACATGGCCCATCTGGTCGGCCATCCAGAGATAGGAGTAGGTCGCCGCGCTCTGGACCTCTTTTCCGAAAATATCCCGCCAAAACTGAACCAGCAGGAATGAGGCCGGGACATTCGGCGCGGTCGGCAGGCGCCCGGATGGCTCTTCGAAAGCAGTTGGCCGGGCAACAGCATCAGTTTTGGCCATCGGACGTCCTTTCTAGTCGGGGTCTCGCATATACAGCGCCGCCAGCCAGACCACCAGGATCACCGCGCCGCCGTAGGGCGAAATATCCCGGCCAAAAGCCAGGCTGGCCATCAGGGTCGATACTATGAACAACAAGGCCGTCAGTGCATGCAGCCAGAAGCCAGGCCAGCCGGCATAGGCCCAGACCACGCTGGCGGCCCACAGAAACAGCAGCGCAAAATTGACCGTCGCGACCAGATTGCCCTGGCCGGCATAGACTGCGTCCAGGTCGCCGCCATAAACCAGGCCAAAGCCCCAGTAGAGGTGCAGCACATAAGCCAGCAATCCCCATGCCCACCACATCCGCCAGGATGTTTCCGCCAAGGCCTCGCCTGGGCCATAGCGCAGCATCAGCGCGACGGCCCAGCCGCCAAGCGCGACTACCGGCCAGATGGTGTACTTGGCGCGCGCATAGTCGGCGTCGTCAGCCACCAGCCCCAGGCCGATGGCGATGGCAAAGCCCAGGGAAAAAACCAGGAAAGCGGCAGCGCGCGGGTCCAGGACCGGGGCGGTCACATGGCTTCTGTAGCTGGTCATAACGATTGCTCCCGCTCGTTCCAACGCATCAGGAAGGCGGCGACCACCACGGCTGTTTGCATCAGGCCGATCACCAGGCTCTCGGTGTCGTTGCGGAATATCACCATCGCGACGAAGAAGTTCGCCAGCACAAACAGCCACATAAACCCCTGCCAGACTTTATAGCCGCCGGTTGGCCAGGCCCAATCATACCGGGTCCAGGTCATGGCGATATCGATCAGCCACACCGCCTGAAGCAGGAAGATCGGGAAGGCGATCCAGAAACCCTGGCGCTCGAACACGCTAAGCGGCTGCCAGTCATGTTCTAGTCCCAGGCCCCAGATCAGGTGCACCGCGATCATCACCCAGGCAAAGGTCCAAAACAGCCGCCACCAATGGGTAAGCGGTGCGATCCCATGCCGGCGGACGAAAATGTAAAGCGCCGGCGTCACCAGCAACGCGGATGACCATGCGAAGGCATGGGTGCGGAAGAACGTGATGTCCGGCTGGGTCAGTCCGAAAAACGTGGCAAAGGCGAACAGCAACGCGAAGGCCAGCAGCGAAATCGCCAGCTGTTCCCGCTGGTATGGCGGTGGCGGTTGGGTGTTGAGATCGGCCATGGTTCCGCCTGCCCTAAATTGTCTTCAGGTAGGCAAGCAGCGCCTGCAGATCGGCCCGTTGCCGGTCGGTCAGCTTTTCCGGGTCCCAGGCCGGATAGTTGTGGCCGAAATTGCCGTTGCCGCGCACCTTGGTATCGAACAGGAATGCTTCTCGCGGATTGGTGCATTTGCCATCGACCGGGTTCGGCGCTTTGTAGCCGAGATTTTCCGGGTCATAGACGTTCTGGCCGCGGCAGAATTGCGGCTGCCGCTTTTCCAGGTTGATCAACTGCGCCATGGTCGGCACCGAGCCGTTGTGGAGGTAGGGCGCGCGCAGAAAGGCATAGGGGATCGGGTTGTTCACGAACGCTTCGAAATCCGTGATCTCGCAGGTTTGCGGATAGGCCTTGAAGTCGAGCGCACATGGCGGCGCACGATCCAACAGGCTTTCCGGCGTGCATGTCGCATCCCCTTCCGGGCAGGCCGGGAAGTACAGCGGATGGCCCAGGCGGTATTGCCGCTTGGTCAGCAGGAATTGCTCTTTCTGCTTTTGCCAGAAATAGGCCAGGGCCGGCGCGCCGGCGTCCTGAGCATCGATAATCGCCTTGTCCAACCGCTTTTCCTGAACGGCTGTGATCTTGGGGTTGCCCGGCAGCGTGGTCCAGATTGCCAGCGGCAGGTCGTGTGCATAGCGGAACGTCACCCGCTCGGCATCCACCCCAAGGCCGCCATTCGGAGGCGCGAGTGGGCCAACACCCTCCAGCTTGTGCAGGTATTTGCCTTCGGCAACCCAGGGTTCCACCTTGGCCGGGTCTGCCGAAATCGGGCGGTGGCCATGGCAATCCGCACAATGTTTCTTATAGACAGTCAATCCATGCTCAACATCGGCGGCGGCGGGTGCATGGTCGGGGAAGTGGGTCGCGAAGGTCTTGACCGGGATGCCGATGCCCAGGTCCTCGGTATAGGCGGCTGCCTTGCGGATATTGTGGACCACTTCCGGCTTCGACAGCGCCTTGATGCTGGAGCCACTTGCATAGGCCGCAATGAAGCTGCGGGTCACCGGATCGCCGAGAGAGCCGTCATACTGAGCGCGGGGCCGCAAGTCCTGGTTCTGCTCGAACACCGCCGGGATTTTCGAATAAGCATAGTTCTCGTCGCCCGGCAGGTTCATCGCGACCCGCACGATTGAGCGGAATGGGCGCGTCCGTCCCGGTCCGGCGGGGATGTCGTCGGCCTGCTTCATCTGGATGCCGTGATAGGGCAAGCCGTATTTCCGGCTGTCGCCGCCCATCGCCTCGCGAATTCCGGACAACCAGCCGTCCAGCATGAACTTCTCAACGAAGCCATCAATTAGGCCGGCCGAGTCACTCGGGCACACTTTGGCATATTCGTTCAGGATTTTATCCGCCGTCAGGTCCGGATCCATGACGGCGTTGCGGACCGCGTCGGTAAACGCGATGACGTCCAGGTCCATGTTGCCCATGCCGGAAATCGGCTCGGACAGTTTACCGTTGGCTTGCCGCAATTGGCCGGAATGGCACGAGGCGCAGGTAAGCCCGGCAAATTTTAACGAGGTCTGCACTGCCGTCGCCGGCACATAGTTCGTCACGGCAAAGCCATAGGGCAACCACTTGTCGGCATTGCCCTCGCAAAATGGCTCCTTGAGCGTCACCGCCTTGCTGTTCGGCAGGAAACCGAAAGTCTCCCACAGCGACCGGCCGTCTTCCAACGTGGTCGTGAACGCGGCTGACGAGACGCGGCCCGCAACCACGGCATATTTCAATGGAAAGGCTTCCAGCCCGAATGCGCCCTTGGTGAAGGCGTTATAGCCGATTGCGGCAGGCTCGCCCTGCGGCGGCGACCAGGCGCTCCACCGCCCTTCCAGCCAGAGCCAACCGAGTGAGGCCACCAGGGCCAGACAGCTGACGACGATTGCTGCGATGTTGACGGCCCTGCGTACCACGCCCGTCTCCTTCCGAACCTTGGCTACTATAGACGGATATGGTCTAGCGCATTCGGGTCAGGGTCAAGCGTGACCTGGATCACCAATCGCCGGCGATCTGTGAATTTTATGCGGCTATGCGAGCGGTCAGGCGTGGATGGCCCGGCTATCGACCGCGAAGGCCGCTTCCTTCAACGCCTCGTTCAGCGTTGGGTGCGCATGACAGGTGCGGGCAATATCCTCGGCCGACGCTTTGAACTCCATTGCCAGCACGGCTTCCGCGATCATTGTCCCCGCATCCGGGCCGATGATGTGGACGCCAAGCACCTCATCAGTCGCGGTATCCGCCAGAATCTTGACGAACCCGTCCGCGTCGCCGACGGCACGGGCCCGGCTGTTCGCCATGAAGGGGAACTTCCCGACCTTGTAGGCGCGACCGGCGGATTTCAAATCCTCTTCCGTCTGGCCGACCCAGGCGATCTCGGGATGGGTATAGACCACGCCGGGGATGCAATTGTAGTCGATATGGGGGTGCTGCCCGGCCAGCATCTCAGCGCAGGCAACGCCCTCGTCCTCGGCCTTATGCGCCAGCATCGGACCGGCAATGACGTCGCCGATGGCATAGATGCCGGGAATGTTGGTCTGGAACTGTCCGTTGACAGGAATGCGGCCGCGCGGATCGACTTCGACTCCGGCCTCGATCAGCCCCAGCCCAACGGTAAAGGGCCGGCGGCCAATCGCCAACAGAACCGTGTCGCATTCCAGAACTTCGGCGTCGCCGCCCACTGCCGGCTCAAGCGACAACCGCACGCCGTCGGCAGTGCGCTCCGCCTTGGTGACTTTGGTCGACAGGCGGAAGTCGAAGCCTTGCTTCTTCAGCAGCTTCTGCATTTCCTTCGCCAATTCCAGATCGACGCCCGGCACGATGCGGTCGAGGAATTCGACGACCGTCACCTTTGCACCGAGCCGTTGCCAGACCACACCCATCTCCAGGCCGATAATGCCGCCGCCGATCAGCACCAGATGTTTGGGCACAGCCGCGAGCGACAGTGCGCCTGTAGAGCTTACAATGGTCTTCTCATCGACGTCCACGCCGGGTAAGGGCATCGGCTCAGAGCCTGTGGCGATGATGATATTCTTGGTAGCCAACACCTGTTCGCCGCCATCCGCATCGGTAACGCCAACATGGCCGGCGGCAATAATCCGTCCCTTACCGATAACGTAGTCGACCTTGTTCTTTTTAAACAGAAACTCGATGCCCTTGGTCAGGCCGCGCACCACCTGCGTCTTGGCCTTCATCATCTGACCAAGATCGAGGGAAACACCCTCAACCTTGATGCCCAGCTTGCCAAAGCCGCTCTGCGCCTGTTCGTACAGGTGCGAGGCGTGCAGCAGTTCCTTCGATGGAATGCAACCGACATTGAGGCAAGTGCCGCCCAGCGCGCCGCGCATTTCCACACAGGCGGTTTTCATGCCCAGTTGCGCAGCCCGGATGGCGGCAACATAGCCGCCCGGGCCGCCGCCAATGACGATCACATCATACATGGGGAAGTTCCTTCCGCCGGAAACGGTCTGAAAAGGGTAGACCTACAGGTCCATCAGCAAGCGGCGCGGGTCTTCGATGCCCTCTTTGATCCGCACCAGACAGGTTACCGCCTCGGAACCGTCGATGATGCGGTGATCGTAGCTCAACGCCAGGTACATCATCGGCCGGGCCTGGATCGAGCCATCCGGCATCACCATGGGCCGTTGCTGGATTTTGTGCATGCCCAGAATACCGGATTGCGGCGGGTTCAGGATCGGTGTCGACATCAACGAGCCATAGACGCCGCCGTTCGAGATGGTGAAGGTGCCACCGGACAGTTCCTCCAGCTTCAGCTTGCCGTCACGGGCGCGCCGTCCAAAATCGCCGATAGTCTTTTCCACTTCGGCAAAGCTGAGGGCTTCCGCGTCGCGAATGACCGGAACCACCAGGCCGCTCTCGGTGCCGACGGCAACGCCGATGTCGTAATGGTTCTTGTAGATGATGTCGTCGCCGTCGATCTCCGCATTCACCGCCGGCACTTCGCGCAAGGCGGCGATGGCCGCTTTGACGAAGAACGACATGAAGCCCAGCTTGACGCCATGGCGCTTTTCAAAGGTGTCCTTGTAGGCGTTGCGGACCGCCATCACCTCGGTCATGTCCACCTCGTTGAAGGTGGTCAGCATGGCGGCGGTGTTCTGCGCCTCTTTCAGGCGCTCGGCGATGCGGCGGCGCAGGCGGGACATGCGCACCCGCTCCTCCCGCGGGCCAAGATCGCGCGGCGGTGCCGGGTCGGCTGCGACTGGAGCGCTGGCTGTCGCCCGCGCCGAAGCGCCGGCCGCGGCGGCCTGGACATCGGCCTTGGTGGCGCGGCCGTCGCGGCCGGTCGGCTGGACCTGTGCTCCGGAGACACCGGCCTCCGCAGCCGCCTTCTTGACCGCAGGTCCTGCCGCTGCCAGCGGATCGCGGCTGGCGGGAGCGGGCGTTGCGGCAGGGACGGCTGGCGCAGCTTTCGGCGCAGCGGAGGCTGCCTTGGTGGCTGTGGCCGCACTAGCATCGCCAATGCGGCCCAGGATGGCGCCGACAGCCACTGTGTCGTCGGCGGCTACCAACACATCGCTAAGCACGCCGGCCCGCGGTGCCGGAATTTCCACCGTAACCTTATCGGTTTCCAGTTCCACCAACGGTTCATCAGCAGCGACGGCGTCGCCCGGTTGCTTCAGCCAGCGTGCCACGGTGGCTTCGGTTACCGACTCACCCAAGGTCGGGACGACAATATCAATGCTCATCGGAGCTCCTAGAAATTTCTGTTCTTGCTCTCGCCTTGCCAGCCCTAGGCCAGCATCAGAGCCTCATCCACCAGTTTCGCCTGTTCCGCCAAGTGCCGTTTCAGCAGGCCTGTTGCTGAGGCCGCGCTATCGACCCGGCCGACATAACGGGGCCGCGAGGCACGCATCTCCACGTCTTCGATTGCGGCCAGTACCTCTTCGATCCGGCGGTCAACAAAATGCCATGCACCGCCGTTGCGCGGCTCTTCCTGGCACCAGACCACTTCGGCGTTCGGGTATTTCTTCAGTTCCGCCGTCAGCGAGCGCTGCGGGAACGGGTACAGCTGTTCTACCCGAACCAACGCGATGTCGCGGACACCGGCGTCTTCCGCCCGGGCCAGAAGATCAAAATAGACCTTGCCGCTGCACAGAACCACCCGCTTGATCTCGTCCGACGGCACCAAATTGCGCTCGTCGCCGTAGACGCGGTGGAAGGACGTGCCCGGCCCGAAATCGACGGTCTGCGAAACGCAGGCCTTGTGCCGCAACAGCGACTTCGGCGTCATCACGATCAGCGGCTTGCGGAAATTGCGGCGGACCTGGCGGCGCAGCATGTGGAAATAGTTCGCCGGCGTCGATGGCACGCAGACCTGGATATTGTCCTCCGCGCACAGCTGTAGGTACCGCTCCAGCCGGGCCGAGGAATGTTCCGGCCCCTGGCCTTCATAGCCGTGCGGCAGCAGCATGACGATGCCGGACATGCGCAGCCATTTGGTCTCAGCGGCGGCAATATAGGTGTCGATCATGACTTGCGCGCCGTTGGCGAAATCGCCGAACTGCGCCTCCCACATCACCAGCGCGTGGGGCTCCGATTGGGTATAGCCGTACTCGAACCCCAGAACAGAATACTCGGCCAGAGGTGAATCGATGACCTCAAAGCGGGCCTGGCCGTCCTGCAGGTGCGCCAGCGGCACGTATTTCTCTTCGGTTTCCTGGTCGGTCAACGCCGCGTGGCGCTGGCTGAACGTGCCGCGACCGCAATCCTGGCCGGACAGCCGCACCGGCGTTCCCTCGATTATCAGCGAACCGAAAGCCAGCGCTTCCGCCGTGGCCCAATCAATGCCGTCGCCAGCCTCGACCACCGCATGCCGGCGCGCTTCGTACTGGCGCGTAATCTTGCGGTTCATGTTGAAGGTGTCGGGCACGGTCGTCATCTTGACCGCGATGTCCCGGATCAGATCCAGATCGACGGCGGTTTCACCGCGCCGGTCCTCGCCACGGGCAATATCCAGGCCGCTCCAGGCGCCTTCCAGCCAATCCGCTTTATTCGGCTTGTAATTTTTCGCGGTCTCGAAGTCCCTCTCAAGACGCTCGCGGAAATTCTCGACCATCGCATCCGCATCGCCCTGGGAGAGCAGACCTTCTTCGATCAGCCGCTTGGCATAAAGCGTCCGCGTCGTCTGATGCTTGGCGATGGCTTTGTACATTTGCGGCTGGGTGAACGCCGGCTCATCCGCTTCGTTATGGCCCTGCCGGCGATAACAATACATGTCGAGAACGACGTCTTTTTTGAACCGGTAGCGGAACTCGGTGCAGATGCGCGCCGCGTGCACCACCGCTTCTGGGTCGTCGCCGTTCACATGCAAAATCGGCGCCATGACGCTGCGGGCCAAATCCGTGCAATAGAGACCACCGCGGCTGTCCGTCGGCGAGGTCGTAAAGCCGATCTGGTTGTTTATAACGACGTGAATGGTGCCGCCGACGCGATAACCCTTCAAGTCGGACAGCAGGAAGGTTTCCGCCACGACGCCCTGACCGATGAAGGCGGCGTCGCCATGCAGCAGGCACGCGACGACCTTTTCCCGCGCGGCGTCCTGTTTCTGCTCCTGCTTGGCACGGACCTTGCCGATAACCACCGGATCGACGGTCTCGAGATGCGACGGGTTCGGCGTAAGCGAAAGGTGCACCACTTTGCCGTCGAACTCGCGGTCGGACGACGTACCCAAGTGATACTTGACGTCGCCGGACCCCTGCACGTCCTCAGGATTAGCGGAAGTTCCCTGAAACTCACTGAAAATGTTGGTAAAGGGCTTGCCCATCACGTTGGCCAACACGGTCAAGCGGCCACGGTGCGCCATGCCGACCACCAGCTCCTCCATACCCATTTGCGAGCCGCGCTTGATGATTTGCTCCAGAGCGGGAATCAGGCTTTCACCCCCCTCAAGCCCGAACCGCTTGGTGCCGACATAGCGCTTATCGAGGAATTGCTCGAACATTTCGGCTTCTGTCAGCCGCTCCAGAATGGTGCGTTTGCCAAGCGGACTGAAGTCGGTCTGGTTGCGCGGCTCCTCGATCCGTTGCTGGATCCAGGCTTTTTGCTCGGGGTCCTGCAAGTGCATGAACTCGACGCCGACCAGTCCGCAATAAGTCGCCTCCAACGCGGCGATGATCTGGCGCAGCGTCGCCGTTTCCATCCCCAGCACGTTGTGGATATAGATTTCCCGGTCCAGGTCCGCCTCGACGAAGCCATAATTCCGATAGTCCAGCTCGGCATGGTAATCGACTTTTGAGCGCTGAAGCGGGTCCACATTGGCGTAGACATGGCCGCGCACCCGGTAGGCGCGGATCAGCATCAGAGCCCGGATCGAATCCAAAGCAGCCGCCCGAACCGCTTCCGGATCGCCGGCGCTTATGGCGGCCGGACCAGCAACATCGGGGAACATGACCAGGTTTTCGGCGGACGCAGCATGTCCGTTCGTTGCCTCGCCATTTGCGGCGCGACCATTACTGCCGGATTGGCCCGTGCTGGCCTGGCCGTTTGCGCCGGAATCGCGCTCAACGATCACGTTGGCACGCATCCGCCCCCATTTGGCCGCATCCAATTCGTCGACCAAGACGCCGTCGCTTTTCAAGCCGTCGAAAAAGCTTAGCCAACTGGCATCAACGGAACCGGGGTCGTTCAGGAAACGACTGTACAATTCCGCAACGAAGGTCGCGTTGCTGCCGGTAAGGAAACTTGCAGGGTCGATCTGACTGGCCATGATTATGCCTCTAACTGCTGACGCTTCAGCCGCTGCAATCTTCGACTTCGCGACGATTGCAGCCGCAGTTGCGCACCACTATCCGTTCATCACTTTCAACATGGTACTGCCTAGTGCCGCAGGCGATTCGCAAACCGTAATTCCCGCATTGCGGAAGGCTTCGAACTTCGCTGCTGCTGTGCCCTTGCCGCCAGCAATGATGGCGCCGGCATGGCCCATGCGCTTGCCGGGAGGGGCTGCGGCACCGGCGATGAAACCAACCATCGGCTTTTTGTTCGGCAGCGAGGCGTAGTAGGCCGCGGCATCTTCCTCTGCCGAACCGCCGATCTCGCCGATCATGATGATGCCTTCCGTCTGGTCATCGTCATGGAACATCTTGAGGCAGTCGATGAAGTTGGTGCCGTTGACCGGGTCGCCGCCAATGCCCACGCACGATGTCTGGCCCAGGCCCACAGCAGTGGTCTGGCCGACCGCCTCATACGTTAAGGTGCCCGAGCGTGAGATCACGCCGATGCGGCCCTTCTGGTGGATATGGCCGGGCATGATACCGATCTTGCATTCGCCAACCGTAATGACGCCGGGGCAGTTCGGTCCGATCAGGCGCGATCTGGAGCCGTCCAGCGCCCGCTTGACCTTCACCATGTCCAGCACCGGAATGCCTTCTGTAATACAGATGACCAGCGGCACTTCCGCATCGATCGCCTCAAGGATGGAATCGGCGGCAAACGGTGGCGGAACATAGATCACGCTGGCGTCGACGCCCACTTGCTCTTGCGCTTCCATTACGGTGTTGAACACCGGCAGGCCCAGATGCAGCGAGCCGCCCTTGCCCGGGGACGTGCCGCCAACCATGCGGGTGCCATAGGCGATCGCCTGCTCGGAATGGAAGGTGCCTTGCTTGCCGGTAAAGCCCTGGCAGATGACCTTGGTGTCTTTGTTGACCAGAACGCCCATCAGCGCGACTCCTTCGCGGCAGCAACAACTTTCGCGGCGGCATCGGCGAGATTATCGGCCGCGATGATCGCCAGACCCGAATTTCTCAAGATGTCTTTGCCCTTTTCCACATTGGTGCCTTCCAGCCGAACGACCAGCGGCACCTGCAAGTCCATGCCCTTTGCGGCGGCGACCACACCCTCGGCAATCACATCGCAGCGGGCGATGCCGCCGAAAATATTGATCAGGATCGCTTCCACCTTCGGGGCAGACAGGATGATCTTGAACGCAGCTTCGACCGTATCCTTGTTGGCGTTGCCGCCGACATCCAGGAAGTTTGCCGGCTCTTCGCCATAAAGCTTGATGATGTCCATGGTTGCCATGGCGAGGCCAGCACCGTTCACCATGCACCCGATGGTGCCATCAAGCGCCACATAGTTAAGCGCATATTTCTGCGCTTCAAGCTCCAGCGCGTTTTCTTCCGTATCGTCGCGCATCGCCGCAATATCGGCATGGCGATAGAGTGCGTTGTCGTCGAAGTTCATCTTGGCGTCGAGCGCGATCACATCGCCGGCGCCAGTAACGACCAGCGGATTGATCTCCACCATGCTGGCGTCCAGCTCGGTGAAGGCTTTGTACATAGCCGACAGGAACTTCGCTGCACTCTTAACCTGCGCGCCTTCCAGGCCCAAGCCGAATGCAACCCGGTTGGCGTGAAACGGCTGCAGTCCTGTAACAGGATCAATCGCCAGCGACAGGATCTTTTCGGGCGAGTGTGCCGCCACTTCCTCAATATCCATGCCGCCTTCGGTCGAGGCGATGATGTTGATGCGCTTGCTATCGCGGTCAACGAGCAGCGATAGATACAGCTCGCGGGCGATGTCGCAGCCGTCCTCGATATAGACGCGACCGACTTCCTTGCCTTCCGGTCCGGTCTGGTGCGTGACCAATGTCATGCCCAACATGCGGGTCGCTTCCGCACGAACGGCGTCGATGGATTTGACCACCTTCACGCCGCCGCCCTTGCCACGGCCGCCAGCATGAATCTGCGCCTTGACCACCCAAACGGGCCCGCCCAGCGCTTCCGCCGCGGCCACGGCTTCATCGGGCGTAAAAGCCACGCCGCCTTTGGGCACGGCCACCCCGTATTTGGCCAGCAACTGCTTGGCCTGATACTCATGAATGTTCATCGCGTTGCTCGGTTCCCTCGGATGGGTTGTCCACGGATATGATAAACGGGCAGTTTCCAGAACTGACGCCTGTAAGGAGATGGTGCCGGGCAGGCGGCACCATCAGCCCGTGGCGAGCACTTTTTTTGTTGTTGGAACCGTTTAAAAGCCTATTGATCGCGCATCTTGACGGCCAAAGCTGACAGTTCGGTTACCGCGGCGACCGAATGGTCGAACGCGGCCCGGTCGTTACCAGCCAACGGCACTTCCACAATCTTTTCCACGCCGTTCTTGCCGATGATCACCGGCACGCCGACATAGAGGCCCTTCACGCCATATTCGCCATTCAGATAAGCCGCGCAGGGCAGCAGGCGGCGCTTATCCTTCAGATAGCTTTCCGCCATCTGGATCGCGGACGAAGCGGGAGCATAGAAAGCCGAGCCGGTCTTCAGCAGGCCGACGATTTCCGCGCCGCCGTCACGGGTGCGCTGCACGATGCTGTCGATCTTTTCCTGGGTGGACCAGCCCATCTTCACCAACTCCGGCACCGGGATGCCAGCGACGGTGGAGTAGTTGATTAGCGGCACCATGGTATCGCCATGGCCGCCCAGCACAAAGGCGTTCACGTCTTCGACGGAGACGTTGAATTCCTCAGCCAGGAACAGGCGGAAGCGGGCGCTGTCCAGCACGCCGGCCATGCCGACGACCTTATTGGTGGGCAGGCCGCAAGCTTGCTGCAGGATCCCGACCATGGCATCCAGCGGGTTGGTAATGCAAATGACGAAGGCGTCCGGGCAGTGATTCTTGATGCCCTCGCCGACCGAGCCCATGACCTTGGTGTTAATGCCGACCAGGTCGTCGCGGCTCATGCCCGGCTTACGGGCAACGCCGGCGGTGACGATGACGACATCCGCACCCTTCAGGTCGGCATAGTCGTTGGTGCCGCTCATCGCGCTGTCAAAGCCTTCGACCGGCGAGCTTTGCGCCAGGTCCAACGTTTTGCCTTGCGGCAGGCCATCGACGATGTCGAACATGACGACATCGCCCAGTTCCTTCAAGCCGACCAGGTGAGCCAACGTGCCGCCGATATTGCCGGCGCCGATGAGAGCGATCTTGTTGCGAGCCATGACGGATCCTTTAACCAAATGCATTGTTGTCGAAACAGGCGGTTGGGTTTTTCGCCGTGTTGGCGGGTTCCTACGCCTAACGCAGCATGGGAGCAACCCTACGTTGGTTTACGGGCCAGTTTCCGCGGTTTGCCGTGCCGCCGCATCGCCGCTGCCCCATGGATCAAGGGCGTAGGCTACCGGTGTGGTACGGGACAGGGTGACAAACCCGGTCTTGTCTTCGGCGCCAACGGCGCGGCGCACGACGAGGCGATAGAGCGCAAGCCCGGCCAACAACGAGGCAATAACGCCAGTAAACCCGAACAGCGCGATCGTGCCGAATTGCTCCATCAACAGACCCGCAATCGACGGGCCGGTCATCGCGCCGACGCCGAAGGCCAGCAACATGCCGGCGCCGACGGCCACAGCGTCTGAGCCGCCGACATAGTCGTTGGTATGCGCGGTGCCTAAAGAATAGAGCGCCGCCGTTGCCCCGCCCATAGCGCCGCCAACCGCGATCAGCACGGGCAGGTCGGTCTGCCCCATCGCCAGAACGACGCTTGCCGCCACAATCGTCAGCGCCGCCCCTGCAATCACGATGCGCCGGTCGATCCGGTCCGACAGTTTGCCAAGCGGCCAGTTCATAACCAAACCGCCGCCGACCACCGCCGACATGAACGTCGCAACACCCGCGGTGCTGAGGCCGATGCTGACGGCAAAAAACGGAAACAACCCAAAGATCGCGCCGATCAATTCGCCGGACGCGACCGCAGCGGCGATGCCAACAGGCGAAATCCGCAACAGGTCGATCATGCGCAGACGCGAGGCCGGCGGCAGGTCGGGCTGCGCCGCGCGGGTCAGCGTCATCGGCAACATGGCCAGCAGCATAACAATCGCCGCGACGGAAAACACCTGGAACGTGCTGACATCCATGATGCCAAGCAAAGCCTGCCCGCCGATCATGCCCACATTAAAAATCGTGATGTAGACACCGAACACAGAGCCCCGGACGCGGTTCTCCGCCATGGCGTTCAGCCAACTCTCGACCACCAGAAACGCGAGTACCAGGCAGATGCCCATGGCAAAGCGTATGGCAATCCAAGCCCAGGGATCGCCGACCATCGGAATCGCCAGAACGCAGCAACTCGCTGTTGCCGTCACCGTTGCAAACGCCCGGATGTGACCTGCCCGCCGCAACAGAGGATAGCCAAAGCGCGAGCCGAGCGCATAACCCATGAAATAAGCGGTGGTGACCGCGCCGGCGATCTGCGCCGATGCATCCATCTGCGCCAGCCGCACAGACAGGATCGTACTCATCAGACCGTGCGAGACGGTCAACAGCATGGTCGCCAGCAATACCGGCTGGAAAGGGCCAAGCGCGTGCAGCATGCAATGGCCTCCGTCGGCTGGGTGCGGGCTAGTCTTTGTGATGCTCTGCGATATAGTCGTCGGCCTGCATCTCCATCAAGCGCGACACGGTGCGCTGAAAAGCGAAAGCGGTTTCGCCTTCCGGGCTCAATTCGTGCGGCGGCGCGGCCGCGGAACAGACCAGATTGGTCTTGGCCTCATACAGAGCGTCGATCAGCGTCACGAAACGCTTGGATTCATTCCGTTTCTCTGGCGGCAACATCGGTATGCCCGACAGGATCACCGTATGGAAATGGGCTGCGATGGCCAGGTAGTCAGAGGCGCCAAGCGGCCGGCAGCACAATTCGTCGAAGGTAAAGCGGGCGACGCCCTTGGCGGTTACTGGAGCCTCGACCTCCCGTCCGCGGACTTTCAGGATTTCTGCGTGCGGCGTCGCATCGTCGGTCAGGTCGCTGAACGCCTGATCCAGGGCCGCCGCCGCCGCTTCGTCCAGCGGCGTAAGATATGTGCGCCGGCCCATCAGCCGGTCCAGGCGATAGTCCGTTTCGGATGTCAGCTCATAGACATCCAGTTTTTGCTGCACCAATGCGATGAACGGCAGAAACCGCTCACGCTGCAGCCCGTCCTTGTAAAGGTTCTGCGGCACCACGTTCGATGTTGCGACGACGACGACACCGTGGTTGAACAAGGTTTCGAACAGGCGGGCCAGGATCATGGCGTCGGCGATATTTTCGACCTGGAACTCATCGAAGGCCAACAGGGTCGCCTCCTCGGCGATGGCTCGGGCGATATCCGGGATGGGGTCGCCATCCGCACCGCTCTTGCGCCTGGCGTGAGCGCGCTCCTGCACCTCCTGCATGAAGGCATGGAAATGCACCCTGCGTTTGCGCGCGACTGGCGCCGTATCGAAGAACAAGTCCATGATCATCGACTTACCGCGCCCGACCGGCCCGAAAATATAGAGACCGCGCGGCGGCGGCTTCGATTCCGTCTTTCGGCCGCCGCCAAAGCCCAGCCGGCCGAGAAACCCTTTCGGCTCCGACGCCGGACGCGGCGCCAGGACATAGTCGTAGAGCTCGTCGTGCAGGACTTGTAACCGCTCGGCGGCGGCGCGCTGCACCGGGTCTGGCCGCAGTTCGCCCGAATCGAGTAATGCGTTCAGCGCCGCTATCGGCCCGTCGCCCAACGAAGCATGGGCCCTCGGGCGTGAGGTGGTGGGACTATGCTGCAAACACTCGCTCCATTTCACGGCGGAACCGCACGGTCGGATCATCCGCGTTGAAATCCACATCGCCCCAACCGATCAACTCGCCCTGGGCGATGTTCCGCTTCAGGCGGACGCCATGGGCGAGCCCAATCGGCAGGCCGCCCATCTTGAGCGAATCCGCCGCCGGCATCAACTTGCCCCAGACGGTATAGCCGCCTTCGCCATCCAGTTGCTGGCCGGCCTTCATGTCGAACTTGGCACAGGCGACAACGTCGCCACGGAACGCCTCCGAACATCCGGTCGGCTCGTTGCGCAGGCCGACGCTGGCAACCGATATGCCCAGTTCCAGCCCGATCAGGTGATAGGGCCGCCACAGCGCCGCGTACCGCCCGCCCACGTCAGTGATCACGCCATACTGGCGGAAGCATTCCTTCACATAGTCGGTATCGCCGTCGAACACCACATAGACGCCCCAGCGCAGGTCGTCCGACAGGGGCTCGCCGTCGCGATCCTCGCTGGCCACCACCTCAACCATGCCGCGCCCCTCCAACAGGCCGCCGTCGGCGCTGGGAATCAGCTTTTGCGCAAAGGCGTTGAAGCCGACGGCTGGAAACATCAGCCCGTTCTTCGGTGGGTTGAGGCCGCAGGCATTGGCGACCGCCGCCATTTCGATGCCGGACTTGGTGCCATCTAGGAAGCTGTTGAACATTTGCGGGTTCAGGTTGCCGGACTGCGCGTCCGCAGCGCTGATGCCATAATGGTCCCACACGGTCGCCGGCGTCGACTGGTGGAACCGCGGCTGGTAGCGCGTGCCCTTGCCGGCCGCCACCACCTCCAGACCGCAGGCGCGGGCCCAATCGACCTGCTCGGCGATCAGCGCCGGCTGATCGCCATAGGCCAGCGAGTAGACGACGCCGGCTTCCCTGGCCTTGCGGGCCAGCAACGGTCCGGCCAGCACATCGGCCTCTACATTGACCATGACCATGTGCTTGCCGTGGCGAAAAGCCTCCAGCGCGTGACGGATGCCGGCAGAGGGTGATCCGGTTGCATCGACCACCACGTCCAGGCCATCGGCCGCCAGCATCGCCATGGCGTCGCGCGTGACGTGACAGCCGCCGGTCTTGCGGGCCTCCTCAAAGCTCTTGGCGGCGTATTGCTCAGCCGGCCAATGCACGCCAGCCAGTGCCGTCCGGGCGCGCTCAACATCCAAGTCGGCCACCGCCATCACCTGCATGCCGCGGGTGCGGTAGGCCTGGCTGAGAAACATCGAGCCGAACTTGCCGGCGCCTATTACACCGACCCGCAACGGATTGTTGGCCTCGGCCCTGGCGGCCAATAGGCGGGAAAGGTTCATATGCGTACCATCCAACAGAGAGCAACGGTCGTCTGCCTGCGTCGTAGGGCCAAGCGCCATGGCAAACAAGCCCCTTTCCGGGGGCCGCCTGCGGATACCGCCGCACTTGCCGGCATCGCGACCCCCGGCTAAGTCTTGCGGTATGCAGGACAAGCACGACCGCGGCAAGCGCGGCTATCATCACGGCAATCTGCGCGAGGCGCTGCTGTTCGCCGCCATCGGCCTGATCGCCGACAAAGGCCTGCAGGGGTTTACCTTTGCCGATGCGGCACGGGCCGCGGGCGTGTCTCCGGCTGCGCCCTACCGCCATTTTGCCGACCGCGATGCATTGTTAAGCGAGGTAGCACAGTACGGTTTCGAACGCTTCGCCGACCGGCTGGAGGCCGCCTGGAACCGCGGCCAGCCCAGCCCCTTTGCGGCGCTGGAGGCCGTCGGCCAGGCCTACCTCGCCTTCGCCCGGCAGGAGCGGCCGCTGTTTGCTGCAATGTTCCAAACCGGCCTGCCGGACCAACCGGCCCTGCGGGCGTCTGCGGACCGCGCATTCGGCGCGCTGCAAACCGCCTGCCAGGGTCTGGCCGAAACCCTGCCGCCGGCCAAGCGGCCGCCGGTCCGGATGATGAGCTACCATATTTGGGCGCTCAGCCACGGCATCGTTGAACTGTTCGGCGAGAAATCGCCCCGGCGCGCGCCGATTGAAGCGGCGGAATTGCTGGAGTCCGGCATGCTGGTCTATCTGCGCGGGCTGGGGCTGATTCCGAAGGATTGAGGCCGCGGCCCAACTCGGCGCGAATTTTTCTCGCGGGCCCTATTGACCGTCATCCCACGCCCACCATGTATGTAAATGTGAATAACATTCACATAGAAAGGGACTGATACCGATGGAGCACGTTAAGCGATGGTTGAGGCGGATCGAGGGGCACCTCGACGACTTGGGCAAGGGCGCATGGATCGCCGCCTTTGTTCTGGGCTTCATCCTGTTTTGGCCGGTAGGCCTTGCGATCTTGGGTTACACATTCTGGAGTGGACGAATGGGCTGTTGGCAAAATCGCCGCAAATTCACGAGCCGCAGCAGCGGCAGCACCGGTAATTCCGCCTTCGACGAATACCGCGCCGAGACCTTGCGCCGGCTGGAAGAGGAGCAGGCGGAGTTCAAAGAGTTCCTCGACCGCCTGCGCCGCGCCAAGGACAAGGCCGAACTCGACGAGTTCCTGGCGCAACGGCGTCGCGGCACCCAGGGCGACCCTCAGGCCGCCTGACCGAATAGGTCCCGCCGCCAGCGGCCCTGCTGATGCAGGGCCGTTTTCTTTTGGCGGGCTTACTTGCCGACGATTTTGGCGAAGGCGTCCAGGGTTGCCGGCTTGTGGTTCGGCAACACGAAAATGGCGTCGTCATATCCCAGATCCGCCAGCCGGGAAAACCGTTCGCGCGCCGTATCGGGATCGCAGCGCAGGTTGAACGGCGTGTCGTCGCCCATGGGCTCGGTTTTGGCGGTAAAGTCGATCTGGATGTTGGTGACGATAGCGCGCTTGCCGCCGGCGGCGCGGAACCGGCCGATGCCGTCCTGCAGCTTGCCGTAGGTGGACTTGGCGCCGGAAGCGATCCAGCCATCGAATTCCTTGGCGGCGCGGGGAATCCAGGTTTTGCCGGCCCAGGAGCCGATCAGGACCGGCGGCCCGCCCAAAGCAGCCGGCCAGACCGACAACTGATAGCCGTTCACCGGCTCATTGCGCCAAACCTTTTGCATGACTGGCAGCGCCGCATCCATCGCAGCCATGCGCTGGTTGAAATCGACGCCGACGAAATCGAAATCGCCCTTGGTCGAGCCGACGCCGACGCCAAGGCTGAAACGGCCTTCACACATCAGGTGCGCGGTCAGCACGCGGTGCGCCAGCTCCACCGGCCGGCGCAGCGGCACTTGCAGGATGCAGGTGCCGACCTCGATTTTCTCGGTAACGCTGGCGGCCAGCGTTGCGCCGATCAGCGGGTCAGGCAGGATATCGCCCCTACCCAGCGCATCGAAGAACCACAGGCCATCATAGCCAGCGGCTTCGACCGCCTTGGCCGATTGCACCAGCGCGGCGCGGGTGAGGTTTTGACGGTCCTCGGTCAAGGACCCAATGCCAACACGCATAATTCCGATTATCCTTTGAATGCTTCGCCGTCGAACTTCTCGCGGCGGACGATGTCATCGACCGGGCGACGCCGCAGCTTGCTCAACTGCTTCTCTGGCTTGCCGAGTGGCACAATGGCGGCAATCGCCACGTGCGAGGGGATGTTCAGCGCCTTTTGCAGCATCGGCTCCTGCGCGACGGCCAGCGTGGTGATGGTGCCGCCAAACCCCTCGTTCCGGGCCGCCAGCAGCGTGTTCCAGACAAAGGGATAGATGGAGCCGCCGGAGATCACGCCGACGCGGTCCAGGTTCTTGTCGGTAGAGGCGACAACCTGCAGGTCGACGCAGAACACCAGGACGACCGGGGCCTTCTTGGCCGGCTCGGTCAGGTGCGGCGGCACTTCTGTCGCGGCTTCGGTCTCCGGCGTGACCTTGGTCGGGTGGATGGTGTTCCAGGGGCTCTCGCCCGCCTTGTTCTGGGCGGTGTAAAGCTTGCCGGCGGGCCGCGCCGCCTCGCCCAGCAGTTCCTTGGTGGCCTGGTCGCGCACGACGATGACGAAATTGCCCTGGCGGTTGCCGCCGGATGGTGCAAACCGGGCGTTGTCGAACATGCGGGCCAGAGCCGCATCCGGCACGTCGTCGTCGGTAAACTGGCGGCACGCAAACGTCGTGCGCATAACGTCGTAGAGATCCATGGGGCAAGCCTCCCGCGGCTGAAGTGTATTGCTTTGTCGCTATATAGGCCGGAATCGGCAGGCCGGGCTATAGCGGATTCCACCCGTTGCGGCACGCACGCAAGCGCCTCGGCGCAAAGCAACGCCGCGTAATCCTAACGGGCTTGCGGCAAACTTTTCGGCCGGCCAATATTCCAGGGAAGGCCCAGTGCCGCAGGCAGGCGCGGTCAGGGGCGCATGAAGCTGTTGTCTTCCTCATCTCCCAGGTTGCGGGCGACAAATTCCAGCTCGCTCGCCACCGCGTCGGGCGTTTGCTCTTTCAGAAGCAGTTCGATGGCCTGGTCTAGCAGGGCGCGGCCGACCTGATCGAGGGCAAGGCCCGCCTTGATGCCGTCCTCAGCGGCGGCGAGGGCGTGCGGGCGAACGATATCGGTGGGGCTTTTGCTCATTGGGGTTGGTCGCCTTCTCCGGCTTGGGCTGCATAGATCGACGTATAACCGCCGGACCAATCCGGGGGAATCAGACACGGCCGCGGGTCATGATGCGCCCAGAGCGCCGGCTTGCCGCGCACAATCTGATAGGTATGGGAAGATGGGTCCGGGTGGGGCGTATAGGGCTTGGCGTCGGCGCTGGTAAAGCAGTTCAGCAGCAGGGGCCGCGGGCTGGGCGACTTGCTGGATGGCGAAAAATGCGCCGTGCGGCAACTGTGAATCGTCAGTGTCCCCGCCGGACCGGTAAGATAGCGGACTTGGCTCATATCCATCGCCCCGGCATCTTCCGGACGGAGGTGGCCGGTCCAATGACCGTCCGCCGCGTATTGGTTGTACAACGGCCCATCATGGCTGCCCGGCATTACCGCAAGCGGGCCATTGTTCATGTCGGTGTCCGCCAGATAACAACCGATGGTCAGCACGTTGTAATTGGTGTGCGGAAAGAACTGGGCGTCCTGGTGCCACTTTACGGTATCGCTGTCATCGAACCATTTGAAGTTCATCTTCGAATGAT
Source organism: Alphaproteobacteria bacterium (assembly GCA_029978325.1). Classification (GTDB taxonomy): domain Bacteria; phylum Pseudomonadota; class Alphaproteobacteria; order Bin95; family Bin95; genus JACKII01. Next base: position 3,973 of record JAPOJR010000012.1, on the reverse strand, counting down.
GAAACACCACGTCCGGCCCCAGCAGGTCAGCTGCGACATCGGCCAGCACATCGCGAGCGAAGGCCCAAAACACTTCATCCTGTTCGTCCGGGCGTTTCAGGCGGCGCAGCACCGGGCGTTCGGCTGAATGCCCCGGGCCAATATCGAACACGCGGCCCGCCTTGGTCTCTTGGCGGGACAGGTCCACGAACTTCTGTGTCGTCTGCTGCAGCCGGGCGACGAGCGCCGGATCGACGAAGCCGGGCAAGCCAATATAGCCGTCGCGGAAATACGCCGCTCTCTGTGCCTGGGACAGGATGCGGGCTGGATAGGCAAGGATCTCCTCGGGCGTCATGGAAAGGCCTCTTGTATTCGGGGGGGTCCGGTGGCCATTCTGGCGGATCGTTGCCGGAACGCAATTGACTTGAAACAATCGCTGCGGCCCGCATGCGCAAAAATCGAGAGGCTTGACCATGAAAATCGTTGTGATGGGCGCGGGTGCGCTGGGCTCGATCGTCGCGGCGCTGATGCATGCAGCTGGCCATGAGGTTGCCCTGGTCGCCCGCGGCGCGCGAGCAGAGCACCTGAAGGCAAATGGCGTTGCGCTTGAAGGGCTGGCGACGGTGAAAGCCGCCGTGCCGGTTGTCACCGACGCCTCGACGCTGCGGGAGGCCGACCTGCTGGTTTTGACCGTCAAGACGTTCGACACCGCCGCGGCGCTGGAACAACTCAAGCACATCAAGGTCAAGTCAGCGCTGTCGGTGCAGAACGGGATGATGAAAGAGGACCAGATGGCGGCGGCGTTCGGACGCGATGCCGTATTGCTGTCGACTTCGAATTTCTCCGGCGGGGTGAGGGCAGACGGCGTCACGCAATTCACCGTCAATCTGGGCTACACCATCGGCGAATTGGACGGGACCGTTTCGCCCAGAGTGCAGGACATCTGCGCCATGTTCGAACAGGCGGGGCTCAAGGCGATCGCGTCGGAAGAAACCCTGTCGGCGGCATGGACCAAGCTGACAATGTGGTGCGGCTCGGCGATTGCCTGCGCACTGACCCGCGCGACGACCCCAGGCGTATTTCAGGACCCGGACGGCCTACGCGTGGGCGCGCGTGTGATGCGGGAGGCCGGCGCGGTCGCCATGGCAGAGGGCGCTACGCTGGGCGTGGTAGCACCATACGATGTCGCAGCGATGATGGCGGCACCGAACGAAGACAGCGCCCTGCCCTACCTGCGCCAAGCCGGTGCGGTGTTCGCGCAGAGCATGCCGCAGCACAAACCCTCGATCCTGCAAGCGCTGGAGGCTGGCCGGCGGCTGGAGATCGAGGAAACATTGGGTGATGTGATCGCACGCGCCGGCCGGCATGGCGTCCCGGTGCCGACCATCGACGCCGGCTACCGGCTGCTGGCCGCAATCGACCGTCTGGCGAGGGCCTGAGTCATGAAGATCATCGTCATGGGCGCTGGCGCGCTTGGCTCGATCAGTGCCGCCTTGCTGCATGAGGCCGGCCACGATGTCGCCCTGGTCGCCCGCGGCTCACGGGCAGAGCATCTGCGCGCGAACGGCGTGCGGGTCGAAGGGCTGGCGGAGGTCACCGCCGCGGTACCGATCGTCACTGAAACCACGACGCTCAGCGATGCCGACTTGCTGATCATGACGGTCAAGACGTTCGACACGGAGGCAGCGCTGCGCCAGTTGGCGCATGTGAAGTTCGGCTCCTGCCTGTCCTTGCAGAATGGCCTGATGAAAGACGACCAATTGGCAGCGGCGTTCGGCAAAGAGGCTGTGCTAGGCGCTATCGCCAACTTCTCCGGCGCGGTGCGGGATGATGGCGTCGCGCTGTTCACGGTCAACGCCAGCATCACGGTGGGGGAACCGGCGGGCGGCGTCTCACCCCGGGTGCAGGCGGTGGTGGATGCGCTGAACGGCGCCGGCATCAACGCGCACACCAGCGCCGATATCATCTCGACTAGCTGGAGCAAACTGATCATCTGGGCCGGCATGGCCATCGTCAGCACGCTGACGCGCCAGCCGAGCGTGCGTGTATTCTCCGACCCCGATACGGCGATGCTGCTGGCCCGGATTCATCGGGAGGTACAGGCGCTAGCCGAGGCGGAAGGCGCGGTGCCCGAGCCGATGCCGCCTTATTCCAGCGCTCAATCGCTGGCAGCGACCGACGAGGCCGAAATGCTGCGGCTAGCGTTGGAGACCGGCGCCTTCTTCCGCGAGAATGCGCCGCTGCACAAGCACTCGATGCTGCAGGACCTGGAGCGCGGCAAACGCCTGGAAGTGGGCGAGACCCTGGGCGATCTGGTCGCCCGCGGCAAGCGATGGGGCGTGCCGGTGCCGACCGTCGAGGCCGGGTATCGGATGATCGTCGGCATGGACCGCATCCGCCGCGCCGCGGAATGACAGAGATGCGCAAATCTATGAACTATGAGGGCACCGATGACTGACTCAGCGATTTCAGACGCGCCAACAGGCTATGCAGCGCCCGACCCGGACCGGTTGACGCTTTACGGCAGTTTCACGTCCAGCAGCACGTTCAAGCCGATGCTGTACCTGAGCCTATCCGGCCTGAGCTTTGACTTCCGCACGGTCAACCTGAAGAAAGGCTGGCAGTTTACAGCGGCCTATCGCGAGCAGGTCAACCGGTATGGCAAGGTGCCGGTGTTGCAGCACAAGGGCCTGACCATCGTCGATTCCAATGTCATCCTGGACTATCTGGCCCGCACGACCGGCGTGTTCGAACCATCAAGCGAACAGCACCGTTGGCAGGCGCGCGAATGGTTGGCCTGGGAGGCAGCGAACATCACCAACGTCGCCAAAGTCCGCCACTACAGCCGCTTCCGCGAGGTGCACCCGGCGGTGATGGACTATTTCCGGCCAGAGGCGGAGGCAGCGCTCAGCTTCGTCGACCAGGCGCTGGAGGGCCGGGATTGGCTGGTGGGCGATGCCTTGAGCATTGCCGACCTCGGTTGCTGGGGCCGGATGGTGTTCATGGCTGAAGGCGGGCTGGAGATTGAGCGTTGGCCGAACATCGTGCGTTGGTCGAATGCGATCAAAGCAATGGAGGGCTATGCCTTCCCCTACGACCTGACGCCAAAGAAGGACCGCACGTTCGCGGGCCGCTAGATCGGTGCCCGATCCGATTGGATCGGGAGCAGCGTCAGCAATCCGATTGCGCCTCCAACGCCTCCATATCCTCGTCCGAAAGGCCGAAGTGGTGGCCGATTTCGTGAATCAGGACGTGGCGAACGACATGGGCAAGGTCTTCCCCGCTCTCGCACCAGTAGTCCAGGATCGGGCGGCGATAGAGGAAAATGCGATCCAGATCGCTTGGCGTATCGCCGGTGCTTTTGTGATCCAGGGAAACGCCGGAATACAGGCCGAGCAGGTCGAACGGCGTCTCCAGCCCCATATCGTCGATCACCTCTTCGTCCGGAAAATCCTGGATCAGGATGGCGACCCCCTCGACGTGACGCGCCAGTTCTACGGGGATGGCGGCAAAGGCCCGGTCGGCCAAAACTTGCAGATCATCCAAACTGGGCGGCAAGATCTCGGACATAGCGCAACGTTCCTATTTCGGTATGAAGGAGCACTAGCATGACCGATCGACTAAACGCAGCCGACCGCGCCGACGCCCTGGCAGCATTGCCGGACTGGACCCAGGCCGAAGGCCGGGACGCCATACAGCGGTCCCTCCGCTTTCCCGACTTTCGCAGCGCCTTCGCCTTTATGACGGAAATCGCGTTGCTGGCGGAAAAGATGGATCACCATCCGGAATGGTTCAATGTCTATGGACAGGTCAACATCACTTTGACCAGCCACGACGCAGGCGGATTGACGCGCCGCGACCTTCGCATGGCCAAGGCCATAGACACTGCGGCGGCGCGCTTTCTGTGACGGGGCGCACTAGGATACTCAAAGGCATACTGTAGTAATACCAATTGTGACCTTTGGATGTTCTCAAATATTTTATCGAGCAAAGG
>JAPOJR010000129.1 GCA_029978325.1 Alphaproteobacteria bacterium | reverse complement strand
CATTCCCTTTTCGTCGTTCATTTTTTTGCCTCGAATATACTGGCCCGAGTTTGCCTCCGGCGTCCAGTGCCAACCGGGAAAAACTTTTTCTTTGACTTTTGATTTCCGCTGTCGCGGCCAGTGAAGCTTCATTGATTCAGGCTGTCCGTAAAATGGTTACAATCCGCGGAGAACGTGGTTTTCTTTGCAGCAATGGTCGAAACATCTGGCATCTGAAGGTTCAGGCGACATGCAAACCTATGATTTCATTGTTGTGGGAGCGGGTTCGGCGGGAGCTGCGGTGGCGCACAGGCTTTCCGAGAATCCAAAGCATAGGGTGCTCTTGCTGGAGGCTGGTCCGGCCAGCCATTTCTGGTCTCGCATCCCGATTGGTTACGCCAAGCTCCTGAAAAACCCCGTCGCCAACTGGCTGTATGAGGGTGAGCCGGAAGAGAGCACGAACGGCCGCCGTCTCGCGGTTCCGCGCGGGAAAATTCTGGGCGGCTCCAGTTCGATCAATGGCTTGGCCTTTGTGCGCGGCCAGGCGCAGGACTATGATACCTGGGCGCAAATGGGCAATCAGGGATGGAGCTACAGCGATGTGCTGCCGTTCTTCAAGCGCATGGAAAGCTTCACGCCAAGCGAGGGCGAAGAGGAATTTCGCGGCCGCAGCGGGCCGTTGCGCGTGACCAACCCCAAGCCGACCGATCCCTTGCTGGCGACGGTGGTGGAGGGGGCCGCGCAGGTTGGGATACCCTATAATCCAGACTATAACGGCCGGGTTCAGGATGGCATCGCCATGAGTCAGGCCTCGATCTATGGCCGGCGCCGCATGAGCACGGCGGCCTGTTACCTGGAGCCGATCCGCAACCGTCAGAACCTGCATATCGAAACCAACGCCTATGCGCAGGGCCTGGTGCTGGAAGGCAAGCGTTGCATCGGCGTGCGCTATACGGTGAACGGTCAGGCGCGCGAGGCACGAAGCGGGCGGGACCTGGTAATCAGCGGCGGCTCTGTGAATTCGCCGCAACTGCTGGAGCTATCCGGAATCGGTCAGGCCGAGCGGCTGCAAAAGCTGGGCATTGCCGTGCGGCAAGACCTGCCGGGCGTCGGTGAGAACCTGCGCGATCATTTCGCTCCTCGCACGCGCTGGCTGATCGGGGCTAAAGGCTACTCGCTGAATGACCGGACCCGCGGATTGGGACTGGCCTATCAGGCGCTGCGATATGTGCTGGGCCAGACCAGCATGATGGCGGCGGTCGCCGCGCCGATGCGGGCCTTCGTCCGCTCGCGCGAAGGCCTGGAGGCGCCGGACGCCTTGTTGGGGTGGGTCCCGATGCTGACCGAGATGCGGGCTAAGGGTCCGGTGATCTCCAAACAATCCGGCATGACCTGCTATGCCCACGCCATGCGACCGGAGAGCAAAGGCCATATTCATATCACGTCGGCCGATCCTGGTCGGCCTCCGGTGATCAACTTCAACTTCCTTTCCGCGCGGGTGGATGAGGATATTACGGTTTCGGCGATCAACATCGCCCGCTCGATCATGCGCGCGCCGGCAATGGCCAAATTGCAGCTGACCGAGGTCGGTCCGGGCGAAGACCTCAACACCCATGACGAAATCATTGACTGGGTCAAGCGCACGGCAGAGACGACTTATCACCCGGTCGGCACCTGCAAAATGGGCTCTGACCGGATGGCTGTGGTAGATAACCGATTGAAAGTGCACGGTATCGAGGGGCTGCGGGTGGCCGACGCCTCCATCATGCCGACGCTGATCAGCGGCAACACCAATGCCCCCAGCATCATGATCGGCGAGCGGGCTTCGGACCTGATTTTGAACTCAGCGCCGGCCTAATACCCCCGCTGCACATCCACTGGGTTGACGACCGGTTCTCCCGCCAGGATGCGCTTCACGTTGGCGGCGATCTGGTCGGCGGCGGTGGCCGGGGTGGTCAGGCCGCTTTCGTGCGGGGTGATGATGACGTTTGGATGATGCCATAGCGGGTGATCCGCGGGCAGCGGCTCAGGGTCGGTGACGTCCAGCACGGCGCCGCCCAGATGGCCTTCCTGCAGCAGGGCGAGCAGGTCGTCCGTCACCACATGGCCGCCGCGGGCGAGGTTTACGACGACGGCGCCTTTCGGCAGTTTCGAGAGGCGCTGGCGGTTCAGCAGGCCTTTGGTATCCGGCGTCAGCGGCAGGGAGCAGACGAGGAAGGGACTGGTCTCAAGGAATGGGTCCAGTTGCGCCGCGCCGGCGAAATTGTCGATGGGGCCGAGGTCGCGCGGCGTGCTCGTCCAGCCCTGCACAAAGAATCCCAGCGCCAGCAGGCCGCGCCCGATAGCGCCGCCGATCTCGCCAAAACCCAGCACGCCGACGCGGTTAGGGTGGCGGGTCGGGCTGCCGAGTTCTTTCCATTCAGCCCTGTTCTGCAAAGCCCGGTATTCGTCGAACCTGCGGAAGAAGTGCAGCACGCCATACGTCGCCCACTGCACCATTTGCTGGGTCATATAGGGATCAACGATTCGGGCGATCGGCAGGTGGGTCGGCAGCGTTTTGTCGGCAAACAGCCCATCGACGCCGGCGCCGGTCGCCAGCACGCCCTTCAGGTTGGGGAATTGGGCAAAGAAGCCGGGCTCCACCCGGAACGCGAGCACGAAATCAACGGTGGCCGGATCGCCGGCATCGGGCCAGACCCGCCAATCCAGGTCGGGAATTCGGGCGCTTAACTCGCGCTGCCAGCCAGCAGCGTCGCCGGCGCCAGCTTTGAACAGGATGGAAACCATAAGACCCTCTCTATTGGCGGTAGAGAGGGTCTAGGGGAGGTTTGCTGTCAGGTCGAGCCCAAACCGGCGCTAGCGCGGCAGGACGCTCTCGCCCATCAGGTATTCATCGACGGCGTGAGCGCACTGGCGGCCTTCACGGATGGCCCAGACCACGAGAGACTGGCCGCGGCGCATGTCGCCGGCGGCAAAGACATTCGGCAGGCTGGTTTTGTAGTCTGCCGGCGCCTCCGGGATGCGGCCCAGGGCGTCGCGCTGTACGACGGTGTTGATGCCCAGGTCGGCCAGCACGTCATCCTTGCGCGGGCCGACAAAGCCCATCGCAAGCAGTACCAGCTCCGCCTCGTACTCGAACTCCGTGTCGTCGATCTTGTTGAAAACCGGGCGGCCGCCGTCGAATGTGATTGAGGCCTGATGGCCGCGGATCGCCTTGACGTTGCCATGTTCATCGCCGATCAGCTCCTCGGTCACCATGGTGTATTCCGTGGTGGTGCCGTAGGTCTCCTGCACTTCGATCTGGCTGGTGGAAATCCGCTCCTTGCGCGGCCAATGCGGCCAGACCACCGGCTTGTTCTCTGCCTGTGGCGGACGGTCGAACAGTTCGAACTGGCGAACGTGCGTTGCGCCCTGGCGAGTCGAGGTGCCGATGCAGTCAGAACCTGTGTCGCCGCCGCCGATGACGATGACATGCTTGCCGGTCGCCAGAATGTCCTGATCGGCCGGCAAAGTATCACCGGCGACCCGCTTGTTCTGTTGCGGCAGGAATTCCATGGCGAAGTGGACGCCCTTCAACTCCCGGCCTTTGACCTCCAGGTTGCGCGGGTCTTCCGCGCCGCCGGACAGCACAACGGCGTCATACTGCGCCGCCAGATCCTTGGCCGAAACATCCTTGCCGACATGGACGCCGGTCTTGATCGTCACGCCTTCGGCCTGCATCTGCGCGACACGGGCGTCGATCAGGTGCTTTTCCATCTTGAAGTCGGGAATGCCATAGCGCAGCAGGCCGCCGATGCGGTCATTCTTCTCGAAGAGCGTGACGTCATGGCCGGCGCGCGCCAGTTGCTGGGCGCAGGCCATCCCGGCCGGGCCGGAGCCGACAACGGCAACCCGCTTGCCGGTCTTCTTTTCCGGCGGTTGCGGTACTAACCAGCCATTCTCGCGGCCTTTGTCGACGATCGCGCATTCGATGGTTTTGATCGTCACCGGACGCACGAAGGTGTTCAGGTTCAGCGTGCAGCTTTCCTCGCACGGTGCAGGGCAGACGCGGCCAGTGAATTCTGGGAAGTTGTTGGTGGAGTGGAGATTGATAAATGCCTCCTCCCACTCGCCCAGATAGGTCAGATGGTTCCAGTCGGGAATCTGATTGTTGACCGGGCAGCCATTGTGGCAGAACGGAATGCCACAATCCATGCAACGCGATCCCTGGCTGCGAACGTCGTCTTCCGGCAGGGGCTTGACGAATTCATGCCAGTGTTTGAGGCGCTCTTCTACCGGAGCATAGCCGCGGTCGCTGCGGGCCTTTTCCAGGAAACCGGTGGGCTTACCCATGAGCCACCTCCTCACCCGCGGCTGCAGTTGCAGCGGCGGCGTCTTCTACTGCCATTTCGTTGAGGGCGCGGCGGAAATCGTTCGGCATCACCAGAACGAAATTGCCAACCTCATCGGCGAAGTTATCGAGAATGCGCTTGGCCACCGGGCTGTTGGTATAGTGCGCATGGCGCTCCAACAGAGTCCGCAGCCGCTGCACATGGTATTTCAACTGCGGCACGCCTTTTGCCATCACGTCCGCCGGGTCGGGGGGCGGCGGTTCGGTCGGATCGACCCTTTCCAAGGCGACCATTTCCATGTTGCAGCGCTGCGCAAACTGCTTTTTCGGGTCCCAGACATAGGCCAGGCCACCGCTCATTCCGGCAGCGAAGTTGTTCCCGGTTGCGCCGAGAACCACCATGCAGCCGCCGGTCATATACTCGCCGCCATGGTCGCCGACACCCTCGACCACCGTAAAGGCGCCGGAGTTCCGTACGCAGAACCGTTCGCCGGCGACGCCGCGGAAATAGGCCTCGCCATCGATAGCGCCATAGAGCACCGTGTTGCCGATGAGGATATTCTGTTCGGCCACATAGGGAGAGGTGCGCGGCGGGAACACGGCGATGCGGCCGCCGGAAAGGCCCTTGCCGACATAGTCGTTGGCGACGCCTTCCAATTCGATCGACACGCCCTTGGCCAGGAACGCGCCGAACGATTGTCCGCCGACGCCGGTCGCCTTGATGGCAATGGTGTCTTCCGGCAGGCCGGCTTGGCCATAGCGCTTGGCAACCTCACCTGAGAGCATGGCCCCGACCGTGCGGTTGATGTTGCGGACTTCCACCGGAATCTGCACAGCTTCGCGGCGCTCGAGCGCCGGCTGGGCTTTGGCGATCAAGGTTTGGTCGAGTGCATTGTCAAGACCGTGGTCCTGCGTTTCGCAATTATAGATCGCGATCTCAGGTCCCATATCCGGCTTGTGCATCAGGCGCGCCAGGTCGACTCCGTGCGCTTTCCAATGATCGACCGCCTTGCGCATGTCGAGCATGTCGGTACGGCCTATCAGGTCGTTGAAATTGCGGAAGCCCATCATCGCCATCAACTCACGGATTTCTTCGGCAACGAAGAAGAAGTAGTTGATGACATTGTCCGGCGTGCCCTGAAAGCGCTTACGCAATTCCGGGTTTTGCGTGGCGACGCCGACCGGACAGGTGTTCAGGTGACATTTGCGCATCATGATGCAGCCCATGCTGATCAGTGGCGCGGTGGCAAAGCCCATCTCGTCGGCACCCAGCAGGCCAGCGATCACGACGTCACGGCCGGTGCGCAGGCCACCATCAGCCTGAACCGCGATGCGGCCGCGCAAACCGTTCAGGACCAGGGTCTGGTGCGTTTCCGCCAGTCCGATTTCCCACGGGCTGCCGGCATGGGTCAGCGACGTGATCGGCGATGCGCCAGTGCCGCCCTCAAAACCGGAAATGGTGACATGGTCGGCCTTTGCCTTGGAAACGCCGGCCGCGACTGTGCCAACACCGACTTCCGACACCAGCTTGACGCTGATGCGGGCGCGCGGGTTGGCGTTTTTCAGGTCGTGGATGAGCTGGGCCAGATCCTCGATGGAATAAATGTCGTGGTGCGGCGGCGGCGAAATCAGGCCAACGCCCGGGGTTGAATGGCGGACCGACGCGATGGCGCGGTCGACCTTGTGCCCCGGCAACTGCCCGCCTTCGCCAGGCTTGGCGCCCTGGGCCATCTTGATCTGGATATCGTCGGCGTTGGCAAGATATTCGATGGTGACGCCAAAGCGGCCGCTGGCGACTTGCTTGATCCGGCTGCGCATGGTGTCGCCCTTCTGCCGCCAGAAGGGATGGTCCTCCGCCAGCGGCTGGAAGCGATCCGGTTCTTCTCCGCCTTCGCCGGTGTTGGAACGGCCGCCTATGCGGTTCATGGCGATAGCCAGGGTCGTATGCGCCTCACGGCTAATTGAGCCGAAGCTCATCGCGCCGGTGGAGAAGCGTTTGACGATTTCGCTGGCGGGCTCAACCTCGTCCAGCGGAATGGCCTTGCCTTGCTTGATGTCGAACAGCCCGCGCAGTGTATAAAGGTTGCGCGACTGGTCATTCATTTGCTGGGCGAACAGCTTGTATTCCCGCGTGTTGTTGGCGCGGACGGCATGTTGCAGATGCGCGACGCTGGTCGGGTTCCAGGCATGGTGCTCGCCGCGGAAGCGGAAGGCGTACTCGCCGCCGACATCCAACATTTTCGCCAAGGTCGGGTCGTTGCCAAAGGCTGCAGCGTGGCGTTCAACTGCTTCACGCGCAACCTCCAGCAGGCCGATGCCCTCGACCATGGTCTGGGTGCCGGTGAAATAGGCGTCCACAAATGGTGTGGACAGGCCAACCGCATCGAAAATTTGCGCCCCGCAATAGCTCTGATAGGTCGAGATGCCCATCTTAGAGCAAACCTTTAGAATGCCTTTGTTCAGCGCTTTGACATAGTTGTAATACGCTTGCTCCAGGGTCGTGCCTTCCGGCAGTTCGCTGAGGCGATCGGCAATGGTTTCGAACGCGAGGTAGGGGTTGATTGCCTCGGCGCCATAGCCAGCCAGCACGCACATGTGATGGACTTCGCGCGCTTCGCCGGTCTCGACCACCAGCCCGGTTTCAGTCCGCAGGCCTTTGCGGATCAGGTGGTGGTGAATGGCAGAGCAGGCCAGCGCCGCCGGGATCGGGATCCAGGTGGAGCTCATGGACCGGTCGGACAGGATGAGGATGTTGTATTCCTCGCTCACCGCCTTTTCGGCCTCTTCGCATAGCGCCTGCAATGCGGGACCCAGGCCCTCAACGCCGGTTTCGGCGTTCCAGCAGGTGTAAATCGTCTTTGTTCGGAAATCGTCTCCGACCAGGACGTCGAACTCGCGGATTTTTTCCAAATCCAGGTTCGAAAGGATCGGCTGGTGGGCCTCCAGCCGTTTGTGCTCGGCGTCGTGGTCCGAGCCCAACAGGTTCGGCCGCGGCCCGATCAGTGTGGTCAGGCTCATCACCACTTCTTCGCGAATCGGATCGATCGGCGGGTTGGTGACCTGGGCGAAGTTCTGCTTGAAGTAAGTATAGAGCAGCTTCGGCTTGTCGGAGAGCACGCTGATCGGCGTGTCTTTGCCCATCGAACCGATCGGATCGTCACCCGCGGCGGCCATCGGCTCCAAGAAGAATTTCAAGTCTTCCTGGGTGTAGCCGAACGCCTGCTGGCGGTCGAGCAAGGGGATGTTGCTGGTCGGCGGCTCGTGCTTTGCCGGCGGCAAATTTTCCAATTGGTATTGGGTCTCGTTCAGCCAGGCCTGGTATGGCTTGGCGTTGGCTAGCGAGGCTTTGAGTTCCGCATCGTCGATGATGCGGCCCTCTTCCATATCCACCAGCAACATTTTGCCAGGCTGCAGGCGCCATTGTTGTTTGATGTTGGCCGGGTCTACCGGCAGCACGCCGACTTCGGAGCCCAAAATAATACGGTCGTCATTGGTGACGACATAGCGCGCGGGGCGCAGGCCGTTGCGGTCGAGCGTCGCGCCGATTTGGCGGCCGTCCGTGAAGCAAACGGCCGCTGGGCCATCCCAGGGCTCCATCAGGGCTGCGTTGTACTCATAGAATGCCCGCCGCTTGTCATCCATCAGCGGGTTTTTGCCCCAGGCCTCCGGAATCATCAGCATCATCGCATGCGCCAGCGAATAGCCACCCTTAAGTAGCAGTTCCAGGGCGTTGTCAAAGCAGGCCGTGTCCGACTGGCCTTCGGGAATCAGCGGCCAGATTTTGTCCAGGTCATCGCCGAACAAATCGCTTTTCATGGAGTGCTTGCGCGCAGCCATCCAGTTGATGTTGCCGCGTACGGTGTTGATTTCGCCGTTGTGGCAGACATAGCGGTATGGGTGGGCTAACCGCCAGGACGGAAAGGTATTTGTCGAAAAGCGCTGGTGGACCAGGGCGAAGGCGCTTTCGAAGCGTTCGTCGCTCAGATCAGCATAGTATTCGCCGACCTGCCCTGCCAGCAACATGCCCTTATAGACAACGGTCCGGGACGAGCAGGAGACCGGATAATAATCCTCAGCGCCCGACAAGTTCTCGGCATTGATCGAGGTGATCACATTCTTGCGGGCGACATAGAGCTTCCGTTCGAACTTGTCATGCGCCCATCCCGCAGTGTTGGCGATGAAAAACTGACGGTGGCAGGGCTCGACCGCCGCCACAGTCTTACCCAGGATGGACGAATTGACCGGCACATCGCGCCAGCCAATTGCCGACATTCCTTCCGACGTGACCGACGCCTCCCAAAGCCGTTCCATGGCGGCGCGGGCCGATGCGTCCTTGGGAAGAAACAGCATGGCGACGCCATAGTCGCCTGCGGGCGGCAGCTGAAAGTCGCAGACAGCGCGGAAAAATTTGTCAGGGATTTGGGTCAGGATACCTGCGCCATCGCCAGTCAGCGGGTCAGCGCCGACAGCGCCGCGGTGATCCAAATTGAGTAGGATCTGCAGGCCATCGCTGACATGTTGATGCTGTTTTCGGCCTTTAATGTCGGCGACAAAGCCGACACCGCACGAATCGTGCTCGTTGCGCGGATCGTATAAGCCTTGCGCAGCGGGCAACCGCATCATCTTCATCCTCCTGGTTGGTGCCCCGGCCTCAAAATCGAAGGTTCAGAGCGTCTCCAAGCCGGCGCGATCTTCTCGCCTCCCGGGCGGATGACCGTGTACGCTGGCCCAGTCTACATGGTTAAAACGACGAGATCCGTCCAGCAATCGGCTGGGGCCGGAGATCGAAACACTTGGCCCCGGGTCACTCGGTCGGGTCGCGTTTCGACTCCAACCGTTTCCCATCAGCGAAACGTGAACGAGCGGCATGATGTATCCGATCACTCTCATTCGGGCAAGTGGCTTGATTCCGCGAGAAAGCGCGGCAGTTTTGCATTCCCCGCAATGATCAGGCGGCAGTTGGAACCCGTCACAGCCGACGATTTGTCCGTTTTTCACGGATGCTCTCACAGTGTAGAGCTTGTCTGGTTGATAT
>JAPOJR010000128.1 GCA_029978325.1 Alphaproteobacteria bacterium | reverse complement strand
CACCTCAGCGTGAAGGGGAGAGACCGCTCTGATGCAGCGCGAACCGAAATCGCCCTAGCCGCGTTTTTCCACGACCTGCCACGCCCGCTTCGCCAGCGCCAGGCCCTGGCGGCCGACCAGTTCTGCATCCTCGCTGGCGGCGTTGCCGGCCAGCCCGCGGGCGCGGACGCCGTCCAGGATCGCGGCAAAGCGGAACATGGCGTGCACCATGTGGGCGTCCGTGACCGTATCCGGCCGGTCAGCCGCGCTGCGATAATGCTCGATAATTTCCTCGAAAGCCGGAATACCCAGCGCCGTCCGGTCCTTATCGCGGATGCCGAAAAACTCCTCGCCGGTGGTGAAATACAGGATGCACATATAGGCCAGATCGCTGAGCGGATGGCCGAGGGTGGAAATCTCCCAGTCGAACACGGCGATGACGCGCGGCTCGGTCGGGTGGAACATGACGTTGCCGACGCGGTAGTCGCCATGCGCGATGCGGCTTTCGTCGCCCGCCGGCATGTGCTGCGGCAGCCATTCGATCAGCTTGTCCATTTCCGGAATGTCCTGGGTTTTGGTCTCCAGGAAATTCCGCGACCAGCGCCGGAACTGCCGCTCATAATAGCTGCCCGGGCGTCCATAGTCGCCAAGTCCGATCGCCTCCGGGTCGTAGGAGTGCAGCTTTGCCAGGGTCTCGGTCATGTTCAGGTACATGGCGCGGCGCTCGTCCGGCGAGCAACCGGGCAGGCTGGAGTCGGTAAACACCCGCCCGTCCATCTTTTCCATGACATAAAACGGCGTGCCAACGACCGAGCGGTCCTCGCAATAATGGAACTGTTGCGCGACGGGGAAGCCCTGGGCGTGCAACGCCTTCTGCACGCGGTGCTCGCGGTCCACGGCGTGCGCCGACGGCAGCAACTCGCCCGGCGGTTGTTTGCGCACCACGTAGGACGCATCGTCGAACTCGACGAAATAGGTGGGGTTTGACTGGCCATGGCTGAACAACTTCAGCCGCATCGGCCCGGCCGCGGCCGGCAGCACGCCCTTCAGGTATTCGGCGAGCCGGGGCTCGTCGATTTTCAGGGCCTGGGTCGGGGCGATGGTGCCGGTGCCGTCGGACATGATGTTGGCTCGCAGGTCTCGGATGCTCAATGCAATGCAGTTATGGTTAGCCCAATTGCCGGGCCGAGGGTAGAGTGAGCGCAACTGCCAGTGATATGGCAATGCGACCGAATTCAAGGAGCCCTCCATGTTGCAGGACCGGTACGGCAACAACCTTGCGACGTCTTCTTCGCAGGCGCGCGATCTGTATGTCGAAGCGGTGGATAAGCTTTTGGGCGCGGGGCCAGGCATGCGGGCCGCATTCGAAGCCGTCACCGCAGCGGACCCAGGGTTTGCGCTGGGGCATTGCGGCCTCGCCCGCGCCTGCCAGATCACCGGCGACGTGGTCGCCGCCCGGGCGTCCATGGCGACGGCGCGAAGCCTTGCCGGCGGGTTGAGCACCAAGGATGCATCGCACCTCAACGCCCTGGGACTGCTGATCGACGGCAAGGGCGCAGCCGCCTATCCGGCGATCCGGCAACATGTCGGCGAATATCCGCGCGATGTGATGATAGCGCAGATATGCACCAGCGTTTTCGGCCTGATTGGCTTTTCCGGAAAGCCGGGCCGCGAGGCGGAATTGCTGGCCTATACGACCTCGCTGCAACCGCACTATGGCGATGACTGGTGGTTCCTCAGCCAGCATGCATTTTCGCTGTGCGAGACCGGGATACTGGATCGCGCCGACCAGATGATCGACCGGGCGCTGGCAATCAAACCGGACAATGCACACGGGGCGCACGTGCGCGCCCATATCTATTACGAAGCCGGCGAAGCGCAGGCCGGAATGGACTACCTGCACGGTTGGCTGCCAGGATATGATCGCCATGGCCTGATGCACAGCCACATTTCCTGGCATCTGGCGCTCTGGACGCTGGGGCAGGGCGATATGGACGGGGTATGGTCCCTGGTCGACCGGTATATCGCGCCGGACGCCTCGCTCAGCTTTCCCTTGATCGTGATGACGGACAACGCGGCGATCCTCTATCGCGCGGCGCTTGCCGGCCATCCGGTGCCGGTCGAACGCTGGCAGGCGATTGCGGACTATGCGCACCGGTACTTTCCGAATACGGGCGTCGCCTTCGCCGATGTCCATGCGGCCCTGGCTTATGCCATGGTCGGGGAAAGCGACGCACTGGCGGAGATTGTCGCAAATCCGGCCGGGCCGGCGGCGGACGTGGTCCGCGAACTGGCGTCGGCGTTTCAGTCCATCATCGACCAGGATTGGCCTGGCGCGGCGGCGCATTTGGCCACCGGCATGGCCGACCACGCTCGGATTGGCGGCAGCCGGGCGCAGCGCGACTTGCTGGAGCACACGATGGTTGCGGTGCTGCTGAAGCAGGGCCAGGGCGATGAGGCGCGGCGGATGCTGGCGATGCGCCGGCCCGTGCAGGCCGGCAAAGCGCCCGTCGCGGGGCTGTAGTGTTCGCGTGCCACTACCCCGACCCTGGTGGCCTGTGATAGGCTTGCGCCCAACAAAGCCAGAAGTTTAAGGAAACGTC
Organism: Alphaproteobacteria bacterium; assembly: GCA_029978325.1. Taxonomy (GTDB): domain Bacteria; phylum Pseudomonadota; class Alphaproteobacteria; order Bin95; family Bin95; genus JACKII01. The sequence continues at coordinate 6,786 of JAPOJR010000128.1, read as the reverse complement.
CCACTATGGAATACGACGTCATCGTCGTTGGCGCCGGCAACGCGGCGCAGGCTGCGGCCAACTCTGCACGGGAGAATGGCGCGGAAAAGGTTCTGATCCTGGAAAAAGCATCGGAGGCGGACCGGGGCGGCAACACCCACTATTCCGGCGGCCTGCTTCGCATCGCTTTCGATACCGCTGAAGACCTGCGGCCCATGGTTCCGGAAGCCGACCAGGAAATCACCGGCTTTTTCGAGGATGTAGAGCCCTATACCAAGGACGATTTCTGGGGCGACCTGCTGCGCGTCACTGCCAACAAGACCGACCGCGACCTTGCAACGATCCTGATCGACAACTCCTACGATACCATCCGCTGGATGAAGGAATATGTCGGCATTCCGATGGAGCCGGCGACCTCGTTGGCCGGGATACGGGTGGGCAACCGGGTGAAATGGCAAAAAGGCGCGGTGATCCGGGCGGAAGCCGAAGGCGTGGGGCTGTCCAAGCATTGGTTTCTGAAGTCCGAGTCGAACGGCATAGAGATTCGCTATGAGACCGGCGCCCTGGACCTGATCACGGACCAGGCCGGAACCGTCGTCGGCGTTAAGGCCAAGGGGCCGAACGGTATTGAGGAACTCCGCGCCAAGGCGGTGGTGCTGGGATGCGGTGGATTCGAGGCGAACGCGCAATGGCGGGCGCAATACCTGTCGCCGCCCTGGGATCATGCCAAGGTGCGCGGCACCAAGCACAATCAGGGCGACGGCCTGCGCATGGCCTTTGCTATCGGCGCTATGCCCTGGGGCCAGTGGAGCGGCAAGCACTCGACGCCGATTTCCAATGAATGGCCCGACTTTGCCGACCGCAAGCGCACTGACAAGTCGAACCGCCTTTCTTACCCCTATGCGGTGATGCTGAACCGCTCCGGCCTCCGCTTTTGCGACGAGGGCGAGGATATGGGGCTCTACACCTATGCCAAGTATGGCGGCCAGATCCTGAACCAGCCGGGCAGCATGGCCTGGCAGATCTTCGACCAGAAGACCATTCACCTGTTGGAGCCGCGCTACAAGACCAGCGACCCGATCCAGGCGGATACGCTGGAGGCCCTGCTGGAGCAGTTGGAATTCGACGACCGCGCCCAAGCATTGCGGACGCTGGAGGCTTACAATGCGGCCGCTCCGGCGGATGGCGACGGACGCTTCGATCCCAGCAAGAAGGACGGCGTGCGCACGGCCGGTCTCTCGCCGGAGAAGACCAATTGGGCCCTGCGCCTGGATAAGCCGCCGTTCGTCGCCTATTCGGCCACCGGCGGCATTACCTTCACCTTCGGCGGTCTGAAGGTGGACGAACACGCCCGCGTCATCGGCACCGACTGGCGGCCGATCAAGGGTCTGTTCACCTGCGGCGAGATGGTTGGCGGGCTGTTCCACTTCAACTATCCCGGCGGCACCGGCCTGGTGTCGGGCGCGGTTTTCGGGCGGATCGCCGGCCGCAGCGCCGCCCGCCAGCTTTAGCGTCCAACCAACTGAGGAGATCATCCGATGCTACGTAGCCTGATGTTTAGCGCATTAGCGGTTATCGCCGCATCATCAGCCATGGCCGGTGAAACCCCAGCGCCGGCCGGGGCCAAAGTCTACTTCCTCAACCTGAAGGATGGCGCGACGGTCAGCAGCCCGGTACTGGTGCAGTTTGGCCTGGCGGGTATGGGCGTGGCGCCGGCGGGTATTGAGAAGGCAAATACCGGCCACCACCATCTGTTGATCGACGTGGCCGCGCCAAAGGGCGAGGAACTGGCCTATCCGTTGCCGGCGGACGATCACCACAAACATTTCGGCGGCGGCCAGACCGAAACCTCAATCACGCTGGCCAAAGGCAAGCACACGCTGCAACTGGTCCTGGGCGATCAGAACCACATTCCGCACAATCCGCCGGTGATGAGCCAGCCGATCACCATTACGGTGGAATAGCGCCGCTGTACGCGCATAGGCCCGGCGTCGGAATGTCGCCGCGCCGTGGCCGTGCGGTATAGCCGGTGCGTGCAGGCCGTTCTATGATCGGGGCATTCTGTGCTCTGATCCGGGATCCCTGGCATGCCCACCCCTCGCATTGTTATCGTTGGTGCCGGCGGCGTCGGTGCGCCGTTCGGCTCGGCTTTGGCCCGCGGCGGCCATGACGTTACCTTCATTGCCCGCGGCGCACATCTCAAGGCTATGCGCGAAACCGGCCTGCGGATCACCGGTGCGCGCGGCGATTTCCACCTGCACCCGGTTCCGGCCACGGACGACCCAGCCAGCATCGGGGTGGCGGACTATGTTCTGTTCACGCCCAAGCTATGGGACGTTGAGACGACCGGCATCTTTATCAAGCCGCTCGTCGGGCCGGACACGGCCGTCATACCGATTCAAAACGGCATCGACGCCGCCGAACGACTTGCCCCAATCCTGGGCGAGGGGCGGGTGATGGGTGGCGTTGCCGCCATCAGCGCGGTGATCGAGGGGCCGGGACGCATCCGCCAGATGGGCGCATTCCAGCACTTTACCTTTGGCGAAATGGATGGTTCCGTCTCGCCCCGCGCCGAGCGCTTGAAGGCGCTATGCGATGCATCCGACCTGGACGCGACGTTGTCCAAGGATATCGTGGGCCAGTTGTGGGCCAAGTTTGTGTTCATTGTCGGAACCGCGACCATGACCGCTGCGACGCGGCAATGGCTGTCGTTGACGCTCGACGATCCGGACCTGCGGGCGACAATCCTGAGCGTCATGGCGGAGGCGACGGCTGTCGGCCGCGCCTGCGGCGTGCCGCTTCCCGACGATTTTCCGGCCCAACGCCTGGCCTTTGCCGAGGGGCAGGGCGGCGCCTGGATTGCCTCCATGGCTGCGGACCTGTTGCGCGGCAACCGGCTGGAGTTGCCATGGCTGACCGGCAAAGTGGTTGACCTGGGGCGGCAAAAAGGCGTTCCGACGCCGGTCTGTCATGCGCTCTACAGCGTGCTGAAACCCTACGCTAATGGTACTCCACCGGGGTCGCCGACCGGTTAGGGGGGATGCAGCCGATGGCTGATCTCCTCGCCCCAATCCAGGCGCTGTGGGCGCGCCTGATGGCGCCGCTGCTGTTGCTGCCCGGCAATGTGCGTGGCTCGATCTATATCATGACCGCCGGGATAATCTTTACCGCCGGCTCCGGCTTTGTGAAGGAACTGGGCGGCGAGATTTCGGTGTTTCAGATCTTGCTGATCCGCCAGGCGACGATGACGATCACGGTGGCGCCGGTCATCGCCCGCAACTTTCCCGATGCGCTGCGAACCAAATCGCTGCCGTTGCAATTTGTCCGCGTCGTCTTTGCGATGATTGCCATGGTCGGCAGTTTCCTGGCCATCCAGCACATGCCGCTGGCCGATGCGACGGCCCTCAGTTTCGCGAAAAGCCTGTTCGTCACGATATTTGCCATCGTTTTCCTTAAGGAAGTGGCGGGCCTGAACCGATGGTCCGCGACGCTGATCGGCTTTGGCGGCGTTCTGGTGATCGTGCAGCCCGGGGCGCATGGCGTGGACGTTTATGCGTTATATGCGGTCGCGGGTGCAGCCGGGGCGGCGATGGTCTCGATCATCATCCGTTACCTATCGCAGTTCGACCGGTCCATTACGATCTTGAGCTATCAGGCGCTGCTGGTCGGCGCTGTGATGTTGCCGCTCGGCATTTATTATTGGGTTTGGCCGACGTTGCTGCAGTGGGCAATGATGCTGAGCATCGGTCTGCTATCGGTGGCCGGCCAGTTTTGCAACATTGCCGGCTACCGCGCCGGCGAAGCCAGCGCCGTTGCGCCGCTCGACTATGCCCGCATGGTGTTTGCGGCGCTGATCGGCTTTGTGCTGTTCCTGGAGGCGCCGAGTTGGTCCACGATCGCCGGGTCCTGCATCATCGCCGCCACCTCGCTATATGCACTGCGCAGCGAACGGCGGCGGGCGCGGGCGGGCAGCGCTGCGTGATGCCCTACGCCCGTCGCTGTTGTGCCGCCTTATAACGCGCCAGCGTTTCCGGGCTCCAAACCTGACGTGGATTGTAGAACTCGGGAACCGAAGGCGATCCAGCCGGCAATTGCAGCCACGGATGTTTCGACTCGGTGAAAATATGAATGTCGGGCGGGAACTGCGCGGGGTCGTCCAGTGTTCCGGCGCGCACAAAGGCGATGGACGGGCCCGCGTCGGCGTAGTGGCTCCACAATGCGACCTTGCAGGCGGGGCAGCGCAGGATGTCCTGGCCTTTACCGCTGGCCGACGGTGTCGGAACCGTTTCCGGTTCGCCGCTTAGCACCTCCAGACAGGCGCGTTCGATCAGGACGTTGATCGCAAACGCACTGCCAGTTTCCCGCTGGCACCATGTACAATGGCAGCCGTGAACGATCAGCGGCGCGACGGTCAGGCGAAAGCGGACCCGACGGCAGGTGCAGCCGCCCTCTGCGCTAACGGCCATGGGTAATTCTCCGACTCATGGCATCCGGTCGAACTTGGGCAGATGCGTGTGCATTACGTCCCAGGGCTGCGCGCTGGCGGTGTAGATATCGCGACTCGGTTCGTAAACGCTGGGATCGTCCAGACTGCCGGCATACAGCACGACTCCGCCTTCCCGGGCGGGGTTGCGCAGGAACAGCGGTGAGCCGCATTTCGGGCAGAAGGCGCGCTGCATGGTTTGACCGGAATCGGCCAGGCTCTCGTACCAGGTCACTTCGCCGGAATGCTGTGTGAACTCCCTTGCCCGCACCAGCACCGCGGGGAAATACGCGCTGCCAGTAGCGCGCTGGCAATCGCGGCAATGGCAGTTGCCCATATAGACAGGACGGCCGGCCACGGTGTAGCGGACGGCGCCGCAGGCGCATCCGCCGGTCATTTCTGCGGTCACGGTCCAATCTCCTCAGGCAAAGGAAACCTGCACCTGCATGGCGATGGTCCCCTCCGGGGTCAGGCTCCAGCACTCGCACCCCTCGGCGGTCGGACGCCCGACCAGGGTGATCGGCGTGTTGGCGAACAGCGGCGCGCGGGCGCGCATACGATAGGTCTTTATGGTCTGCGACGGGTTCGAATCGCGCACGAAGTTGATCAGCAGTGTCGAGCTCAAGGGCCCGTGCACGACCAGCGCCGGATAGCCTTCCACGTCTTTGGCCCAGGGCGTGTCGTAGTGGATGCGATGGGTGTTGAAGGTCAGCGCCGAGAAGCGGAACAGGGTCGCCTCGTCGCAACTGTGCTCGCGCCGCCAGATCGTGTTGGGCGGCGGCGTCTCGCGCTTCGGCGCCGCGCTGGACGCACCTTCCGCCACGGCTTCGCGGAAGGCGGTGCCGCGCTCCTCCTCGACGGCCAGGCCGTTCGGGCCATAGATGCGGCTGACGACGGTGGCGAAAACCAGCGTGCCGGTGGAGCCGGATTTCATTTGGATATCGACCAGTTCCGTCTCGCGTCGGCAGACATCGCCCACATGCAGCGGCTGGTGGAAGGTCCAGGTGGTGCCGGCGAACATGCGGCGCGGCAACGGCATCGCCGGGATCACGCCGGAAGATGTCGGCGCGCCATCGGGGCCGAGTTCGCCGGGTCGGGTCGTCGGCAGGAACCAGAACTGGTGCCAGCCCTGGGGGATCGGCGTGCCGATCTCTGGCAATTTCTCTTTGCGGTCCAGCGTGGCGGCCATGGCCGCCATGGGCCAGGCGGTAATGGTGTCGTGATCCTCGACCTTTGCGCCGATGTGGCTCTGCAGGGCCTCGATATCGATGGCGGGGGCGGTCATGTCTGGCATCTTGGCGAACTCCTCATTTCCGGGCATGCTAGACGCAACAAACAAATCAAGGAAGTCCCTGGGAGGTTTAAACGATGCGGGTGTTCGCTCAGTTGCCGGTCGACGACTGGACCAAAACCGCCGCCGCAGCACGGCGCGCGGAAGCTGCCGGTTATGACGGCGTATCGTCGTCGGAACTGGCGCACGATCCGTTTATGCCGCTGGCCATTGCGGCCAGCGTGACCGAGCGGGTGGCGCTGAACACCTCGATTGCCGTCGCCTTTCCGCGTTCGCCGATGGTGGTGGCCAATATCGGCCATGACCTGCAGACCAATTCCGGCGGGCGATTTGAATTAGGTCTAGGTACCCAGGTAAAGGGGCATAACGAACGTCGTTTTTCGACTCCCTGGCGCGATCCGGTCGGGCGGATGCGGGAGTATATGCAGGCATTACGCGCAATTTGGCGTTGCTGGGAACACGGCGAGAAGCTGGATTTCCGCGGCGATCACTACAGCTTTACCCTGATGACGCCGGAGTTCTCGCCAAAGCGCAACGGACATCCCATTGTGCCGCTGTCGGTAGCCGCAGTCGGTCCGGACATGCTGCGCATGGCGGGGCGGGTGGCAGACGGCGCGCGGCTGCACGGGTTTTGCACCCGGAAATACATTGAAGACACCTGCATGGCCCGCATCGGTGCAGGGCTGGAGGCGTCCGGTCAGAAGCGGGAAAATTTGGAGATTTCCGGGGGCGGCTTCATCGCCACCGGACGAGACGAGGCAGCGGTGGCCGAGCGAATCGAGTGGGTTCGCTACCGCGTTGGCTTCTATGGTTCCACCCGCACCTATCTTCCGGTATTTGCCGCGCACGGGCTGGAGGATCTGGGCCTGAAGCTGCACAAGCTTTCGGTCGATGGCAAATGGAACGAACTGGCTGCACAGGTACCGGACGATGTTGTTCGTTTGTTTGCGGCCGTTGGTACGTACGACGAGCTGCCCAAAGCGATTGCAGAGCGCTTTGGCGGTGTCGTCGATGTCATGCGTCTGGACATGCC
>JAPOJR010000127.1 GCA_029978325.1 Alphaproteobacteria bacterium | reverse complement strand
CTTGTCCTTCACCGCCTCAGCTGCCGCCTGCAGGATATCGGCCAACAGCAGGTAATGCAGATGAAACGCAATGTGCCGCTTTTGCTCGCCCTCGCGGGTAAGGTGGATGTGCAAGCCTTCCGCGTCCACGGACACATCGTAGCGGCTCTCGCGCGTAAAGGTGCCATGATAGAATTTTTCAGGGAAATCGATCGAAACTTCCGCGCGGTCGGTGATCGGTCTGGAAGTCATGGCGATAGGCCTATATCGCGGGAATGATGGAATATCCCACACACATCAGGTGGACCGGCGATTCCGGGGGCTGCCGCGCCCACCGAAATCGCGGCCGAGGTAAACACTACTCGGCGGCCTGGCTCTTCTGGCCGCGCGGGTTGGTCCATTCCTTGCCGGTTTCAGCCTCGTAGTTCTTGATGGCGTTCTCGACGCTCTTGGCCGCGGCGTTAACGAATTTCTCGCGGTTGTTCGTCGAGTAGTCATACGAGAACTGGCGCAGGAAGTTGCTCTTGCGGAAGTTGGGCGCAACATAGCGGGCGATCAGCTCATAGGAGCGCTTGGTCTGCTCCCAATCTGCCCAGTTGTGCGCCAACTGCATTAACGCGCCAAAGCCACCCGTGCCTCTCATCAAGTGCTCGATGAACTCGCAGGCGTCGTCCGGCGTGCCGATACAGGCAGACTTGGTTTCAATCAGGTATTCGATCGGATCGTCGACGCCCGGCGGGATGATCGGGAAGGTCGCGACGTCCGTGAAGTATTGGGTCCAGCGCTTCAGGCCGAACGCGACGTTGTCCCTCGCCTTCTGCCGGGTCTCGGCAATGTGCATCAGCGTGACCATGCGCCAGTTGTCGCGGCTTACGATCTGGCCGTTCTTGGCGGCGGTTTCCTCGCACGTCACCCAGTTCTTCGAGTGCGCTTCCAAGGCAGCGTCGGACGTCCCGCCGATGGAGAGCATGCCCGTACCATGCCGGCCCGCAGCCAGAGCGCCGGTTGGGGAGCGGCTGGAGGCGACGGCGATTTCCGGCCCGCCTTCGGTGTACATCGGCAGTTGCAACCGCGCATCCTGAAGCTTGAACCAATCGGTCTCGGCGTTCACCATTTCGCCGCGCAGCAACGGCATGATCACATCGATGGCCTCATGCATCATGCGGCGTTGCTGTTCCGGATCGACGCCCATGCGGTAGGCGTCGCCCGCCAGCGCGCCGGGGCCGAAACCGAACATAAAGCGCCCGCGGGTCATGTGGTCCAGCTGCGCCACCCGGTTCGCAATCATAAAGGGGTTGTGATAGGGCAGCGAAATCACGCCTGAACCAAGCTTGATATGCCGGGTCCGCTCCGCCGCCATCGCACAGAAGATTTCGGGACTGGAGATGATCTCGAACCCGCCGGAATGGTGCTCACCGATCCAGGCCTCGTCATAGTCAAGACTGTCGAGATGCTGGACCAGCGCCATATCGCGGTCGATGCAGAGCGTAGGGTTCTCGTCCATGGTGTGGAACGGCGCAAGGAAGATACCGAAGCGCATATGGTTGACCGACATGAGCGTGGGTCCTTTAAAGTGAGGAAGCTGTAGCCTGGCCCCAGACTAAAGGAGAGCGGCGTCTCTGATAAGGGGCTTGGCAAACCGCGACCTTGCGTCCGACAATAAACGAAAGCCGTTTCCATTTTTCCGTTCCGAAGGATTCCCCTCGATGAGCCAAGATTGGCCCAGCATTCTGTCCCGCACCGGCCTTGAAAAAACCTATGAACAATTCCCGGATGATGTGCGGGAAGCATTCGGATCGGCCCAGGGATTGGTCGAGCGGATGAACGCCAAGCCGGTGTTCGCCGACGAACCCAGCCACGTCTTTCAGGCGGGCCGCCTGTCAGGCAAATCGGGAGAGACAGCATGAGCGACGACCTGTTTTTCATGAGCGCCGCCGAAGCTGGGCGGAAGATCGCGGCAAAGGAACTTTCGTCCACAGAGCTCACCAACGCCCTGTTGACCCGGACCGAGGCGATTGACGGCCAGCTTAACGCCTATATCCGATTGCTGGGCGATGCCGCGCGTGCATCCGCCAAGGCGGCGGACGAAGCGGTCGCCCGGGGCGACATTAAAGGACCGCTGCACGGCGTTCCGGTGGCGCTGAAGGATATCATCGACCTGGAGGGCGTACACACCACCGCCCATTCCAAGCTTTTGCTCGACAATGTCGCCAAGGCCGACGCCTTTGTCACCGCGCGGATGAAGGCGGCCGGCTGCGTCGTCACCGGCAAGCTCTCAACGCACGAGTTTGCCATTGGCGGCCCGGCCTTCGACCTGCCCTTCCCGCCGGCACGCAATCCCTGGAACCGCGACCACCATCCGGGCGGCTCCTCCTCCGGTGCCGGCACCAGCGTTGCCGCCGGCATGGTGCCGATGGCATTGGGCAGCGACACCGGCGGCAGCGTGCGCAATCCGGCCTCGTGCTGCGGCATTGTCGGCATCAAACCGACCTATGGCCGTGTCAGCCGCATGGGCGTGGTGCCGCTGTCGTTCAGCCTCGACAATGTCGGGCCGCTGACCCGCACGGTTGAGGACAATGCGCTGGTGCTGCAAACCATCGCCGGCTACGACCCGAAAGACCCGGCCAGCGATCCGCGCCCGGTCGACGACTACGCCGCCAGCCTGCGCAAGGGCGTGAAAGGGTTGAAAATCGGCCTGATCCGCCATTTCTACACCGAGGATATGCAGGCCGACGCGGAAATGGCGGCCAGCATCGACGCGACTGCCGACCTGCTGCGCAGCCTGGGCGCTGAGGTGCGGGAGATCCGCCTGCCGCCGCTGTCGCAATACGCCGCCTGCAACCGGGTGATTCTGTTGAGCGAGGCATATGCGATCCACCAGGAATGGCTGAAGACACGGCCCGGCGATTATTCGGCGACGACGCGGCGGCGGCTGTTGCCGGGCGCGTTCCTGACCGCCGCCGACTATGTCGATGCGACCCGCATGCGCGAGAAACTGGTCGCGGCTTTCTATGAGGCGATGCAGGGATTGGATGCGGCGGTGACGGTGTCCAGCATGGAAACGCCGGCCAACCTCGCGGACATGCAGGAGGTGGAGCGCACCTATGCAAGGCAGGCGCGCGCGCCCTTCAACCTGATCGGCAACCCTGCGATTGCGATCCCGAGCGGTTTCCATTCGAACGGACTGCCTTTGGCCCTGCAAATCGTCGGCCACGCCTTCGACGAAGCCATGTGCTTCCGCGTCGCCTGGGCCGTTGAGCAGGAATTGAACCTCGGGGTCCGGCGGCCGCCAGTCTGAGGCGGCGGACAGCAAATCCCGCCTCGCCGATGCGCCGGCGAGGCGGTACGCCTGAACGCAGCCGAAACCTTGGCGGCCTAGACCCCGACGGCCTAGACCCCGACGGCGTAGGCCATGCGGCGCGGATCGGCGGCGGCGCTCTTGAACCCTGTATCGCGGTCATCGACGATCAGGCCCATGGACCCGGCAAGCCAGGTCATGTCCGGCCACCATTCGACCTTGTGGCCGAGCCCCGCCAGTTCATCGCCGGTCTCCCGATCCATACGACCTTCCAGGCGCAGCAAGCCGGGGAACTCGGAATGCGGCTCAAAACTGGATGGGAAGCTATAGCTGGCAAAGCGCGGCGCCTCGACCGCTTCCTGGGCGCCTTTGCCCCAAACCACCAGATTCAGCAGCGTCTGCAGCATCGCCTGGGTCTGGACGTCGCCGCCGGGCGTGCCGAAGGGCATGAACTTGCGGCCCTGAATTGCAATCGCCGGATTTGGCGTCAGACGCGGGCGGCGATACGGTGCGATTTCGGACGGATGCCCCTCTTCCGCCCAGCTTTGAATGCCGCGGGTCGACGCAACAAAGCCCAGCCCGGGCACGACCGGCGAATTGTACGATCCGTCGCTCGGCGTCGCGGAGAAGACGTTGCCCTTGCTGTCAGCAACACATAGGTAGGACGTATCGAGGCTGCTGAGTGTCTCCACCTCGCCCGGCAATGCCGGCGGCGGCTGCTTCAGGCGGGGCGCGTCGCCGACCACCCCCAAGTCCGCGCCGCTTGCCGCCGGGGGACGCGCCGGCCAGGCCTTGTCCCATTCGAACTGGGTGGCGCGGGTTGCGGCAAATTCTTTTGACGACAGCGCCCCGATCGGCACATGCATGTGGCGCGGATCGCCGATCCAGGCCTCGCGGTCCGCCATGGCCAGCTTGGTCGCTTCGGTCAGCAGATGCACATAGTGCGGGCTGTTGTGGCCCAGGCTGGCAACATCGAAGCGCTCTACGATATTCAGGATCTCCAGCAACGCCGGCCCCTGGCACCACGGGCCGCAGGTAAACACCTCGGTGTCGCCGAAGCGGGTCGAGACCGGCGCTTCGATGCCGACGCGGAAGCCGGCCATATCCTCCATGGTGAGCCAGCCGCCTTCGCGTTGGATAAAGTCGGTCATGACCTTGGCGACATCGCCTTTGTAGAAAGCCTGACGCACCGCCGCGAGCCCGGCCATGCGGCCGCCCTTTGCCGCCGCGCCGCGTTCCTGATCAACCAGATACTGCAAGGTGCGGCCCAGGTCGTCCTGCACAAAGCGCGAGCCTACGGGCGGCGCTTCGTTATCCTTCAGATAGATAGCCGCCGACGAGGGAAAACTGCGGTAGGTCTCGACATTCTGCGCGATGGTCTGGTGCAAAAGCGGGTTCATTGCAAAGCCCTCACGGGCAAAGCGGATCGCGGCGGCGGCGCAGTCGCCAAAACTCATGGTGCCCCAGTGCTCCAGCGCCGTCAGCCAGGCATCGGGGGCGGAGGGAATCACGGTGGACATCACGCCTTTCGGCTGCAAGCCGCCGTGATTGTCGCGAAACCAGGCAGAGCTCGCCGCTTTCGGCCACCAGCCCAAGCCGGAGATCGTAACGACCCGTTGTTCCTCTTCCAGCCAGATCATGATCGGCGCGACCCCGGCGACGCCGACCAGGTCGCTCTGCAGAACGCCCAGCGCAATGCCGCCACAGACGCCGGCGTCAATTGCATTGCCGCCCGCCTCCAACACGGCCAGCGCGGCCGCACTGGCGAGGTAGTGGCCGGCAGAAACCGCGTGGCGGCTGGCGTGTATTTCGGGGCGTAGGGTATTGGCAGCCATGGTGCGGCACTCCTGAGCACTTGCGATTGCCAACAGTCTGCCGCAAACAGCGGAGACAATGAAGCTCTCAGATTTCAAATTCGACCTGCCCGAGCGCCTGATCGCGCAACACCCGGCAGACCCACGCGATTCCGCCAGGCTGCTGCATGTGCCGCCGGCAGGGAATTTTGGCGACCTAGGCGTGCGCAACCTGCCGGATTTGCTCCAGCCTGGCGACGTGCTGGTTGTGAACGACACGCGCGTCATCCCGGCCCGCCTTACCGGCCGACGTGCAGGGCCGAAAAGCGAGGCCAAGGTAGAGGTCACCCTGCACAAACATGCAGGTCCGGGACGGTGGATCGCCTTCGCCCGCCCGGCGCGCCGCCTGAAGCCCGGCGACACGATCACATTCGCCACGGATTTCGTCGCCACAGTCGAGCATCGCAACGGCGGCGAGGTAACCCTGGCGTTCGCAGGCGATGACATCTATGTCGCCCAGGGTCTTGCGGCGCATGGCGTGATGCCGCTGCCGCCCTACATCAAGCGGCCCGCAGACGGCGAATCTGCGGATCGCGAGAACTATCAGACGCTATTTGCAGCGCGCGACGGCGCAGTCGCGGCCCCAACAGCCTCGCTGCACTTTACGCCGGCGCTGGTCGAGGCCATCCGCGCCCGCGGCGTCGATATCGTACAAGTGACGCTGCATGTCGGCGCCGGCACGTTTCTGCCGGTCAAGGTCGAGGACTTGTCGCAACACGTAATGCATTCCGAGTGGGGCGAGGTCTCGGCCGCAGCGGCCGCGCGCATCAATGCCTGTAAAGGCCGGGTGGTGGCCGCAGGCACCACGGCGCTGCGCCTGATCGAAAGCGCGGCAGCGGAAGACGGCAGGCTGGCGGCGTGGACCGGCGACACCGACCTGTTCATCCTACCTGGCTATCGCTTTCGGCGGATCGAAGCGTTGCTGACCAATTTCCACCTGCCGGGCTCAACCCTGTTCATGCTGGTCAGCGCATTTGCGGGCGTGGAGCGCATGCGGAATGCCTACGCGCATGCGATCACACAGGAATACCGGTTCTTCTCCTATGGTGACGCGAGTTTCCTGGAGCGCGCAGTCCGCGCCGCCGCCGACTAGGCCGGGACGTCCAACCCGACCGCGGCTAAGGCCTGGGCCTGACGCTGCGCCAGGGCGGCGGCGTCGAAATCGCCCACCAGGTCATGAAATAGGCGATACCAGTTAATCTCTGCCTTCAGGTGCATGAACACGCTGCCAAGGCCAACAGCCGCCCGGTCCATCATCACGAATTCGCGTGGCGGCCGCACGCCGCCAAGCTTGCGCAGTTCGGTATGGACCTTGTCAGCGACCTGAGCGCCATAGTGGCCGCTTTCGCTTTCCTGAATTTTTTGCACCTTGTCCTGCATCAGCGGCGCGTAGATGAACTCGGCCCAAAGGTTCAGCACCCGGATCAGGTCCTTGGACGGCGCTTCGAAGCCCCAGGTTTCATAGGCGTGCACGGCCAGCGCCTCGTCCTTGTCGCGGATGGCCTTATAGAGATCGATAACGCCTTCGACAAAGCTGGACGGAAACACCCGAATACAGCCGAAATCCAGCAGGTTGACGCTGTTGTCTGGCCGCACGGTGTAATTGCCGAGGTGGGGGTCACCATGGATGATGCCATAATCGTAAAATGGCACATACCAGGCGCGAAACATGTTGTAGGCGATGCGGTTGCGCTCTTCGGCGGAGCGTTGGGCCGCCTCCAGCAACGGCACGCCATCCAGCCAAGACATGGTCAACAAACGCCCGGTCGACAAATCCTCTATCGGCTCGGGCACATGCACGCCTGGTTCCGCCGCCAGCATCCTGGCATAAAGGCGCATCTGCTTGGCCTCGCGCTGGTAATCCAGCTCCTCGCGCAGGCGGGCCGAAACCTCCTCATAGATATTCTCGGTCTGGATCGCCTTGTCGAAGCGGGAGTAGAGGGAGAAAATCAGCTTGAGTTGGCTGAGATCGGCTTCCACCACGCTTGCCATGTCCGGGTATTGCAGTTTGCAGGCGACAGTCCGCCCGTCATGCAGCACGGCTTTGTGCACCTGGCCAAGACTGGCGGCGTGCGACGCATCCTGCCCGAACTCAGTAAAGCGGTCCTGCCACCCTACCCCAAGCTGGCCGGTCATGCGCCGGCGCACGAACAGCCAGTCCATCGGCGGCGCATTGGCCTGCAACTGGCGCAGTTCCTCCGCATATTCTTTCGGCAGGGCATCAGGAATGGAGGCTAGGATTTGCGCCACTTTCATCAGTGGACCTTTCAGTCCGCCCAAAGCCTTGCGCAACGTGGCCGCGTGCTTTTCCCGGTCCATCTTCAGGCCGAGATAGTGTTCGCCTGCTACCTTGGCCGCCAATGTGCCGACGGTTCGCGAGGTCCCGACATAACGGCGCGCACGTCGGCCAAAACGGGATGCTTCGTCGTCAGCCGACATAAACTGGGTACTCCGTCGATTCCGCTAACGCGGCAAATCAGGCGGCTCGAAGTTCGTCCTGCTGGGTCAGCGCTGCCCACAACGCGTCCGCACTGGAACAGCCGCGCAGGATCGCGCATCGGCGATGGTCTTTTGCAAGCCGGCTCAATTGGGCCAGTACGCGGAGGTGTTCTGCGCCCGCTGACTCCGGCGCCAGCAGCATGACAACCAGATCAACCGGCTGATCGTCGATTGCATCGAAGTCAACCGGTTCCTCCAACCGCGCGATCCAGCCAACCAGCCGCTCCAGGCCTGAGACCTTGACATGCGGAATGGCGACGCCGTCACCGATCGCCGTAGAACCCAGTTGCTCGCGCTCACGCAAGACTTCGAACAATTCGAGCGGGTCCAGGTCGCAAGCTGCAGCGGCAGCCTCAGCTAAGGCGCGCAAGACTTGGGTTTTGGAAGTCGCCGGCAGCGCCGCGATCACGGCATCAGGCGCAAAAATGTCGTTCAGTTGCATGGGCGAACCGACTTCATCACTTTCCTTGACGGTGGCCGACCCGGGCACGCCTACGCGTCCTCTGGATCGATCCAACCTATATTTCCGTCTGACCGGCGATACACCGTGTTAAGACGACCGCTGGCACGGTTCCGAAACATCAACGCCTCGTGGTCCCCAAGGTCAAGATACATTACGGCCTCTGCCACAGACATGGCCAGAATCAATGTCTTATCCTCGGCGATCACGAGGGAATTATCGGGTTCTGGCGCGGCGGGCGGGGCAGCCTGATCGGAATCTTCTTCTTCCGGTAGCGCCAGCACATAGCGCTGAGCCGGAACCCCTTGCTCATGGTGTTGGTCGGCCCGATGGTCCCGCAGGCGACGCTTAAAGCGACGCAAGCGCTTGGCCACTTTTTCTGCTGCCTGGTCGAAAGCGAGGTAGGGGTCATTGTCCGCGGCATGGCCCTGCACATCGATACCGCGGCCGACATGCACCGTTACGTCGCTGCGAAAGCTGCCGCCATCCTTAGACAGCGTCACATGCGCCGACACCGCATTTTCGAAATACTTGCCGACGGCGTCGCCAAGGTGGGCGCGCATATGCTGTTGCAGCGACTCGCCGACGGCAACGCCTTTGCCTGCAGTGGTGATTTCCATACCGAACCTTTAATCTCATGAAATGGTTAACCAGCGGCAAATCCACACCGCCGTCCACAAAGCGGAACACCCCTACCTAGAAGGGGTGGCTGCCCGGGTCAATTCCGTCAAAATGCAGCAGCCCTGGGGTCTAGCCCGCCTCAAGCCGCATCAGTCGCCGGCGCTGGGCTGAAGATGGTATTTTCAGTGATTCCCGATACTTAGCGACCGTTCGGCGCGCAACTTTCATCCCATCTTTCTGAAGAAGGTCTACCAAGTTCTCGTCCGACAGGACGGCACTTACCGTTTCTGCATCGATCAACTGTTTGATCCGATGGCGCACCGCTTCCACCGACTGGCTTTCCCCACCGTTCACGGACGCAGCGCCAGCCGTGAAGAAATACTTCATTTCGAACATACCGCGGGGTGTGGTCATATACTTGCCGTTGGTCACGCGGCTGACGGTGCTTTCATGCACGTCAACCTCTGTTGCCACATCCTGAAGCGTCAACGGACGCAAGCCCGAGACACCTTCCTCTAGGAAACGGCTTTGGGTCTGGACTATGCAACTGGCGACTTTCAGGATCGAGTTGGCGCGCTGCTCCAAGGCCTTTACCAGCCAGTTCGCCGAATGCCAATGGCTGGTGACGAATTCGATGTCCTCTTTCGTGCGCGAATTGCTTTTCACGACGGCGTAGTAGT
>JAPOJR010000126.1 GCA_029978325.1 Alphaproteobacteria bacterium | reverse complement strand
GCCGCTGTCGCCACCCGCCGGCGCTGCCAGACCCAGCCCCGCTACTTCGTCCGCTCCGCCTCGATGATGCCGGCGAGCCGGTCGGCGGCGCTTGTGGGAGTGGCCGCGATGCAGAGCGCCAGCAGCGCCAAAAGCTGTTTCTTCATGCCATGCCTCTTCAAACGAAAAGCGCGGCCCGGAGGCCGCGCGCTAAGAGCTTTGGTGCGGGAGCGGCGGGCAGCCGCATCCCCGGTTACTTGCCGGCGGCCGGGCCAGCGGTCAAGACCGTGCCGTCGGGCAGGCGGACGGCGAACACCGCGATCGGCTGCGCCTGGTAGGCGGCGGGCTTCTGGGCAGCGTGCCCGGCGGTGCTGAGGCCGTTGGTGGTCAGGGAGTTCCAGTCCAGGCCATTCCAGTCCAGGCCGTTGTAGCCGATACCATTCTCTGTCAGGGCGTTGGCACCCCAGCCGTTCGGGAACATGCCGTTGGGCAATAGGCCGTTGGGGCCGATACCATTCTCTGTCAGGGCGTTGCCGCCCAGGGCGTTAGAGGTAAAGGCGTTCAGTGCAAGCCCCTGCATAATCGGGGTCGCCGCCTGGGCGGACACGGCGGTCACGGCGACGAAAGCGGCGGTGGCGATGGCGGTGGCGGGGTGGAGAAGCGCATGGGATGTTTCCTTTCGGTGTCTGGTCTGGAAGCCGGGGTGTTGGTTGGTTTCCCGTCTTCGATGAAAGGAATATGCGCCCCCTCTGTTTCAGCCGGATTTCGCCAAACCCGGAATTTGGTTTCAATTGTTTCAGCCCGGGTTTCATTTGCGTTTCCGAACGAACGTACTTGCGTCCGCACGCCGCGTCCCATAATCATCGTTGGATACCGGAACACCCGCCATGGCGGCCTGTTGCGAGAGGGGAAGCTGTGACGCAACATCTGATTGTTGTGGATGACGAGGCGGAAATCCGCGAACTGCTGCAGGATTACCTGAGCGGCCACGGCTTCGAAGTTTCTACCGCGGATGGTGGGGCCGCGATGCGCGCCATTTTGGCCGAAAAACCTGCGCAACTCGCCATCCTGGACCTGCGCATGCCCGGCGAAGATGGATTTGCGCTCGCGCGTTGGCTGCGCCAGACCACGCGGATCGGCATCATCATGCTGACCGCCAGCAGCGACAACATCGACCGCATCGTTGGGCTGGAGTTGGGAGCGGACGACTATATGTCCAAGCCGTTCGACCCCCGCGAACTTCTGGCCCGCGTGCGCAGCGTGTTGCGCCGGGTCGAGGAAGTTACTGCTGCACCGCAACCTGCTGTAGACGGAACACCGGACGCCACCGATTCTCGGGTTCCGATGGGGCGCTGTGTGCTAGACCTGGAAGCGCGCCGCCTGCTGGACAGCGACGGCGCGGAGCTCCCTTTGACCGCCATGGAATTCGACCTGCTGCGCGTCTTTGCCGAACGGCCGGGACGCACGCTCAGCCGCGACCAGCTGCTCGACCTTGCGCACAATAAGGATATGGAGGCATTCGACCGCTCCATCGACCTGCGCATTATGCGCCTGCGCCGCAAAATCGAATGGGACCCCGGCCAGCCTGAGGTGTTGAAGACTGTGCGCGGCCTCGGTTATGTGTTCACTCCCGGCAAGGGCAGTCCTGCATGAACGGCGCGCCTGAACTGCGGTTGTCCGGAATCGTCCGGTTGTTTGTGCTCTGTGGCGCGTTGGCGGCGCTGCCGGCATTGATCGTGGCGGGCTATGCCGCATACCAGCATGTCGAATCGCTGCGGGCGACCGAATTGGCCCATGTCGAAGATGAGACCCGCACCCGCGCCGCCGGGCTCGGAGAATTTGCGCGCATCGCCACCGGCCACGTTGCCCGGATGCGCCTGATGTTCGAGGCTGGTCTTGCTGCGCCGCAACCCTCGCCCCTGCTGGCGAAGCTGCGCGGCTTCGCGGCAGGCGAGCTAGCCGGCGCTGCCGAAGGCGTCTATTTCGGCCGAGAGCCTGGCGCAGCGCCGCCGTTGACCGTAATCGCCGCCGCCGATCTGCTGGATGGCGCCCAGCCCGCACTGGCCGAACTGAACGCATTCCTGAACCTGACGCCGACGTTGGTGGCGGCGCATTCGCTCGACAACCACCTTCGCTGGAGTTTTATCATCCCCGCCAGCCGGTCCTATTTCGCTGTCTATCCCTGGGGCGCGGAAGCTGACCTGTTGAAGCTGGCAAACGCCAATTCCACCGGGGCATTGCTGGACGGCTACCACAAATACTCGGTCTTTGCGAACGGCCGGCCCGAAGTAAACGCCGCGCGCCAACCGTATTGGACAGAGGTGTATGAGGATGCCGGCGGAACCGGCCTGATGGTGTCCTACGCTACACCCGTTTATGATGGCCAAAACTTTGTAGGCGTTGTCGGCGCCGATGTATTGTTGAGCTTCCTTGCCGATTTCCTGGCCCCGTCGGGCGAAACACGCGGCGGGTCCGCCATTGTCGATAGCTTTGGCGAGGTTCTGGCTGCCACCGGCACTCTGGCCCGGTCCGGCCGGTCCAAGCTTGCCGAAATAGATGCGACCGCCGCTGGCATGCCGTCCGATGGCGTCATCCGACTGGCAAACGGAGCCTATCGCGTCTCGGTCCAGCCTGCAGATGCGCCATGGCGCCTGGTAAGGGTGATCGACGCCGCCGATATCGACGCGGCCGTAAGGCCGAACCTAACCCTGGCTATTGCCGTCACTGCCGGCATACTTGCGTCGATAGGCCTGGGCCTGCTGATCTTCATCCGGGGCTTTGGCGGCCCGGTGTTGTCGCTGATCGGCCGGGTCAGCGCTCACCTTCGCGGCGAAACAGCGTTGCCTGCCCCGGCCAGCGGAGCTTGGAACCCATGGTTTCGCGCGATCGACAAAGCGTTCGCTGCACAGCATGAGAGCGAGGCGATGCGGAACGCTATTCTGGGTGTAGCACTCGACGCCATCGTCGTGATTGACGAGGAAGGCCGCATCGTAATGCTTGCGGACGGTGTCGATACCCGCTTTGGCCATGACAGCGATGCTGTGGTGGGGCGTCCGATCCACGAGGTATTGGTGCCGCCGGAAGCGCGCAACGCCCATTTGGCCGGCATCACCCGCTACAAGAAAACTGGCGAAAAACGGGTGCTGGGCCAGCGCATTGAAGTGGACGCGCTCAACGCTGCCGGCGAGCGGGTTCCGGTGGAGCTGATGATTGGCGAAGTTGAGGTGAACGGTCAGCGGCTGTTCGTGGCTTTCCTGCGCGATATCTCCTCACGCCGCGCGGCAAATGCGGAGATCGCCCGCCAGCGGGAGGCTCTGCACCAGTCGGAAAAGCTGACCGCGCTCGGTTCGCTGCTCGCCGGTGTCGCGCACGAACTCAACAACCCGCTGTCCGTTGTTGTGGGCCGCGCGATTATGCTGGAAGAAACCGTCAGCGATCCGAAGGTGCGCGATCCGCTGCGGCGGTTGCGGGAAGCGGCTGAACGGTGCGCCCGCATCTCGAAGACCTTCCTCGCAATTGCCCGGCGCGCGCCCGCCAGCCGTGCAGCGGTCCCGCTGGCTAAGCCGGTAACGGCAGCGGTGGAACTCAACGCCTATGCGGTGCGGGCATCGGGCATCGAAACCGTCATCGATATTCCCGAAAGCCTGCCGCCGGTGATGATCGACGAAGATCAGATCGTACAGGTGGTCGCCAACCTGATCGTCAACGCCGAACACGCGCTGCGTGGACAGCCGGAGCCACGACGGATTGAGTTCCGTGCGTATCAGGCAGATAACGGCATGGTCGCGCTCAGGGTATCGGACAATGGTCCCGGTATCCCACCGGATGTTTCGGCTCGGGTATTTGAGCCGTTCTTTACCACAAAAGAGGTCGGCGTCGGCACCGGAATCGGCCTTTCGGTGTCGCTCGGCATGATCGAGGCCATGGGTGGCCGCATGGAGCTCGACCCCGGCTGGGGCCGTGGTGCCTGCTTCACCATCTTCCTGCCGGTGGCAGGCGCGGCTACGGAAGAGGACGCTGGCCTCATCGTGCAGACCGGCGGCGCGGCCGCACAGGTGTTGGTGGTCGATGACGAGCCGGAAGTGGGCGCTTTGCTGGCCGATATCCTGACCAACGCCGGCCATTCAGTCGACCTTGCCGCCAATGGGCAGGAGGCGCTGCGCCTGATTGACAGCGGTCGGGCCTATAACGCCGTACTGACCGACGCGCGCATGCCGGGCCTGGATGGCCGCACGCTCGCCCGTATGATCGTCGAGCGCCGCCCTGGCCTGAAGGGGCGGATCGTGATCGTCACCGGCGACAACATGGCGGGCTCCGGCGAGGCAGGCGAGTGGCCGGTGATTGAAAAGCCGTTCAATCCCAGCCAGATCAGGTCAACGCTGGCTGAAATCTTGAACAACTAGGCCAAGCCCGCGCCGCTCCACGTCTCTAACTCTGGACGCCGCCCCAGATCGCCTCGGCCGTCTGCACCACCAGTTCCAACTTGCGGCGCTGATCGTCGTATGAGATGGCATTGCCTTCCTCGGTCGAGGCAAAACCGCACTGAGGGGCAATGCCCAGCTGATCCAGGTCGCAATACTTTGCCGCTTCGTCGAACTTGCGGCGCAGGTCATCGACCGTCTCCAGATCGCCGACCTTAGTGGTGATGAAGCCCGGCAGGATCCGTTGCTTGCCTTTGGCAAGAAAACGCAGCGGCTCCAGGCCACCAGCGCGTTCGGTATCATACTCCATGAAAAACACATCGACTCCGGTCCGGTTCAGAACGGCGTCCATCACCGGGTCATAGGCCCCTTCGGCAGCATATGTGCTCTTGTAGTTGCCACGGCAAAGATGCATGGCGATGGTCATGTCCGTCGGCCGGTCCTTGATCGCTTCGTGCATCATCCAAGCGTAGTGGCCGACCAGTTCGTCGGGGTCGCGCCCCTCCGCCACTTTCACGGCCCGGTGTTTCGGATCGCAAAGATACGCGAAGAAGATATCGTCCATCTGCAGATAGCGGCAACCGGCACTGTAGAACGCTTGCACCGCAGCTTTGTAAGTTTCCGCGATAGCGGTGAAGAAAGCCTGCCGGTCTTCTTTATACTCCGGCACCCCCAGGTCGTCTGTACCGATGCGGAAATCGCAGCAGCTTGGGCCCGGAATGGAGATTTTCGGGGTAACCTTGGTGTTGGCGGCGACAAACTTGAAGTGATCCAGCATGGGATGGTCTTCCGGAAACCTCAGCGGCCCGGTTATCACCGGAAAGATTGGCCGTAGTTGCGTCCCGGCGAACTGCACGCCCTCGCCCCGTTCCACCAGTTCCAGCCCGTCGAGCATGCCCATGAAGTCGTAATGCCACCAGGACCGTCGCGCCTCGCCATCGGTGACAGCCTTGAGGCCAATCTCCTCCTGCAGGGCGATCAGACTTGGGATCGCAGCGTCCTCGGCGGCTTTTAATCCCGGACCGTCCAAGGTTTTGGCTTCGAAATGCGCCCTGCGCGCAGCGGCTACGCTGGCAGGGCGCAACAGGCTGCCGACATGGTCGGCCCGGAACGGTGGGGATTGGGCCATGGTGTCAGTCCTTCCGTACGGCACGCAAAAATTCAAAGTCTGCGCCGGTGTCAGCCTGAGTGACCTCGTCAAGATAGAGCTTCAGGTAGCCGCGTTCCTGGCCCTCATGATAAGGCGCTTTGAACTCCGCCTTGCGCTTCTCCAGTTCGGCCTCGTCCACCAGCAGCATCAGCGAGCGGTTGGCCACGTCCAGTCTGATCCGGTCGCCATTGCGCACCAGGCCCAAGGGCCCGCCCACCGCCGCCTCCGGCGTGCAGTGCAGGACGATGGAGCCAAAGGCGGTGCCGCTCATGCGCGCGTCGGAGATGCGGACCATGTCCTTGACGCCTGCCTGCGCCAGCTTTTTCGGGATCGGGATATAGCCAGATTCCGGCATGCCCGGCGCGCCCTTCGGCCCGGCGTTCTGGAGCACCAGCACGTCGTCGGCTTTCACGTCCAGGTCGGGTGAGTCGAGCCGTTCCGCCATGTCCTCCAGCGAGGAGAACACGACCGCCCTGCCCTCGTGCTGCAGGATTTCCGCCGCCGATTGCTTGATGATCGCCCCGCCCGGCGCGAGGTTGCCGCGCAGCACGGCGATGCCGCCTTCCTTGTAGATCGGGTTCGCCTTGGTCTTAACCACCTGCTGGCCCCAATCAGGCTCGGCGCTGGCAATATCCTCGCGCAAAGTACGGCCGGAGACAGTGAGGCAATCCAGGTTCAGCGAGTCGCCCAGCTCCCGCAGGATCGGTGCAAGGCCGCCGGCGCGGTAGAGGTCTTCCATATAGTGCTGGCCGCTGGGCTTGAGGTCGACCAGCACGGGCGTATCCGCGCCCATGGCGTCGAACGCCTCCAGGTCGATATCAATGCCGAGCCGCCCGGCCACCGCCGCGATATGCACCAGGCCGTTGGTCGAGCCACCCACGGCCAGCAGGGTGCGGAGCGCGTTCTCGAACGCCTCTCTGGTCATGATCTGAGCGGGCTTCACGCCTTCCAGCGCCAGGCCGACGGCGCGGGCGCCGGTGTCCTCCGCGTGGCGCAGGCGATCCGCCATCACGGCGGGGATGGCGGCGCCGCCTGGCAGCATCATGCCCAGCGCCTCGGTCATCAGCGCCATGGTCGAGGCAGTGCCCATCACCATGCAGGTACCGGCGGTCGGCATCAGGCGGTTGCCGACGGCGTCGATATCCTCCGCCGAAATCTCCCCAGCCCTATGCATGCCCCAGAGGCGGCGGCAGTCGGTGCAAGCGCCCAGGCGCTCGCCGCGGAAATGGCCGGTCATCATCGGGCCGGTGACTTCCATGATAGCGGGCTTGCCGGCGCTGGCCGCCCCCATCAGCAGGGCCGGCACGGTCTTGTCGCAACCGCCGATCAGCACGACCGCATCCATCGGCTGGGCGCGGATCATCTCCTCCGTATCCATGCTCATCAGGTTGCGCAGGAACATGGAGGTTGGGTGCGAAAAGCTCTCATGCACGCTGATGATCGGGAATTCGACCGGCAGGCCGCCCGCCAGCATGACGCCGCGTTTGATCGCCTCAACAATATCCGGGACGTTGCGGTGGCAGGCGTTGTAGCCGCTGAACGTGTTGGTGATGCCGATGATCGGCCGTTCCAGTGCGTCGTCGGTATAGCCCATGGCCTTGATGAAGGCCTTGCGCATGAACAGCGAGAACTCGTTGTCGCCATACTGGGCCAGGCCATCTTTCATGCCAGGGGTCTTTGGGGAATCGGTCATTCAAGCGGGGCTTTCGCTGGCGAGGAAATAACCGGACCACCTTAAACGAAACACCCATCGCTTCCCAACAGCAAAGCCATGACACCAAAGCGCGAACTGACGCTTGGCCAACACCGCAACTGGGTCTAGCATCGCTCATAATTAATTTTTGAGGGACCAACGCCCATGCCAGACATTTTGGACGATATTCTCATCCGGCCCCTGTCCGACGTCATGGCGGCTGAGGTTGTCGGCCTAGACCTGCGCGAGCCCATTCCGGCCGACGTCATGACCCGGCTAGAGACAGCGCTGAACCAGTATCATGTGTTGTGCTTCCGCAACCAATCGCTCAGCAAGTTGGAGCAGATCGAGGCGACCAAGCAATTCGGCGCGTTGGATGTCCACGTCCAGTCGAACCGCTCGTCTGATATTCCGCTGATTCACATCGTCACCAACTTGGATGAGAACAACCAGCCGCGGCAGACGATTGCTGCCAAGGGCAGCGTGCATTGGCATTCGGACAAGTCTTACCGGCATGCGCCGTCGCACGCGACCTTCCTCTATGCGCTGGAGGTTCCGGAAGAAGGCGGCGAAACCGAATTCGCCAACATGATCCTGGCATTCGAAGCCTTGCCGTCGGCTCGCCAACAAGAGCTTGCCGCGCTGAAGGTTGTGCATTCATGGCCGGATTCCGTGCGCCGGACCAACAAGCGTGAGGCGACCGACGAGGAAAAAGCCAACTGGCCGCCGATCGCGCAGCCACTCGCCCGCACACATATCGGCAGCGGCCGCAAGGGCTTATTCCTCGGTCAGCATGCATCCTACATCGAAGGCCGGGAGGCAGATGGTCGTGGCCTGATCGACGAGTTGGAAGCCTGGTCGACCCAGCAACGCTTTCGCTATGCCCACAAATGGCGGGTCGGCGACTTGTTGATGTGGGACAACAGCTGCCTGATCCACCGGGCTGCAGCATTCGACGGCGACCGCTATCGCAGGCTGATGCATCGCACAGTTACACAGGGCCCCGTCCCTCGCTGAGAAAGGAAAGATTGTCATGGAAGTAATTTCAAGCGGCAAGGCATTGGGCGCCGAGGTTCACGGTGTCGATCTGTCCAAACCATTCGATGACGCCACCAAAGCCTTTGTTCAGGCGGCCTGGCGCGACAACCTGGTGATTCTGTTCCGCGGTCAGAAGATCGGCGATGAACATCTGTTATCCATGGCCGAGTCGCTGGGCGGCTCGCAATCTACCGGCAGCCGCGCCTATTGGCTGGAGGCCGGCTACACCGAAAAATCAGGGCGCGTTTCTGCCCTGCCCGGCATTTCGATCATCTCGAACCTGGATGAGAACGGCAAACCGGCGATGAAGCACGCCGGCAGCGGCAGCCAGGAACTGCTTTGGCATACCGACAATTCCTACGTGGATAATCCGCCGAAGGGCAGCATCCTACATGCCCTGCAAGTGCCGGTAAACGGCGGTGGCCATACCTCATTCTCGAACCAGTATCTGGCATACGAACGATTGCCAGAGGCGACCAAGGCCAAGATTGCCGGGCTGCACACCAAACAGGACGCCAGCCGTAACACGGCCGGCGGCGCCCGTCCGACCAAGACATTGCCGACTACCTATGCCGAAGTCGAAGGACCGGTGCATCCACTGGTGCGCTTGCATCCGGACAGCGGCCGCAAAGCGTTGTACCTGGGCCGGCGCTATGCCGCTCCATCCAGCCACATCCTGGAAATGCCGAACGATGAAGGTGAGGCGCTGCTGGATGAGTTGTGGGAAGCGGCCTGCCAGCCCGACCTCGTCTGGACCCATGCGGATTGGCAGGCCGGCGACGTGCTGATGTGGGACAACCGCTGCACTATGCATGCCCGGACGGAGGTCGATCCGACCCAGGCGCGGGTGATGCACCGGACCTTGATCAAAGGCGAGAAGCCTATTCTCGCCTGATCGCTTCGTTCAAGCCCCTTGGGTGTGCTGGTTGTTACACAAACGCTGGCAATGCGAGCGCGAGCGCCAGCACTCCTACCCCGGACATCCAAATTGTAAGGGCGTTGCTGTCCAGAGCGTGGCGCAAGGTTGGCCGGAACATTGGGCGGGAGCGTTGTACTTGCATCGGACGACCTTTTCTTGCGTATTAACCTTTAGTCCGATATGGGGTCCACAAAGGGAT
>JAPOJR010000125.1 GCA_029978325.1 Alphaproteobacteria bacterium | reverse complement strand
AACTAAAGTCGTATAAGGAAACCTCAGATGCCTATTGAATGGAGTGAAGCCACACTGACCGTCGCCGGCACCAATATTCGGGTGTTCCAGGCGGGTGAGGGCTATCCGACAGTGATCTTACATCACGATATCGGCACTTTAGACGGCTTGCCGTTTTACAACTTATTGGCGGCTGATACCCGGGTCATCATACCGACGCATCCGGGCTGGGGGATGGCTAGCGAGCGGGCCGAATGGATGCGGTCGGTGCGCGATATAGCGGCGATGTACCGCATGTTGTTGGCGCAGCAGGCGATCCCCAAAGCCAATCTCGTGGGCCTCGGATTCGGCGGCTGGATTGCGGCGGAGATGGCCACGATGGCGCCGGCGGATACGGGCAAGATCGTGTTGGTCGGCTCGATGGGCGTTCAGCCCGGCGAGGGCTACATTATGGATATGGCGGTCCATGGCTACCTGGACTACGCCCGCGCCTTTTTTCACGACCCCGCCAAGTTCACGGAAGTTTATGGTGAACCGACCGGCGACATGCTGGAAGCCTTCGACCTCTGCCGCGAAATGTGTTTCCGGGTTGCATGGAAGCCATACATGTTCAGCCATACGCTGCCGCACCTCATGCAATCGCTTCCGAACGAAACTCTTGTCGTTTGGGGCGAACACGACAAGGTGGTGCCGATCAGCAGTTGCGATCGGATTGTGGCGGCGCTGCCCAATGCGCAAAAAAAGATCGTCGCCGGCAGCGGCCATGCCGTTGATATGGAAAAGCCTGAAGAACTGGCCGGCCTGGTCCGGAATTTCCTGAACGCCTAAGCGAAAAGGACCCAAAACTATGGATCTTCTGTATTTTACCGAACAGCCGATGGCGACCTATCCTGCCAAGGCTGGCCTGGATTTCGGCGCGACTGCGCTGATGTTCTCGAACAAGCATTTCGATCCCAAATCCGGCAGCGAGCTCTACAACAATTATATCGAGCAATATAAGCTGGCCGAAGAAGTCGGTATCGACGGCATCATGTTGAACGAGCACCACAATGCGCCGTTCTGCATGCAGGCCAAGGCCAATATATTTGCCGCCATCCTTGCTGCCGTCACCGAGCGGGTGAAGATCGTGATGCTGGGCAACCCGCTGCCGCTGGCGGAAAACCCGGTCCGTCTCGCCGAAGAACTGGCGATGATCGACATGATCTCGCGTGGCCGGCTGGTTTCGGGATTTGTGCGCGGCGGCGGGCAGGAACAGCTCGCGACCGGCGTTAATCCTGCCTACAACCGCGAGCGGTTCGAGGAAGCGCATGAGGTCATCACCCGCGCCTGGACTGAAGCCGGGCCGATCCGCCACGAAGGCAAGCATTATCAGCATCGGGTGATCAATCCCTGGGCCGTGCCATTGCAGAAGCCGTATCCGCGCGTTTGGGTTCCGGGCGTGATCAGCCGCGAAACGATTGTCTGGGCGGCGCGTCAACGCTACCCCTATGTGGCGCTGAATACGTCAATCGAGGAAACGAAAAAGATTTGGGAGTTCTATGACTCCATCGCCGACGAATGCGGTTACACCGCCGGCCCGGAAAACCGCGGTTACCTGATCCAGACCCATATTTCGGACACCGAGGAGAAGGCCGAGCGAAACGCGCGGCAGTTCCAGTGGATGCAGGGCGAGTTTACCGGCCTGGCGCACCCGGTTTGGTCGACTCCGTCCGGCTATTCCAGCCCGAGCAACCGCCGCGCCTTTGTCGAGTTTGCGGCTGGATTGCGTCAAAACCCGCGCGGACGGACGACGTTCGAGCAACAGGTCAACGACATGCGCATCATCTATGGCACGCCCGACCAGGTGGTGAAAAAGCTGAAGATGATCCTGGAGCAGACCCGGCCCGGCATTCTGGCGCTGTGGGGCAATGATGGCGCGGTCAGCCAGGCCGACTCGTTGACCTGTATTCGCCTGATGGGTCAGGAGGTGTTCCCGGCGATCCGCGAGATCGCCAAGGAACTGGATCTGAAAAGCCCGGACGAGGCGAATGCCCCGGTTCACCTCAAATATTCCACCGACCTGCGCAAGCCTGCGGCGGCGGCAGAGTAGCGTTGTTCAAAGAAAACGCCCCGGCTCGATCGGCCGGGGCGTTATGCACAGTGCTTAAGACCACCCAGGCGGGTGCAGCTTGTGCCAGTCGGTGGCGTCTTCGTAGGCCGCTCCAGCCTGCACCAGCAGCGCCTCGCTGCGGTGATGGCCGACGAACTGGAACGACAGCGGCAGTCCGTCGTCCGAAAGACCGCAAGGCAGGGCCAGGGTCGGCAGGCCGGCAAAGTCCATCGGCACGGTAAAGCGGCTGGTCCAGGGATCGCGATCCGGCGGGATCGGTCCATAGGCGATTTCGGGCGGGTGCGGATAGGCAGCCCGCGGCGTCGATGGACAGAGCAACAGGTCGACGCCGGCCATGGTCGCCGCCAAAGCGCCATTGTGTTCAGTCCGGGCGATGTGGGCGCGGGCAAAGTCCAGCGCGGAATAGCTATGGCCGCGCTCCAGCCAGCCGCGGAACCACGGGCCGTAATCCTGCGCGCGCGAGGGATAGGTCGCGGCATGCGCCGTTGCGGCCTCGGCGGTGCAGATCACCTGCCATTCGGCCAGGTATTCGCGCAGCCGCGCCGGCATCCGCACCGGCACGATTTCGGCGCCGAGCGCGGCGACCGCGTCTTTCGCGGCTGCGACGGCGCGGGCAAAGTCCGGGGCCATATCCTCGCTGGCATAGCGTTCGTCCCAGCCGACGCGCAGGCCTTTCACCCCCTTGCCGATACCAGCTAGCAGGTCTGGCGCGGGGTAAGGCAGGGAGGTCGGGTCGTTGGGGTCATGGCCGGCGATGGCCTGGGTGACGATGCCGGCGTCTACGGCAGACCGGGTGAGGGGGCCGACATGATCCAGCGTCTGGCCCAGGTCGAGCACGCCGTACCGGCTTACCAGCCCATAGGTTGGTTTCAGGCCGACAGTACCGCACATCGCGGCAGGATGGCGGATCGAGCCGCCTGTGTCGCTGCCGAGCGTAGCAAATGCGAGACCTGCCGCGGTTGCCACCCCGGACCCGCTGGAGGACGCGCCGGACCAATAGCCTGAACGCCAGGGATTGTCCGGCACCGGAAAGTCCGGGTTGTACCCGGCCATTGCACCTTCGGTCAGGTTCAACTTGCCCAACATCACTGCTCCCGCAGCGCGGAACCTTTCGACCACGGTAGCGTCATAGTCGGGCACGAAATCGGCCAGCACCTTTAGGCCGCCCATTGTCCGCACGCCCTTGGTATAGCAGAGGTCTTTCACCGCCACCGGCACGCCGTGCAGCTTTCCGCGGTAGTTTCCGGCGGCGATCTCCGCTTCGGCCTGCTGGGCTTCGGCCATCGCGCTGTCGGCCATCACAGTGGCGTAAGACTTGAGCTTTCCATCCAATGCTTCGATCCGCGCCAGCATGTGGGCGGTTACCACTACGGGCGACAGGCGCCGCGCCTTGATCTCTTGAGAAAGCGCCTCGATGGTCAGGTAGTGGATTGGCTCGCTCATGGATTGGGTGCCTCAGGCCTTGCGGATGTGAAAGACGAATATTGCCCCATCCTGCCGCGTTTCCTCCAGCGTGTCGCCGGTCAATTCGCAGAAGGCGGGCACATCCTTGGCCGAAGCCGGGTCATCCGCCATTAGCTCCAGCACAGCGCCGCTGGCCATGCTTTTGAGCGCACGCCTGGCGCGGAGTACCGGCATCGGGCATTTCAGGCCAGTGGCGTCTAAAGTCTGGTCGGGCATCCGAGGCTCAAATCTGGTTCAGCAGAGGTTTCGAATAGAATACGCCATAGTCGTCTGTCTCCGCCACCGTGGCTTGCTACGCCACCCTGCGGACCCGCTTGCTAAATGGGTTGGAATACCCGAGCGCAGCGTTGCAATTGACCAACATTCGGGCATCATGGCGGCAGTTGCGGTTCTGCCCATGTTGCAGGCTGCCTATGACGAAATTGGAGCCCCCTCGTATGTCCGCTGTTGTTACCTACCAATCAGAAGGCAAGATCGCCCACATTCAGTTGAATCGGCCGGAGAAGCTCAATGCGCTTTCCAATGGCCTCGTTGCTGAGCTGCGCGATGCGCTGGAGCGTTTTCAGGCATCCGATGATCGCGTCGCCATCATATCCGCGGCAGGCGAAAAAGCATTTTCCGTCGGTGCGGACCTCAAGGACCCGCCCCGTGATCCAGAATTGTGGGAGTGTATGCCGGGCACCGGGGTTTTTGTCGACAAGCCGATTATTGCCGCGGTGCATGGCTATGTCGTCGGCGGAGCCTACTGCCTGGTGCAGTTCTGCGATTTGGCCGTTGCGGATGAGACAGCAGATTTCTTCTATCCAGAAGCGCAAATTGGCTTTTGCGGCGGCATGATCGCAAGCCATGCGGGCCGGGTGCCGTATAAACTCGCCATGGAGTTCATGTTGACCGGGAAGCATTTCTCTGCGCAGCGCGCATATGAGTGCGGAATGGTCAACAAAGTTGTGCCCAAGGGGCAGGCGGTCGAAGGGGCAATGGAATACGCCCGCATTCTGGCCGATTCCGCGCCGTTGGTGATGAGCGCGCTCTGCCGCTATACCCGGGAGACCGTGCTGCCGCGCGGCCCGT
The DNA here is from genome assembly GCA_029978325.1 of Alphaproteobacteria bacterium. Classification (GTDB taxonomy): domain Bacteria; phylum Pseudomonadota; class Alphaproteobacteria; order Bin95; family Bin95; genus JACKII01. Next base: position 4,797 of record JAPOJR010000125.1, on the reverse strand, counting down.
CGGAGGAGGCAGGGCTGGCCCGCAAGCAATTGCTGCGCATTGCGCGCTCCGAAGACCAGCAGGAAGGCGGGCGCGCGTTCCGCGAGAAGCGCACCCCGAACTTTGTCGGGCGCTGACCGTCGTGCCCGGACCCGGGGCTAGGCCCAAGTTCGCCGTATGAGCGATGAAGTGCGCATTGCCGTCGTTGGCGCTGGCCTGATCGGTCAGCGCCATTCCGGTCTGATCAGGCAACAGACAGGCGTAAGCCTTTGCGCGGTGGTCGATCCTGCCGATGCTGGTAAAGCGGCGGCTCTGGCCCTGGATGCGGACTGGTATCCAGGTATGCAGCAGATGCTGGAGATGGCAAAGCCAGATGGCATCATCATCGCTACGCCGAACAGGATGCATCTGGAACACGGGCTGGCAGCTATTGCGGCGGGTGTGCCGGTGCTGGTTGAAAAGCCCGTTGCCGACACAGTCGCCGCTGCACAATGTTTGGTGAGGGCTGGGGAAGAGGCGGGCGTGCCGGTGCTAGTCGGCCATCATCGGCGTCACAATCCACTGATCCAACGCGCAAAGGCCGTGGTTGAATCCGGGCAATTAGGTCGGCTGGTGACCGTGCACGGCTTTTTCTGGCTGTTTAAGCCAGATGACTATTTCGATGTGGCATGGCGGCGGCAGGCGGGAGCCGGGCCGATTCTGATTAACCTGATTCACGACCTGGACCTGTTACGCTATCTCTGCGGTGACATCGTTTCGGTGCAGGCGATGTCTGCGAACGCTGTCCGAGGCTTTCAAGTAGAGGATACCGCGGCGGCTGTGCTGCGGTTCGGCAATGGCGCCATCGGCACGATTTCCGCATCCGATACCGTTGTCGGCCCCTGGAGTTGGGAGCAAACATCTGGCGAGAACCCGGCTTACCCACAGACCGATCAGCCCTGCTACATGATCGGCGGAACCCACGGTTCGCTGGCGCTACCGCACGGCGAGGTATGGCGTAATGCCGATGCGCGCAGTTGGTGGGAGCCGCTCCAGGTCAATCGGATGTATTCGCCGGATAAAGACCCGCTGCGGCTGCAAATCGAACACTTCCGCGCGGTCATCCGAGGTCAAGCCAAGCCGCTGGTTTCTGGGCGAGAGGGGTTGAGGACCCTCCAGGTGGTGGAGGCCTTGATACGGTCGGCCGATGAGGGATGCGCAGTCGCGGTAGAGCCTTAGGACATCGCATCCAGCCAGGCCCGCACCGTGTCGGCGAACAGGCTTGGCTGAATGACCACATGCATATGGCCAGCGCCCGCGATGGTTCGAGTGCGCGCGCCCGGCATGGCTTCCGCCAGTCTTTGCACGATCCGGCGTGCCGGTAACGGTGCGTCTGCACCGGCAATCAACAACGTCCGGTCGCCCAAATCGGCATAGACTGTTGCTGGCGTCTCGTCATAGGAGGTCTCGTGGGCCTCTCTGCGCAACTGGCGCCCCATTGCAACCAGCCGGGCCTTAACACGCTCGGGCATACTGGCCCATGGTGCGCCGCCCCAGTAGTCAATGAATGCCGCCACGCCTGCCTCAACCTCTCCGGCATCGGCAAGCCGCACCAAGGCATCGATAGCAAGCCGGTCTTCAGCGAGAGCCGCGGTATCCACAGGGTCGCCGGTGTGCAGGCTGCCGAAGCACATGGGCTCGATCGCCACCAGCCGCCGTACGCGCTCCGGTTGGCGCACCGCCGCTCTCAAGGCCATAAAACCGCCCATCGAGTGACCGATCAGGTCTATTGGCCCTTCACACAGGGCGAACGCCCGCTCCACGACCGCTAGATGCGCAGCCATTGCGGGCTTAGCCAGATCCTGCGGCGCGCTGCGGCCATATCCGGCAAGATTGGGAATCAGCACGCGATAGCCTTGTCCGACCAGTTCCGCGAGGCTCAGCAGCGCTTCCGCGCTGGCGCCGCCGCCATGCAGAATCAGCAACGCCGGCCCGGCGCCGCCCAGCCAGTAATCCATACCGTCTTCGGTGATTCGCTGCATGCCAACCTCGCTAGGTGGAGAGTGTCCCGGCCGAACGGCGCGGGCGTTGCCAAGCCATATCTTCGGAGCCCGATTGTCAGTCTTCTCCGGCCATTGCATTGGGCATCGGTCGCAGGAGGGCGGGAGAAAGGTCCGCGATATGCCGGATGATGCTTGCGACCGTGCTTGCGACGACAGCGCTGCCTGGCGTCAGCGCTCTGGTGCGCTCATCCATGTAAAGCGGTCGTGCGAATTCCAATTGCAATGCATTCAGGCCGATCGCTGGCTTGCCATAGTTTTGGGTTATGAAGCCGCCGGCATAGGGATAGTTGCGGGCAACGCTCAGTCCGTCGCCCTGCGCCGCGCGGGTCGCCGCCTGCGGCACGGCATGGATGCAAGACCTGCCAAACCCGTCGCCCAGGACCAGGTCCGGCAACCGTTCGCCTGGTAATTGCGGCATGGAATGCAAGTCCAACAGCACCACATAGCCAAACCGTTCGCGCGCGGTCTTCAACAATTGCAACAGGGCCCTGTGGTACGGTCGGTATCCCGCCAGCCATCGGGCCTCGCCATCGGTTCGTCCCAGCCGTCGGCGATTTACGGGCACGCGCGGCGGCAGATACCTTGGAAACAGCCCCAGCCCGGCCCGCACCCGGCCCGTGTCGCTCACCAACCTGCTTGGCAGCGGCTCGCGAAACATCTCCCGGTCCCACTCGGATTCGCTGCGATTGATGTCGCAATAGGCTCGGCCCAACTGACTGATCAAAACCGGCAATCCGAGACGGTGCAAATTTCCCGCCAGCATATCCAGGTGCGGGTCCTCCAGAGCGCCGAGGTCGGCGTCAGGATTCATGTCATCTTGGGCATGGAGCGGGATTGCTTGACCGCTGTGCGGGATCGACAAAACGCAAGGAACCCGCCACTCAACCGGCCAGAGTAACCGGTAAGGGGCGGGTGCCATATTATCTGGAACTGCGGCAACGACCAAAGCGAAAACCCTCGTCCTGGCCGCGCCGCTGTCAGGCGCGTTACCGCTTCAGGCCGAAAGCCTGGAATTTCTTGTTGAACCGGGCAATCTGGCCGCCGGTGTCGATCAGGCGCTGATTGCCGCCGGTCCATGCCGGGTGCACCAGCGGATCCACGTCGAGACGCAGAGTATCACCCTCCTTGCCATAGGTAGAGCGGGTCTGAAACTCGGTCCCGTCGGTCATGATGACGGTGATGGTGTGGTATTCCGGGTGGATGTCGGATTTCATGGGTCGCCTCACAAATCAAAGACGGTCGTATAATCGCGCCGGCAGCCGACCGCAAGTCTTTAGCGGCGCAGCGCGGCCAATTTGCCCGAATACGTATCGCGGATGACGTGCCGGCGTATTTTCATCGACGGCGTCAACATTGCATTCTCGGTGGTGAACGCTTCGTCCAGCAGCGCAAAGCGGCGCAAGCGTTCCGGTTGGCCTAGGCGTTTGTTCACGCGCTCGACGGCGTCTTCGATAAAGCCGTGGAAGTCCGGATCGTCGACGAGACTGGAGAGGTCGGCAGGCTTGCCAACGGACTTGGCCCAGTTCCGCGCCGCTTCTGCATCCGGCACGATCAGGCCGACGAGATAGGGCTGCTTGTCGCCCACCACCATGGCTTGCGCGATCTCCGGCTCGATTTGCAGGAAGCCTTCGACCCGTTGCGGAGACAGCGTGTCGCCACCGGAGAGGACGATGATATCCTTCTTCCGGTCGGTGATCTTGATGAAACCGTCCTCGTCGATCTCGCCGATGTCGCCGGTGTGCACCCAGCCGTCTTTGAGAGCTTCCGCTGTCGCTTCCGGCTCGTTCCAGTAGCCAAGCATGGCCAATTCGCCCCGGACCAGTATCTCCCCGTCATCAGCGATGCGGACCTCGACACCCGGCATGGCAGGGCCAACGGTATCGAGCTTGATTTTATGGGCGCGGTTGCAGGACACAACCGGGGCCGTTTCGGTCTGGCCATAGCCTTGCAGCAACCGCAGCCCCAGAGCAGTGAAGAACAGCCCGATTTCGTAGTTCAGCGGCGCGCCGCCGGAGACCAGCGCCTTGATCCGGCCGCCAAAGCGCTGGCGCACCTTGGCGCGGACCAGTTTCTCCAGCACTTTGTCCAGTAGGGAATCGCAAAGACCCAGCCTGCCTTCCAGATATTTTTTCTGGCCGAGCGCCACCGTTTTCCAAAACAGCTTTTGCCGCAACGCGGGTTGGCTGCGCAATCCGCTCAACACCCGGCCATGCAGGGTTTCATAGAGGCGGGGAACGGCGGTCATGATCGTCGGCTTGACCTCCGCCATGTTGCGGGCCAGCGCTTCAACGCTCTCGGCATAGTAGATCTGCGCGCCGATGGAGAGGGGAAAGAATTGGCCGGCGGTGTGCTCATAGGAATGCGACAGCGGCAGGAAGGACAGGAACACCTCGTCCTCGGGCATGCGGTCGTCCAACTCATAGAGCAGATCGCATGCGCCCAAGGCGTTACACAGGATAGCGCCGTGGCTCAACATCACGCCCTTGGGCGACCCGCCTGTGCCCGATGTGTAGATCAGGCAGGCGAGATCATTCCGTTTGGCCTGATGCAGCGGCGCAGGTTTAGCATCGCCGCGGGCAGCCTTGCCGGCCGCCAACAACTCTCCCCACATCTGCACCGGCTTGGCCGGATTGGCGGGGGCTGCGCCGTCGATCAGGATCAGCCGTTCCACCGCATCAACCTGCGCCGCCGCGGGCAGCACCCGTTCCAGCAGGTCTGGGGTTGACACGATGACGATCCTTGCGCCGCTGTCCTTCAGTATATGAACATGATCGTC
>JAPOJR010000124.1 GCA_029978325.1 Alphaproteobacteria bacterium | reverse complement strand
CGTTGAAACTGCGCGCGGATAGCACCAAATCAGGCAGGACCGCTACAACTTTCGGTCCTTAATCGTATCGAGGCACGGCATGGCAGAACGTATATTGATAGTTGAAGACAATGCCTTGAATATGAAACTGTTCAATGACCTGCTGCGGGCCCATGGCTACGATACGATCCAGACCAATGACGGAGTCGACGCCATGAAATTGGCGCGCAGCGAGCATCCGGACCTTATTTTGATGGATATTCAGCTGCCGGAGGTCTCGGGCTTGGAAGTCGCAAAATGGCTCAAGGCCGATGACGCGCTCCGGTCGATACCGATCGTTGCCGTGACGGCCTTCGCGATGAAGGGGGACGAAGAAAAAATCCGGCGTGGCTGCTGCGAAGATTACATCGCCAAGCCGATCAAAGTCGCGAGCTTCATTGAGACTGTTCGCAAGCATTTGAACAATCGTCATTAACTCTGCCTTGGGACGTCTGGCGATAGGTTAATGCCTCATCGCAACGGACCCGGGCGGGAGTGCCATGACTGCACGGATTTTGGTAGTCGACGACATTGCATTGAACCGAAAGGTGCTGGAAGCCAAACTATCCGCAGAATACTTTGAAGTTAGCGTGGCCGGCAGCGGCGCTGAAGCCTTGCAGTCGGTTGAGCATTCCCCGCCTGACCTGATTCTGCTGGACGTCATGATGCCGGAAATCAGCGGCTATGAGGTCTGCTCCCGCCTCAAATCGGACCACCGCTTTAGTCACATTCCTGTCGTGATGGTAACTGCGCTCGATTCGCCCCAGGACATTGTCCGTGGCCTGGAAAGCGGCGCCGATGATTTTCTGACCAAGCCCCTCGACAATCTTGCCCTCTTCGCGCGTGTTCGTAACCTCGTCCGCCTGAAGCGCGTGCTGGACGAGTGGCGGCTTCGCGAAGGCGGTCCGCTTGGCGACATCGGGGATGAGGCGCTGGCGAACGAGCCCTTTACCGACGCGCGCGCTTTCGTCATGAGTGACAATGGTGCGGTTTGCCGAATGCTCGAACAAACGGCGGCGCTTTTGAACCATGACGTGGTGTATTGCGCCCTGGACGCCCCTCCTGTCAGACAATTGCTGGTAGGCTCTTTCGATTTTATCCTGGCGGATGTCGGGTATCGCCCATTCGATGCGCTTCGTCTTTGCTCCCAGGCCCGTTCGTCAGAGGAAACCCGCCACCTGCCCCTGATACTGATCGGCGACCGGACCGACAGTGACAGGCTGCACAAAGGTTTGGACCTCGGGGCGAACGAATGCATGGTCCGCCCCTTGAACCCAAACGAGGTGATGGCGCGATTAAAGACCCAGATCAGACGGCACCGCCTGCAACAAAGGATCCAACGCCGACACAGGGCCAACCTGAACAAGGCTGTTACCGATGCGCTGACGGGGCTCTACAATCGCCACTATCTCGACGCTCACCTTTGCCGGCTCAAGGACCGTGCGGTCGAGGAGCGGCGGTTCCTGTCATTTATCCTGTGCGATCTGGATATGTTTAAATCGGTCAATGATAGTCATGGCCATGCGGTCGGCGATGCTGTGCTGCGCTATATCGCAACCAAACTATCGGGGTGCGTCCGGCCGCAGGATATGGTGGTGCGATATGGCGGCGAAGAATTTCTGATTGTGCTGCCCGATACGGACCTTGCGCACGCTTTGCGGATCGCAGAGCGCCTGCGTTGTGCCATAGCCGGTTCTGTAATTCCCTTGCCAGACAATCAGACGAGCCTGCAAATGACAGCCAGCTTTGGTGTTGCCGACTGTGCCTGGACTGAAGCATCGACCGATGGCGCGTTGCGGCGGGCTGATGACGCGTTATACCGCTCAAAACACAATGGCCGGAACCGCGTTACGGCATCTAACAAGGCAGGCATTGCCCTTCCCCCGTCGGCAGCAATAGCGGCTCAGACACAAATCCGCCATTAAGGCAAAAGATGCGGGGCATCGCCAAAGCAGTCATCCTTGATTTGGGTGCGAGGTTCCGCTGCTCTGCCTTGCCTTTGGCGCCGTTACCGCCGATTGTGCGCGTCGGATCACCGATGACAGAGCGTTCTTGCCAGTATGTCGCCCAACCGCCTCGTCTTCCTTATGTGCGCCTTTTTGGGATTGAACTTGCTTGGCATGCACGCGACGGCGACGCTTTTGCCCTTTTTCATCACAGAATGGAATTTGACCGGGACAGAGGCAGGCTGGTTGAACGGTATTTGGGGGTTGACGTCCACGTTGGCCATACCGTTTCTGACCATCACCGACCGTATCGATGCCAGGCGCATTATGCTGGCTGGCGCACTGGCCAATACGATTGGATTCATTGGCTTCGCCTTGTTCGCCGATACCTATGCCGCCGCTTTGGCGTTCCGCGGGATCCAGGGGTTGGGTTTCGCCGGAACCTATATGGTTGGCGTGAAAGCCATCAGCGACCGTATCCCACAACAGGACCGGCCCAAGGCGACATCCCGCTATATCTCAAGCTTTCCCATCTGCGCCAGTTCCAGCGTCGTCATTTCTGCGCAGCTTTCTCAAGCATTCGGCTGGCAGGCCGCCTATCTATTGCCTGCCGCTGCGGCATTTGCCGCCTTTCTGCTGGCCCTGGTTGCCTTGCGTCCGGTGGAGCAGGAAGCCGGACCCAGACGCTCTTTGTTCGATATGGGGCCTGTCCTGCGCAATAAGCCAGTAATGGGCTTTGGCATCGGCGCGTTTATGCACGCTATAGAACTTTTGGGCGTGCGCGCCTGGAGCGTCGCATTCTATGTTTTCGCCCTGACGCAATATGGCAGCGTTGATTTGCTCTGGCTGATTCCAGGCGCTACGACACTGTTGATCCTCATGGGAGCGCCTACGTCTTTCGCCGGTGGCGATGCTGGGGCCAAATGGGGGTATGCTGGCGTGACAGCGGCATTGATGGTTGCGTCGGGCGTGATGTCCTGTTTCGTCGGATTTGCCGCCGCTTGGCCGATGTGGTTGCTGGCGGCATTCGTCCTCGGTCATAATTTGTTGGTTCTGGCGGATTCGGGCGTAGTTAACGCGGGTGCTATCGCCGCCGCGGAGGCCGGCAGCAGAGGCACTTTGGTCATGTTCATGGCCTTGGCAAACGCCGCGGGCGGCTTAGTCGGGCCGGTGTTGTTCGGCGTTGTTTTGGACGCGTCCGGCGGCCCGGAGACCGTCAGCGGTTGGGGCTGGGCCTTTGTGAGCCTGGGAGGCGCTGTCATCTTCGGCGGCGCGGCCGTCTGGTTCCTAGGCCGCGCTGAACGCCAACCGGCCTAGAAGAGCGCCCGATCAAATGGACTCTCTTTATCGGGGGAAGCCCCTTTAAAGTCACAAAGTTAGAGCCCATCCGCTAGCCTGCCATTCTCCATGCGCACAATACGATCCATATCATGTGCTAATGCCAGGTTGTGGGTCGCGACCAGAGCGGCAATGCCGGTTTCGTGCGACAAGCGTATCAGCAGATCGGCTACGCGCTCTCCTGTTGCCTGATCCAGGTTGCCGGTTGGCTCATCTGCCAACAAGACCCTGGGGCTGTTTGCCAATGCCCGCGCAATGGCGACGCGCTGTTGTTCGCCGCCGGAAAGCTCGGCCGGGCGATGCGTGGCGCGGTCCGCCAATCCTACCAGCGCTAGCAATTCAGATGCCCGCTGCCGGGCCAGGCCGCGGCGGGTGCCACTGATCAATTGCGGCAGCACCACGTTTTCCAATGCGGAAAACTCGGGCAGCAGGTGATGAAACTGAAAGACAAAGCCGATCTCCTGCCGGCGCATGTCCGACCGTTCGGCATCGGTCAGGCGGGCGCAGTCACGGTCCCCCAACATAACGAAGCCTGCGTCCGGACTATCCAGCAGGCCTGCAATTTGCAGGAGCGTAGACTTTCCGGCACCAGATGGTCCGACGAGCGCTACGATCTCGCCCGGTCGCAACGCAAGGTCCAATTCGTCCAGCACCCGCAGGGCGCGGTCGCCCTGGCGATATACCCGGACTATTCCTGCCAATTGGAGAGCGGTCTCACTCATAACGCAACGCCTCCGCCGGTTGCAGGCGGCCAGCGCGCCAACTGGGATAGAGGGTGGCCAGGATCGACAAAGTTATACCCATGCAGACCACCAGAACCACCTCGAACGAATCGACCTTGGCCGGCAGTTTCGAGAGGAAATAGATCTCCGCCGAAAACAACTCTCCCCCGGTCAGGGCCTCTAACCATCCTTTGATCGTGTCGATGTTTTTGGCGAACGCTAGCCCGAGCATGAAACCGGCCAGCGTGCCCGTCACGCCGATCGAAGCGCCGTTCAGGAAGAATATCCGCATGATCATGCCGCGAGTTGCGCCCATGGCGCGCATAATCGCGATGTCCCGGCCTTTATCCTGCACCAGCATGATCATCGATGAGATGATGTTGAACGCCGCCACCATGATAATCATCGACAGGATCAGGAACATCACATTGCGTTCGACCTGTAGGGCCTGGACAAACGCTGCGTTGGCGGTCTTCCAGTCGTACAGGCGCAACGGCTTGTCCCGTGGCAGTTGGCTCTGCACGGCCGCCCTGGCTTCGACCAGGGCGTTCGGGTCCGCCAACAGCAATTCCAGAGCCGACACGCCCTCCCCGGTCCCGAACAGGCGCTGCGCAGTCGTAATTGGGATGTAGACGAAGCCGGAATCGTACTCGTACATGCCAACATTGAAAATTCCAGCGACGCGGAACGTCTTCGTGCGCGGCACGGTACCGAACGGGCTGACATTTCCGGTCGGCGAAATCAAACGCAGATTGGAGCCGGTGCCGATGCCCAGCTTGGCGGCGAGGCGATGGCCAATCAGGATTTCGTCGCCGTCCTTACCGAAGCTGGAAAGGTCACCATTCTCAAGGTTGTTTACCAGTATCTCCCGCTGGCTGATCGCACTTTGCGAAAGTCCCCGGGCCACGACCCCGCTGGTGCCGCCGCGGTCGGAAACCGCCATCGCCTGCCCTTCGACCATGGGCTCGGCATAAACTACACCGGGTATTTTGGCGAGTTTGGCTTGTAAATCGGGATAATCCGGCTCCAGCGGCTCACCGAAAGCGCTGATCACGACGTGGGCATTGACCCCCATCACCCGATCCAGCAATTCGGCGCGGAATCCGTTCATGACGCTCATGACGATGATCAGCGTGGCGACCCCCAGCATAATGCCAGTAAACGAGAAGCCGGCTATGACCGAGACAAACCGCTCCCGCCGCCGCGCGCGCAAATAGCGCCAGGCCACCATGCGCTCAAAAGCCGAAAAGATCATGCTTTCGCCCCTATGCGGTGCTTCACCCCGTTACCTTGGCCAATGCGCTTTCAACGGACAGTTCTTCGCGCTCGCCCGTTGCGCGGCGTTTCAATTCGACCACGCCATTCTTCAGGCCGCGCGGGCCGACGATCAATTGCCAAGGCAGGCCGATCAGGTCCATGTCGGCGAACTTGGCGCCGGCGCGTTCCTCGCGGTCGTCATAGAGCGGCTCTTTGCCGGCGGCCGTCAGCTTGGCCTCCAGGTCAGCGCAGGCGGCGTCGCAGTCTGCGTCGCCGGTGCGCAGATTGATCAGTCCGGTATGGAACGGCGCGACGCTTTCTGGCCAGATGATGCCGGCGTCGTCGTGGCTGGCCTCGATAATGCCGCCGACCAGGCGCGATACGCCAATGCCATAGGACCCCATCTGCACCGGGACTTGCTCACCATCGGCGGTCGAGACCATCGCCCCCAGCGGCTTGGAGTATTTGTCGCCGAAATAGAAGATATGGCCGACTTCGATGCCGCGCCGCGTCACCAACTGGTCAGCCGGCACCGGGCAATTGGCCGGGTCGTGCATTTCGTCGGTGGCTGCATAAATGCTGGTCAGTTCCTTGAACATCGGCTCAAGGTCGCTGTCATAATCGACCGCCTGGCCAGATAGGTCCATGTCCAGCCAACGCTTGTCGCAAAACACTTCCGATTCACCGGTATCGGCCAGGATAATGAACTCATGGCTCAGGTCGCCGCCGATCGGTCCGGTATCCGCCCGCATCGGGATGGCCTGCAGGCCCATCCGGTCGAAGGTGCGCAAATAGGCCATGAACATCTTGTTGTACGAATGCTTTGCGCCGGCAACATCCAGGTCAAAGGAATAGGCATCCTTCATCAGGAATTCCCGGCCGCGCATAACGCCGAACCGGGGCCGAACTTCATCCCGGAATTTCCATTGGATGTGGTACATGTTCAACGGCACATTGCGATAGCTCTTGGCGCCATTGCGGAAGATGTCGGTGATCACCTCCTCGTTGGTCGGCCCGAACAACATATCGCGCTCATGCCGGTCGGTGATGCGCAACATCTCCTGGCCATAGTCGTCATAGCGGCCGCTTTCGCGCCAAAGGTCGGCCGACTGAATTGTCGGCATCAACACTTCAACGGCGCCGGCCCGGTCCTGTTCCTCACGCACGATCTGCTCGATCTTCTTCAGCACGCGGAAACCCAAAGGCAACCACGAATAAATACCCGCAGCCTGTTGCTTGATCATACCGGCGCGCAGCATCAGCCGGTGCGAGACGATCTGCGCTTCGGACGGGTTTTCCTTGAGGGTGGGCAAAAAATAACGAGACAGGCGCATGGCGTTCGGGCGTCCTTCGAGACAGCATCGTATCCGCTTCGGCTACCCGTCTGCTGGGCGGGTGTCAATGCAAGCTGCCGTCGCGCTTGGCTAGGCGCGTTGCCTCGGCTATGAGCCAGGGTATGAAAAAGAACACCGTATTAATTACCGGAGCCGGCCAGCGGCTGGGCCGCGCCATGGCCCTTGCCTGCGCGCGCCGGGGTTTTGCCGTGGCAGTGCACTACAATCGCTCGCGCGCGGCAGCCGAGGCCGTGGCGGCTGAAATCACGGCGATTGGCCGGCCTGCCGCTATTGTCCAGGCCGACCTATCCCATCCGGAAGAGGTCGCAGGATTGGTCGCCGCAGCGGCAAACGCGCTTGGCACCATCACATGCTTGATCAACAACGCATCTGCCTTTGAGAATGACTCCATTGAGACCCTTACCTCCAAAGGTTGGCACAATCACCTTGCTATCAACGCAGAGGCCCCTGCCCTGCTAGCGCAGCAAATGGCGGCGGCCCTGCCGGAGGATGCAAACGGCCTGATCGTCAACATGCTGGACGAAGCCGTCATGCGTCCGGGGCCCACCTTTTTTAGCTATACCGTCAGCAAGGTGGCGCTGGCAGCGATGACAGAGATGCTGGCGCAAGCGCTTGCGCCGCGGATCAGAGTCAACGGCATAGCGCCGGGTCTCATTCTGGATAGCGGCCATCCTTCGAAGGACGCGTTCGAGCGCGCCCACCGCAATACCCTGCTGGGCAAAGGGCCGGGCGAAGACGCCATCGTGCGTGCGCTGACCTATCTGATCGAAGCCGACACGGTGACCGGCGAGATTCTCTACGTCGATGCCGGCAAGCACCTGATGCAGGGCCAGAAATATCTGCCGAGCAAGCCCCTGGAGCCGAAACGATGACCGCCCCTATTGCCGGCGACTACGAATGCGTCAGTCTTAACGGCCTGATCCTGCCTCTGCATATCGGCATCCGCGACTGGGAGCGCCATCCGGACCGCAAGCAGCGGGTGCAGGTTGACGTGGCGTGCTACCGCCCTTTAGGGCTGCCGCCCGCCCGGATCGAGGACTGCCTCGACTACAGCCGGCTGTACCGCTATGTCACCCAGCAATGGCCCGCCCGCGGCCACACCGACCTGTTGGAGACATTGGCGCATGACCTGCTGGCCTTCGCCTTTCAGGATGCGACGGTGACCGCGGCGCGGGTGCGGCTGGCAAAATTGGACGTCTACCTGGATGACGCCGTACCGGTGGTCGAATTGGTCCGCACATCCCGTCCGGATCAGTAACCAGTCGTGATTTCCAGCAAAATGTCGTCCGGATCGCGGAAATAGACCGATCCCTTGGTCTCATTGCCATGCACGTCGTGCGCGATGCCGCGCTCACGCAGCTTGGCGATGGCATTGGCGTATTGCTCCGAAGTCCCCTTCAACGCCAGATGATGCATACTGCCGACGCCGCGCTCGGTTTTTGCCGGCCCTTTCTTGGGAAAGTCGAAAAACGCCAGATAATTGCCGCCACCCATATCCATAAAGATATGGGTGGAGCTGGGCTCGTCGCGGTTCGGCACGATCTTGTTGATCGTCATGCCGACGACTTCGGTATAGAATTCAATGGTCTGGGCGATGTCCGAGCAAATCAGCGCCAGGTGATCCACTCCACCAGTTGCAACCGGCGCACTGCCCGCCGGCTGGTTTGTCGGCCGGTACTTCTCGATTAGTGCTGCGCGCTTAGCATCATAATCCATCGTCATGTTCCCTTAGACTTTTCCTGCAAAGGCCCGCCGGCCCCAGTTGCAGGCATGCGCCATAGCGGCGTCAGCCCCATTGACACGGCCAACCCAGAACAAAAAACCGTGGTTCATACCCGCGCAGCACATGCTCTCAACCGGCACGCCCGCCTCTCGCAGACGATCGGCATAGAGGTCAGCTTCATCGCGCAACGGATCAAACTCGGCGTTCAGCGAATACGCCGGCGCCAGGCCGCGCAAATCTTTAGCGCGCAGCGGCGACACATAAGGATTGTCGGCCTCCGAAGCTGGATCGGACAGGTAATGGCTCCAAAACCATTCCATTGTCTTCCGAGTCAGGCCATAGCCTTCCGCATTCTCTACATAGGAGGGCTTGGGCGGCGTATGGTAGTCCGTGACGGGGTAGAGCAGCATCTGCCCGCACAATGCCGGGCCACCCTCGTCCCGCACCCGCAACGCTGTTACCGCCGCCATGTTGCCGCCGGCGCTGTCACCCGCAACCATGATCCTCGAACCGTCTGCCTGAAGCGAGGCGGCATGATCAGCGGCCCAGCGGGTCGCCGCCAGACAATCGTCTGGGCCGGCTGGAAACGGATGCTCCGGCGCCAGCCGATAGTCGACCGACACCACAACGCAGCCGATGCCAGCGCACAGGTTGCGGCACATGCCGTCGTGGGTATCCAGGTTGCAGAGCACAAAACCACTGCCATGGAAAAACACCATCAGCGGAAACGGCCCCGTGCCATGTGGTGTATAGATGCGCAGCAACAGCGGCCCTCCCGGACCGGGCATCGTTTGTTCGCGCACGCCCGCTATATCCGCAGGCTTGGCCATCGCGGAAACCCGCGCGGCGTATTGCGTGCGCGCGACATCGACGGGCAGTGTATGGGTGTCCGGGACCCCACTGCCACGGTCGAGCAGAGCTTGGATTTGCGGATCTACGGGCATTGCGAATTCCCTTCTGGAAGCAGGGTGACGGACTTTGCCGTCACTATGACGCCTCTGCCTGCGGGACTCAATTCCGCAGGCGGTCCTGAGGTCGCTCAGATTACACCCATTCGCTTGGCGATCACGGTGCGCATGATTTCCGATGTACCGCCGCCGATCAGACCGACGCGGGCATCGCGGTAAAGTTGGCTCATCCGGCCTTCCATGTATCCGGCTCCCCC
>JAPOJR010000123.1 GCA_029978325.1 Alphaproteobacteria bacterium | reverse complement strand
CAATGTGTCCGGCCACCGCCTCGGCACGGCGGAAGTCGAGTCGGCGCTGGTTGCCCATCCCAAGGTCTCGGAAGCCGCCGTGGTCGGCTACCCGCACGACATCAAGGGCCAGGGCATCTACTGCTACGTGACGCTGATGGCGGGCGAGGAGGGCGACGACGAGCTCCGCAAGGACCTCGTGGCCCATGTCCGCAAGGAAATCGGCCCGCTGGCGACGCCCGACAAGATCCAGTTCGCGCCGGGCCTGCCCAAGACCCGCTCCGGCAAGATCATGCGCCGCATCCTGCGCAAGATCGCCGAGAACGACTTCGGCAATCTGGGCGACACCTCCACCCTGGCGGAGCCGCAGGTCGTCGATGACCTGATCGCGAACAGGCAGAACAAGTAGCCGCGGCGGTTCCGCAGCCGTCCGCATGTTGACGAACCCCGGAAGCTGCGGAGCAGCTATCCGGGGCCGGTCGTCGAGAGACGAACACCATCCACGCCAGTGTTCGCGGGAGAGTCCGGTCCCGGCTCACCGCTCCGCGGCGGCCGGGAATCGCGCGTTGGGGGATTTGTGGCTTGGCTGTCTGAGCCGGATTGGTGGTCTATGCCCGCCCCCGCACCAGCTTCGCGCCCGCCGCCAGCGCCTCCAGCTTGCGCACGCCCAACCACCGCGGCAGAGCCGAAAGCCCGCAATCCGCCGTCAAAACCAGCTTCTCCGCCGGGATGCCGGCGGCAAGTACGCGCTCGACCCGGCGCGCAACCTCGTCGGCTGTCTCCAGGTGGAAGTTCTTCACGTCGACCACGCCCGCCGCGATCTTGGCCGGGTTTGACAACCGCGCGACCAGGTCCAGGCCCGCCATTTCGCGATTGGCGAATTCCAGCACCAGACAGTCCGCTGCAAGTTCCTCCAGGACCCGATCCAGCCGGTCGAAATCCCGTGGCGTATAGGGGCGACTGGCATTGTTGCCAAAACACACATGCACCAGGAACTGTCCCGGCGCCGCCTCGCCCACCCGGTTCACGGCGCGTATCGATTCCTCCTGATCCAGCCAGTCCGACGGGTAGGTCAGCCCCGGCTCATCCAATTGCACCAGCGGGCAACCGGCATCGACGAGGGCCTGCACCTCCGCTTTAACGGCTTCCACCAGATCATCCAGCAAAGACAACTGCGGCTCGCTTTCGTGGGCATAAGCACGGCCGGCGCGGATATTGCGCACAAAGGTAATCGGGCCCGGCAGCGCCATTTTCAACCGGGTAGCAGCCGCCTCCTCGCCCAACTGCCGCGCCACCTCGCGGCGAAGGAACAGGTAGTCCTCGACCAGCCCCAGCCCTCTCGGCGCGCACACCCGCTCATCGGCGACATAGCCGGGCGTCCGGTCATAGCCCGGCACGCCCAGACGCCGCGCCACCGGCTGCCGGTTCAGCCCGTCCAACCGGTCGTACATGGCATAGACGAACCGGTCGCGGGTCAGCTCACCATCGCTGAAAAGATCGAGCCCCGCCTGGATTTGGTCGGCGATGGCGGTGCGCGTTGCATCGCCATAAGCCTCGTCCACGTCCGCCGGCCCGGCTTTGCCCGCCCGCATCGCCTCGCGGAAACTGAACAGCCAGCCGGGCGCCGCGTGGCTGCCGACGCCCATGGTGGGGAAAAGGGGCAGGTCCTGCGTCATTGTCTGATCAAATCCATCGAATGAGTCTACGAAGTCGGCTTGCCGTTCTCAGACTGGCCGGCAGATTTTGGTTCCGGCTTATGGCTGAGCAGTTGATCGATGAAGACACCGATATTCGTGCGGATTGACCCTTCATTCGCGATCTGCAAACGCTTGACGCCCAAAAAGGCAGCGCCAAATTCCGCCGTATACGGTTTTGTCACTGTCGTTTGGAAATACGGATCGCCGGATGGGCGCTCTAAGACGCTATAGTTGACGTTGGAAGTGACCGTCATGCTGATTCCGATGATTGGCTGCGACAATCCAAGGAGATTGGCGTTGACATCGTATCTGCAATTTTTGGAATCCGACGCGAGCAGACCATTGTTACGCAATGACCCGTCCAGGGCGCCGCGGAATCCTTCGTTGTCAACTTTCGAAACCCACATCGGGTTGGTCGCTTCGCCTCCGGTTACTGCCCCGATACACAAAGCGTTGGCCAACGGAGAGCCGTCTACGGCCTGTACAGATGTTTTCCCCAACACCATGTTGCCAACGTCAGCCTTTTGCGCACAGGCGCCGAGCGCAACACTCAACACTACGATGGCCACACATCTTACAAGCAGACGCATATCATTGAGCTCCGATCCGGCTATGGTTCATGCTATCGGCTAGAACCGTGCCGATTTCGGAACCACGATGCAACGTGAATTAAAGGTGGCGCAATGCAATTGCGAAAGTCGGTGGTAGGGGCCGCCGCATTATGTTTGGTAGCCGCCTGCGGGCACAAACCATCGAACCCCGTTGCGATCTCCCAGCCGGGCGACACTGCATTGACCTGTCAGCAAATCGAAAGCCAGATGACTGCAAACCGTCATGCTGCGAACACACTGGCAGACCTCGATTCCGACCGTGAAGCCACCAACACCGCAGCCATGGTTGCGAGTGCGGTTGTTTTCTGGCCGGCTGTGTTTGCCGTCGATCTCTCCAATAAAGAGCAGATTGAAATGCGTGCTCTACAGGACAGGAATCAGAATCTGGCCCGGATGCATGCCAAAAAGCCATGTCCGCAATAGCGTCTAGCGCCCGGCAGCTGCATATTCGCCGGCGATCCGCTCCACCAGTTCCGCCACCGACGGCACGCCGTCCACCATCTGCACCGAGTGGCCGGCGGACCAGACGTCCTTCCAGCGCCGGGGCGCATTCGGGTTGATGTCCTTGTCGATCTCCACCGAGCCCCGCTCCGGCAGATTGTCCGGGTCGAGCCCCGCCGCGCGGATCGAGGGGATCAGCATGTTGGTCTCCAGCCCGGTCATGGCGCGGGTCAGCTTGATATCGTCGAGCCTGGAGGACACCAGCATCTGCTTGTAGGCGTCCTTCGCCATGCTCTCCCGCGTCGCGATAAAGCGGGTGCCCATATAGGCGAGGTCGCAGCCCAGCACCTCCGCCGCGCGCAGCGCCTGGCCGTCGCCAACGCCGCCCGCCAGCACCACCGGCCCGTCGAACATCCGCCTGACGCCGCGGACAAAGGCAAAGGGGTTGGCCCAGCCGGTCTGCCCGCCCGCCCCCGCCGTCAGCAGGATCAGCCCGTCCGCGCCGGCCTCAATGGCCTTCTCCGCATGGCGCATGGAGGCAATGTCGGCGAACACCAGCCCGCCATAGCCATGGATCGCCTCAATGATCGGCGCGGGCGAGCCGACGCTTGCGATCACCATCGCCGGCTTGTGCTCGCAGATCAGCGCGAGGTCTTCGGCGAGGCGGCTGTTGGAGCGATGCACCACCAGATTGGGCGCGACGGGTGCGTCCTCCGGCGAGAGCGCGCCGTCTATTCGTGTGAGCCACTCAGAGAGTTCCTCGACCGTACGGCAGTTGATCGTCGGGAAAGAGCCGATGACGCCGGCCTTGCACGCGGCGATCACAAGCTCCGGCCCAGAAACCAGAAACATCGGCGCCGCGATCAGGGGGAGCTTGAGGCGGGAGGAGAGGGAGGTTGGGAGGGGCATATCTACTTCAAAATCAGGCGGGAGTAGCCGACCACATCGGCGGCCAGGATGGCGGCGAGTTTGCGTTCCAAGGGCTCCAACTCCTAGCGCGGCACGTCGCCGGCAATCGTTATGCGGTGCAGGCTCCGCACCGCCTCATCGCCGTAATCGTGCACGGCATAGTGCATGGTACAGCGGTTGTCCCACATCACCACGTCGCCGTTTCGCCAGTGGTGGCGATAGATATTGTCCGGCCTGGTCGAATGTTCGTAGAGATAGGCCAGCAGCGGCACGCTGTCCTCCGGGCTCATGTCCTCCAACCGAGGCACCGTGTCGCCCGGCTTGCCGATATAGAGCGCCTTACGCCCGGTCTCCGGATGGGTGCGCACGACGGGATGCAGGCTCCGCGGCACCTCCGGCAGGCCATAGAGCTTAGCGAGGCGCGCGCCGGTAAACTCCGCCCGCACGCCCTCAAGCAGGCGCTGCATGCCGGGCGAGAGCCGCTCGTAGGCGCGATACTGGTTGCACCACATGGTGTCGCCGCCGACCGGCACGTCACGCGCCGATAGGATCGTGATCGCCGGCGGCGCGGCCTCGAAGGTCGAGTCGTAGTGCCAGTTCTCCGTCACCGCCCGCGATTTGCCGCGATTCTCCAGTTCCAGGATCATCGGGTAGTCTTCGCGGTAGGGGCTGAGCGGGTTTACGTCGAACTCGCCCCAACGCGCGGCAAAGGCGACGTGCTCCTCCATGGAGAGGTGCTGGCTGCGGAACACCAGCATGCAGTGGTCCAGAAACGCCTGGCGGATGGCCGCGAACGCCGCGTCGGTCAGATCGGCGAGGCGCACACCCGAAATCTCCGCGCCTATGGAGCCGGAAACCGGCTGCACCTGCAGGCCGGTCAGGTCTTCGACTTTGGCGTCCATGGCGGTTTCCTCCCTGTTTGAACAGCCCAGGCTAAGGCATCAACACGATCTTACCCAATTGGGAGTTGCCGAGCATATAGGCATGCGCGTCTGCCAGCCGGTCCAGCGGAAATGCCCGGTCCAGCACCGGCCTCAGCGCGCCGGAGCCGAACGCCGGCAGCAGGTCCTCGGCAAAGCGCTGGCTGCAGGCGAGCGTCTCCGCCGGGGTGCGGGTGCGGAAGGTGACGCCGATCAGGTGCAGCCGCTGGCGGGCCACCAGATCCAGGTCGATGCTGGCATGCGCGCCGTCGTTCCGCCCGACGCTGACATAACGCCCTTTCAGCGCCATCGCCTCCAGCAGGCCGGGGAAGAGACGCCCGCCCACCTGGTCGATCACCGCGTCGACCGGCCCGACCGCATCGGTCAGCGCCGCCGGCCAGCCATCCGCCGACGTATCCGCCACATGCGTTGCCCCCAGCGCCCGCAACGCCTCCGCCTTGGCCGGAGAGGTGGTCGTCGCCACCACATCCCGGCAGCCCAGATAGCGTGCGATCTGGATCGCCGCCGTCCCGACGCCGGAGGAGCCGGCGGTAATCAGCACCGCATCCTCTTGGCCGGCTTGCGCCGCCGTGACGATGGCGTCATGCGCCGTGACAAAGACGTTGGGAATCGCCGCCGCCTGCTCGTCGGAGAGGCCTGCCGGCACTGCCATCAGCGCCTCCGCCGGCGTCAGCGTGTAGTCCGCCTGGCATGCCCGGCCACGGCCCATGACCCGGTCGCCCTCACGCCAACCAGTGACGCCTGCGCCGACGGCAGCCACCCGGCCCGCAAACTCATTGCCGGACGGGCTGGGTTTAGCGTTCGGGTTATCGCTCCGCAGAGCCGGGCGCAGGATCAGTTCGCCGCGGTTGACGCCCGCACCAGCCACCTGCACCAGCACCTCGCCCGGTCCGGGCTGCGGCACCGGTACGTCCCGCAGCTCCGAGATACCGCCATCTGGGCCCGGAACGGTCCACCACTGTCGCATGGTCTCTGTCATCCTCTTGCGTCCGATCTATGGTTCCGCCGATAAGGTTCGCCCGGCAAGCGGAATGCCATACGCAACCGGGGTTGATACCCAGAGGCGGGCTAGTCCGCGGTCGACAGCGATACGTCGTCGATCCACCAATCGCCGCGTGTGTTGATGAAGGACAGGCCGCTGAACCGCCACAACGACCGGTCCCGCACCGACAAGACTTCGTCGCGGTCAAAAATGACCCGAATATCGCCATCGCGCTGGCGTTCCAGCGTCAGACGGTGCCAGTCGCCATCATCGATCCGGATCGGTTGCCGCGTGGTGGCCAGCAAGCGGGATTTACCGCCCTCCACGGCCCAAAGCTTCAACGAGTCACGCTTGATGGTTTCCGCCGTAATTCTGTAGCCGGATCCGGCATCGCGACCATTGTAGGCGCCAAAATTGATCGACCCCTCGCGTCCGTTCGCACTGCGCAACCGCAACCGGATGCGGAACGCTGCCTCGAACGGCGCCGGCAGAACAGCGATTGCCGGGTCTGAGGCTTTCTCCACCCGGACCCCCAACGCCTGGCCCAGCACGTCGCCCAACAGCTCGCCTGCATCAGGCTTCCGGTGCCCGCTGGCTGGCGGCACAGAGGAAAACAGCGCCCGGTCACGCACATCGAAGCGACCGCCTGCTATGTACCATGCCGGATCGCGCGAATAGTCGCCGTCGTCGAAGCCATCGCTGAGCCGCACCGTAAAATCGCCATGCCCCCCGCCGCGACGCGGGGGCCGGTCCCGGTCACGGCTACGCGGTAACGGCTCGCCCGCCGCATCCAGTCCCAGTTTCGCCAACACCGCCGGCGCCAACGCGCCAATCGGTGTCATGCCGTTATCGCGGCGGAATTCGGCAATGGCCCGTTGCGTAGCCGGTCCTAAGGCGCCGTCAGGGCGTCCAGCGTTGTAGCGGCGCTCGTTTAGGGCCTGTTGCACGTTAAAAATGCGCCGGCGCGACAGGTCGTCGGCGTTCGATTCACGCAACCGCTGGGCCAACGCCGCATCGGGACGTCCGGTCTCTGGCAAGCCATAGTCCAGTTGGTAGTTCCGAATGGCGATTTCCGTTGCGCGGTCCCAATCGCCGTCGATGGTATCGACCGGATAGCCGCGCTGGCGCAATTGCTGCTGGACGGCGGCGATTGTCGGCCGGTCCGCAGGACGGCGACCATGGCGTTCCCGGCCGCGCCAGGGGCGATCGGACGAAGCGCTCGACTGCTGGCGCCGCAACTCCTCATCATCCGCAGCTTTCCGGACATGTTCGGCCAGCGCAGGATGATACTCCCCGGTCACCAACAGCCGGCGGTCCCGCTGATAGTCCCGGATAGCCGCAAACGTCCGCGCATCCAGCTGGCCAGTCGCGTCAACGGAATATCCAAGATAGTCCAGATCTTCCTGCAACGCCTGCACCGCGGGGTCCGCCGCCGGTTGAGGCTGCCGCGGCGTGGCGGCCGCGCGGCGCAGATGCTCCAGCAAAGCGTCCGACGGTTCGCCGGTCTCCAACAGATTGTGGTCCCGCTGGTAGGCCTGGATCGCCAGACGTGTCCGTCGCCCCGTCAACCCATCGGGAGTGCCAGCATCATAGCCAGCGGCGTTCAGGGCCTGCTGGATGTCGTAGATCGTGCTGTTATGGGCGACCCTGGCCAAAGCCGGCGGGCTCGAACCGCGATCCATCAGCGGCCGGACAGCCGCTTCCGCAAGCGGTACCGCTCCGCAAACTGACAAAAGGACGGCCAATCCGAGCAAGGCGAGACGCATCGGCTTTTCTCCCTGGTCCTAACGAACGGTCCCCTATCCGATCCTAGACTCTTATCCGCGGAAACGGAATGTTTCGACTGGCAGAGGGGGCTTTCATTTCTTGGAGTTAGGCGGCGCAAACCGTCCGGAGGTGGTCAATTTGCATAGGCGCGCAACCAGGCGCCTACCCCCGCTGCTTCTTCCAGGCCTGGTACTTCGCCAGGTTCTCCTCATTCGGCGGATAGGTACCAGGGATTCGCGCGCCGTTCTTGACCTGCTCCAGGATAAATTGCTCGTGCAGTTCCTGCTCCAGGCCGCCCTCGGCCACCTCCTGCACCAGTGCCTGCGGGATCACCACACAGCCGTCGTTGTCGCAAACAACCCAGTCGCCGGGGATCACCGCAACGCCGCCGCAACCGATCGGCACATTCAGGTCGCCGTCGGACAGCGTCGCTACGCTCGCCGGCGCTGCCGCGCCAGGGCACCAGACCGGCAGGCCGCTGTGCCGGACCCCATCCGCATCGCGCACGCAAGCATCGCTAACCATGCCGGCAACGCCCCGCACCCGCATGCGCGTCGCCAGGATGTCACCGATCGCAGCACCGTCGCTCTGGCGCAACGCGTCCACGACCAGAATATGGCCGGGCGGGCATTCCTCTATGGCGCGGCGCTGCGCCAGGTCGGTGCGCTTCAGGATATCTGGCCCGCTCAAATCCTCGCGGCCAGGGATAAACCGCAGCGTAAACGCCGGGCCGGCGATCCGTTCCTGGCTGGAGGCGAGCGGCTTCGGCCCAACCATCCACACCTGGCGGATGCCACGCTTCAGCAATTGCATTGTCAGCGTGGCGGTTGAAACCTGCCGCAAGGTGGCGGCGAGTTGGTCCTGGTTCATGCGATCTTCCCCTTAGGCGCTTTCGTCAGTACAACTGACCGCAAACCTCGATTCGTTGCAACAGCCGGATGCAAACGCAAAGGAGCCCGCTCACCATGGACATGGCCTTTACCGCAGCTGACGAAGCCTGGCGCGCGGAAGTGCGCGCCTTTATGCGCGAAAACATTCCGCCGCATGTCGCGCACAAGGTTCACAACGGCTTTGCCGTTAGCCGCCAGGAAATCCGCGACTGGCACACCAAGATGTATGAAAAGCGTTGGGTCGCGCCGAACTGGCCGGCGGAATGGGGCGGCCCGGACCCCGCCTGGACGGTCAATCAGAAGTACATCTTCGACGAAGAATCGACACTGGCCGGCGCGCCGCGGCTGATCATGTTCGGCATCACCATGTGCGGCCCGGTGCTGATGCGGTTTGGCACCGATGCGCAGAAGAATGAATTTCTGCCGAAAATCGTCTCTGGCGAGCGCACTTTCTGCCAGGGCTATTCGGAGCCGGGCAGCGGCTCGGATCTGGCCAGCCTGAAGATGAAGGCAGAGCGCGACGGCGACCACTTCGTCCTGAACGGGCAGAAAATCTGGACGACTTCGGCGCATATGGCCGACTGGATTTTCTGTCTGGTCCGCACCTCTAACACCGGCAAGCGGCAGGAAGGCATCACCTTCATCCTGGTCGACATGAACACCCCCGGCCTTGAGGTGAAGCCGCTGATCACTATTGAGGGCACCCGCGAAGTGAACGAGGTGTTTTTCACCGACGTGCGCGTGCCGGCCGCCAACGTGATTGGCGAGGTCGACGACGGCTGGTCGGTTGCCAAGTACCTGCTGGGACACGAGCGGATGGGCGGCGGCGCGCTCGGCGGGCTCAAGAAGTCCATGGAGCAGCTGAAGAAAATCGCCCGCGAGGAGCCGGATGGCGCCGGCGGCAGCCTGGCCGAGCAGCCCGACTTCTCGCGCCAGATGTCCGAGGTCGAAATCGAGCTGATGACGCTTGAGGTGCAAATGCTGCGCCTGCTCTCGAAGATGAGCGCCGACGCAGAAATGGGCCTGGAAGCGTCGATGATCAAAATCCGTCGCTCGGAAATCATCCAGCGGCTCAGCGAGCTGAAGATGCAGGCGGTCGGCTACTACGCCAATCCCTTCGTCCTCGGCGCACTGGAGCAGGGCTGGAACGAGGAGCCGATCGGCGGCGCGGACTACATCAACGCCCTGGCTGCGCAGTATTTCAACAACCGCAAACACTCGATCTTTGCCGGCTCGAAAAAATCACTGCAACAAAGGCTTTGGATCAGCAATCCGATAGTCTTTTGGCAATTCAAACAAACTATCAGCGAACTCATGTTGCTCAGAAAAGTCGAGCAAAACCTG
>JAPOJR010000122.1 GCA_029978325.1 Alphaproteobacteria bacterium | reverse complement strand
AGGGCGGATCGGTGAAACGCTACTACCGCTTCAACGAGCTAGACCCGGACAACTGGGCCCCGACAAGGGATCCGAAATGCGATCCGGTCGGATAGGGTGGTGCGCTAGAGACTAAGCCTCGCCACCATGCCACCCGACTGCTGCGAGCGGATCAACGTCACATCGCCGCCATGGTTCCGGGCAATCGATCGCGCGATCGACAGGCCCAGGCCGGTGCCGCCGGTTTCCGTGCTGCGGGATTGCTCCAGCCGGGTGAAGGGTTCGAACAGGTCTTCGATGCGGTCTTCCGGAATTCCATCGCCATCGTCTTCGACCTCAAATCCGCTGGTCGCTAGGCGGACGCGAGCCCGATGGCCATACCGCACGGCATTGTCGATCAGGTTGCCGAGCGCGCGCTTCAGCGCCAGTGGACGGCAGGCGCAGGCCCGGCTTTCGCCGCCCAGCCAGGTGACCGGCTGACCTGTCTCCAGGCGTTCGGCAACGATAGCGGCACCAAGCTCTGCCAGATCCACCGTCTGCGTCGGCTCGATTTCTGCTTCCTGCTTGGCGAACGACAGGGTCGCCTCGACCATCTGTTGCATTTCATCCAGCGAAGCGATCATGCGCTGGCGCAATTCGTCGTCGTCCACCATTTCCGCCCGCAGGCGCAGCGCGGTAATGGGCGAGCGCAGATCGTGGCTGATGGCGGCCAACATCCGCGTGCGGTCCTGCACATAGCGATGCAGGCGGTCTTGCATCTGGTTGAAAGCGATAATGGTGTGACGGATATCGGCAGGGCCGCGTTCGTCCAAATGCGGCACGACTTCGCCGCGGCCCAGCTTTTCGGCGGCGGAGGATAGGTCGTGCAGCGGCTTTGTCGCCCTGCGGACGAAAAACACGACGACAAGCACGCTGCCCAGCACAGCCAGCAGGAAAGAGGCAAAGGCGTAGTGCGGCCACGGCGGCGTGTCGCGTTGCCGTGTCTCCAGTGTGAGCCATAGCGAGCCGCCGGTGCTGCGCAGGGGGACGGCGATCAGGCCGCCGGCGCCGGTACGGCCGCGGGACGTTGCGTTGTCATCATCGTCGTCGATTCGTTTCAGCTCAAAAATAACGGTGCCATGCAGGCCTTGCGCCGCCAGATGCGGCGCCAGCCAATTTTCGAGGAAAGGGGAGGGCGGCAGTCCTGTTGGCCTTGGCCGAATGCCAAAGCGCAGGCCGCGGCTGCTGGCGACGCGGAGCATCTGCGTATGGAGTTCTGGCGGGGTTGCCTCCAGCAATCGCGCCATCGTCGCCAGCCGTTGCGCAACATAGCGCCCGCCTTCGCGCTCGAACCGGTCGTACCGCTCGTGCACGACAACCGCCACCACCACGCTTTGCGCGATCAGGAGGACCAGCACGAGGGCGACGATCAACTGGCCTGCCAGGCCGCGTGGCCAGGGACGCAATTGCTTCAGTGCCATCATTTCAGGCCGGCTCTACCGGAACGGCGATGGCATAGCCGCCGCCCCAGTGCGTTTTGATGATCGTAGGATTTTTCGGGTCCGGCTCGATTTTGCGCCGCAGTCGGCTGACCAGGTTGTCGATCGACCGGTCGAATGCGGCTGCGGCACGCCCCTGCGTCAGGTCCAGGAGCTGGTCGCGGTTCAACACCCGCTGCGGGTGCGCCAGGAATACCGACAACAGACGGAATTCCGCCGTGCTCAGGCCAAGCGGAGTTCCGTCTTGCGCCATGACCTCCATGGCCGCCGGGTCGGCAATCCATGGGCCGAAGCGCAACCGGTCTGTCGGCGTCGCCTGGGACTTTTGCGGCAACGCCTGCGCCCGCCGCAGGACTGCCTTGATCCGCGCCAGCAGTTCGCGGGGGTTGAAGGGTTTGGTCAGGTAGTCGTCGGCGCCCATTTCCAGACCGACAATCCGGTCGGTCTCCTCGGCGACGGCGGTCAGCAGGATGATCGGCAGGTTGCCCTGGGCCCGCAGTTCCCGGGTGAGCGAAAGGCCGTCTTCGCCCGGCATCATGATGTCCAGCACGACCAGGTCCACCGCTGCGTCGCGCAGCATGGTGCGTGCGACCGCAGCATTTTCGGCTTGGCTGACCCGGTACCCGTTTTTCACCAGGTATTTTGCGAGAGCGTCGCGGATATCGCGGTGGTCGTCGACGACCAGAATATGAGTCTCAGTATTCATGATGGCTGAAGATTGGCACGGGCTTGCGGGATTTGTCCGTGAAAATTGTATCAATCTGTATCAGCCGACGGTCTTGCGACAATTGCTGACCAAATTGGGTTTTCGCCGGGATCATTCTGCGACAGGTCTCCGCCATATTGGCTGCATCGGACGGCGATCAAGTCCGTATGCCGGTGGCACAGGCCATACCGGTCCGACCCTAAGGAGACATCTAAGTCATGCAAACCCGTACAAAAGCTCTTATCGCATCGATCGGCGGCGCGGTCATCCTCGGGCTCACCAGTGCAGCTCTTGCTGGCGAAGGCCACAAGGGCGGCGGGCCGATGGGACGGATTGCTGATTTCGTATCGCTGGCAGACGCCAATGGAGACGGCAAAGTCACCCGTGAGGAGGTTGCTGCCTTCCGCAGCGCCGAATTCAAGCAATTCGATGCCAATAAAGACGGCAAGCTGAACGCCGAGGAATACGTCGCGATGGCGGAGGATATTCGTCTGAAGCTCCTGGTCGTGCGCTTCAAAAAGCACGACCTGGATAGCGATGGCAACTTGACGGAGGCGGAATTGGCCACCCGCGCGGACCGGATGTTCGATCATCTGGACCAGAGCAACACCGGCGCCATTGTCCTTGAAGACCTGCGTGAGCGTCGTGGTTTCAGGCATCGCATGCATGGCGATGAGGGTCATCACGGTATGAAAGGGCGTCACCACTGCGAAAAGAATGATGACCACGACGGCAAGAAAAGCGACGGCATGAAGAAGGACAATTAATACCATTCGGGACGGGTGAGAGACCGAACCTCTCACTTCCCAAGAGATAATCGGGCTCGCAACGCCGGGGAGGGGACCCAGAACGCACCCCAACCCCTCGCCGTCGTTGCGGGCTCGGTTTCTATGGTGCCGGCCGCGTCACCCGCGCCGGCGCAACGGGCAGGCCGGCCACCGGCGCCCGCATCACGAACACGCTGCCGCAATTCTCTGAAGGGCCACCACGGCTGCCGGTGACCACATACAGGTCCTGCAGGTCGTCGCCGCCAAAGCACACACTGGTCACCATCGGCAGAGGCACCGGCACCCGCTCGCGCAAAGTCCCGTCCGGCTCATAGACCGCGACCGCGCCGCCATGCGCCAGCGCCACCCAGACCGAGCCATCCGCAGCCACTGCCAGGCCGTCCGGCGTCTCGCCTTTTTGGATGTGGGCGAAGGGCTGCCAGCCGCTGACCGAGCCATCCGCCAGCACGTCATAGACCCGCACCACGTCCGCCCGCGCATCCGAGTGATAGAGCCGCCTGCCGTCCGGCGAGAAGCCGAGGCCATTGGTCAGCATGATGCCGTCGGAGATGACCCGGTCGCTGCCGTCCAGGTCGATCACATGCAAAAAGCCGGGCTTTGGCTCGCCGCCGCCGAACACCTTGAAGCCAAGGTCTCCCACATAAATCCGGCCCGCAGCGTCCGTCGTCAGGTCGTTGAAGCCGACGCCCGCCGCCGTATCCGCGCCAGCCAGCAGCGTCTGCATGTTCGAGCCGTCGATATCCGTCACGACGATATCCCGCCCGCCCATGATCAGGCCGCCGTCCGCGTGCAGGGCCATGCCGCCAATGCCTCGGCGCTTCGGCACCTGCTGGCTGACCGAGCCATCCTTGGCGATGCGGAAGACACCGCCATTCGGCACGTCGCTGTAAAGCAGGCCCAGCGTCTCATGCCAGACCGGGCCTTCGACCAGGCCGTAGCCGGTTGCGAGTTCTTTCATGGGGGTTTTCCTCCGTTGTTATGGCCGACCAGACCCGTTATGGCTCATCCCACGCCACGGGTTTGTACCAGGTGCCAACCGATCTCCGCTAGCCGGCGGGCAGACTTGCCCCGTTCGATGGCGTCGGGGCTGGAGGCGTTGCCGTCGAGGCCGCGTTTGTAGACGCCCTGGCTAATGGCGGCGAGGCGGAACAGCGAGAGCACCACATAGAAGTTCCAGCCGGGAATGCCGGACCGGCCCGTGCGCTCGCAATACTTGGCGACATAGGCCTCCTCGGTCGGGATGCCGACGGCTTCCAGGTCCATTTCCGTGATATCAGCGCGGGCCGGGTCGCCATAGTGGTAGGTCAGGCAGTTGTAAGCGAGGTCGGAGATCGGGTTGCCCAGCGTGCCCAACTCCCAGTCGATAACGGCCAGCACTTCCGGGCGTTCCGGATGGTAGATCAGGTTCTCCATGCGGAAATCGCCGTGGACGATGGTGGTTTCGTTGTCCTCCGGCATGTTGTTGTTCAGCCAGGGAATGAGGTTGTCCATCTCGACCAACTCATCGGTCTTGCTGGCCTCGTACTGGCCGGACCAGCGCTTGACCTGCCGGGCCATATAGCCGCCGACGCGACCATAGCCCTCCAGCCCGACGGCGCGGAAATCGACATTGTGCAGCTTGGCCATGGTTGCGCCCATGACGTCCCAATGGGCATAGCGCACCTCCGGGGTAACGCCGGGGATCGAGAAATCGCGGATCACCCGACCCTGCACATGCTCCATAATGTAGAACATGTGGCCGATGACGCTTTCATCTTCGCACAGCACATAGGTTTTGGCCGCCGGCACGTCGGTCTGAGCCAGCGCGCTGATAACCTTATATTCGCGGTCGACAGCATGGGCCGACGGCAGCAGCTTGCCCGGCGGCTTCTTGCGCATGACATAGCGTTTGCCCGCCCCATCCTGCAGCATGAAGGTCGGGTTTGACATGCCGCCGCGGAACTGCCCAACGCTGAGCGGCGGCGTAAATCCCTCAACATGACAGGCCATGTAGGCTTCCAACCGGTCTATCGGGAATTTGTGCTGCTCCAGCACCGCCTCGGTTTGCAGGGTTGACGAAATTTCACCGGTGCCGGCCATGGTCAGAGGCGTCCTCTAAAACGTTTGTGACGGGTTCGCGACAGTCTTCCCCGACTTGGGCGTTGCATGCAAGTGCCCACTCGGCCTGAACATCGTTGTCGGTCTCCTGCGGTTGGCGTTGCGCCGCAATCGCAGCCAGGCGCGGCGCAGGCAGCAGTTGCGCCAAAGCCCAGACGGCTGCGGCGCGCACCAGCGGCGATGCGTCGTCAAGGTGAGGTTCTGCGTGCGCCGCCAAATCGGTGGAGCGGCTATTGCCTATCGCGATCAGAACGTTGCGAATCAAGCGGTCGCGGCCCAGCCGCTTGACGGGCGAGCCGGCGAACAATTTGCGGAAAGCGGCATCATCCAGTGCCGCCAGGTTGGCCAGGGCCGGCGCGTTCAACTCCGGCCGGGGCTGCATATGCAGGTCGTGCGCGGCTTCAGCGAATTTGTTCCAGGGGCAGACCGCCAGGCAATCGTCGCACCCGAAGACGCGGTTACCGATGGCGTGACGGAACTCGTGCGGTATGTGGCCCTGATGCTCGATGGTCAGATAGG
Source organism: Alphaproteobacteria bacterium (assembly GCA_029978325.1). GTDB lineage: Bacteria > Pseudomonadota > Alphaproteobacteria > Bin95 > Bin95 > JACKII01. The sequence goes on along the minus strand of JAPOJR010000122.1, from coordinate 4,078 downwards.
CGATGCAACGGCGCGCATCCAATTGGTAGGGCGCGGGAAAGGCGTCAGTCGGACAGACGTCCTGGCATTTGCGACAGGTGCCGCAATGATCGGCTTCGGGCACATCCGGTGGCAGGGCTAGACTGGTCAGCACCTCGCCGAGGAACAGCCAGGAGCCGAAGTCGCGGCTGACCAGGTTCGAGTGTTTGCCCTGCCAGCCCACGCCCGCCTGCTGGGCGAGCGGTTTTTCCATCAGCGGCGCGGTATCGACGAACAGCTTGACCTCGCATGTAAAGGTCTCTGCCATCCAGCGGGCGAGTTGGCGGAGCTTCTTTTTGGCGACGTCGTGGTAGTCCCGAGCGGTCTGGGCATAAGCGCTGATGGCGCCCCTGCCGGGTTGGGACAGGACGGTCATTGGGTCATCGGTGGGACCGTAGTTCAGCCCGACGACGACCGCAGACCGCGCGCCTGGCCACATGGCGCGCGGATCGGCGCGACGATGCGCTGTGGTGGCCATCCAGTCCATGTCGCCATGCCGGCCTTCTGCCAGGTAGAGCGAGAAGTTGGCGCGTGTGAAAGCGCTGGCGCGGGCCGGCGCGAAGCCAACTGCATCGAAGCCCAGTTCCAGCGCGCGGGCGCGGATGGACTGCTTCATGGTCTGGGGCGCCGGCTCGGTCACGCTATCGCTTCAAAAAGCTGTAGCGGGTCAGCCCTATGACCCCCTTCTCGAACCCCAGCACGAAACCCGCGAAGCCGTCGCGGTAGCGCTTTACGGTTTCCCCGTCCGTCATCGCCGATAGCTCAGCCCGCTTGCTGCCCAGGCCTCTGATCCACTCGCGCAGGGTACGGCTGTAGTCGCGCGGGCGGTTGTGGAAGTCCATGGGATGGAAACACGGCGCAGCCGCCTCGAACACCTCCGACACATGCGGCAGGTTGCTTTCGGGGAAGATGTGCAGCGGCAGGTTGCCGGCCTCGGCCTCGGGCGCGACGTTCATCCAAACGATAGTCTGCAAGGATAGCCGCCCGCCCGGCTTGAGGGAGTCGGCGCAAAAACGAAAGAATTCGGCGTAATGGGCAATCTTGGCGGCGCGATCCATCTCCGGCTTGGCGAAATGCTCGAACGCGCCGATGGAGATAATGCCGTCGAACGGTTGGTTGTCCCGATAAGCCTGCCAGGGACGAATCTCGGTCCGAATCGGCTGGCCGCTGTGGTGCTCTTCAATCCAATTCGCTTGCGCCTCCGAGAGGGTGAGGCCTACAGCCTCGCCGATGCCGGTGCCATCAATGGCGCGGCGCATGGTGCCGCCCCAGCCGCAGCCGATGTCCAGCATCCGGTCGCCGCGGCCAAGGCCGGCGCTGGCGATATGCCAATCCAATTTGGCATATTGGGCATCCGCCAGATTGGAAGGGGTACCTGCATCGTCCGGCCAGAGCGCCGCCGAATAGATCATCGTCGGACCGAGCCAGGGCGCATAGAATGCGTTGCCGACATCGTAGTGGTATTGGATGGCGGCTTGAGAGGCGCCTCGGTTTTCGGTCATGGCGATACCACTATGGTCAGGGCGCTGTAAAAGCTGGCGGGGAATGGTTAGTGTGCGGGCGGAGTATACAGCAACGCGGTCAGCCACCAACCCAACGCAACGAACAAGACGGCGAACAGGCCGACAGCAAGAAGCTTGGCGGTATTCGACGGCTGCAGGCTGGAGTCATCGGTAATGCCCTCGATCCAGATGGTCGGGACTGGCGTTTCGGCATACAGATTCGTTGCCAGCCAAGAGGTCCACTCGCCGACGCGGTCGCTATGGACGATCAGCGCTATCCGCTTTTTGCCCAACAGCAAAAATTTGAGGGCGTCGGCGGTGCTGACGTCCGAGGCAGGGTCTGCGTGACCGGGCTTTGTCTGCGGGTCGAATTTCTCCAATTGGTGGGGCGTCAACTCCGCTTCATCGACAAACAAGATATCCGCTGCCGCGGCGGAGATTGGCCGGGTGTCGCTAACGACGCCGCTGGTGCCGTAGCGTCCCCGCTCGCGCCTGGCCATGCTATATAGCTCGCCCATCAGGATGTAGCGGACGTCCAGCGCATTGCGGTGCCTTGGCGATACCGCGAATTCGGTTGCCATGGCGCAGGCGAGCGTTGTTTTGCCGGAATCATCTCCACCCGCAATCAGCAGCAGATGGCAGGGCTCGTCGGGGTCCAGAAAGCGGGCGATGGCGTCGCGCGCCGCCAGCTTTGCCTTGTCTGAGGCCGCAGTGGCATCGGCGGACGCCAGGAAGCGCGGTTTGATCTTGGCCAACCGGACGAAATAGGGAATCGCCGACCGATCGAAGCGCTGCTTCTGCGGCTTGTAGTGACTGATTCCGTGCCATACCGTCAGCCCCGTGGCGACGCAGAACCATGCGAAGGCATAACTGTTCGCCGGCGACGCACCCGCCGCGGCCAGTTGTGCGGTCAGCGCCAGCAGCGATCCGCAGAACCAGAACGAGGAATCGGTGACGCAGTCGCGCAGCACTTCGCCTTTGTGCAGGAATGGCCGTGAAAACTGCGGGTCGAACTCCTGGGCGTCGATCAGATAGTCGATGACGTCCCGCCAGATCGGCAGAATCATGAACAGCAGGCCATAACACCGGTAGTCCGGCCCGCAGCACCAGACAAAGGCCAGGCTGGTTAGGGTCGTGCCCGCAAACCCCATCATTGCATGGGCGACCTGATTGGAATCCCAAAACTGCAATGTGCCGACGCGCAGATAGATATCGGAGCCGAAGATGTTGGCAGCAGCCGTTGCAAAATTCGAAGCCAGGACCGCCGCAGACCCCAGCGTCGCATTCATGGCCGTTTGCCGTTCGTCACTATCTTGCATCACGTCCCCCATTGCTGGACAGTGGCCCAAGGCTCGTTGCGAGCCTTCTCTGATGCGTATTATTGGCCAGGACAAATGACTTTACCTATAGGCAAATCCGAATTTTCGATGACCGATCCGGCTGCCGTTGCCGATCAGCCTGTGTACGTGTTCGCCTATCGCCCGCAATCTTATTGCGCCGCCTCGCCGATACTCATCGCTTTGCACGGCTATAAACGCAATGCCGAGACATACCGCGATGACTGGGTCAAGCATGCCGACAGCCTGGGCGCATTGCTGCTGGCGCCAGAGTTCAATCAGGCCGCCTTTCCCGGGCCGCGCGCTTATGAGGTGGGCAACATGCGCACGGTCGACCGTCGATCCTACCTGCCGCGGGAGAAATGGAGCTATGGTGTAATCGAGCGCCTGTTTGACCGGGTCCGCGACGTGGTCGGGTCCACCCGTGAGGGATATTGGCTGTACGGGCATTCGGCAGGGGGGCAGTTCGTGCATCGCCTCGCCCTTTTTCAGGAAAATGCGCGTTTTGAAGTCGCCATCGCGGCAAACTCTGGCGCCTACACACTGGCCAGGCCAGGAGAGCGCTTTCCTTACGGCCTCGACCGCTTTCCCGACCTGGAGGACGCACAGGCTCAAGGTTTCAGTCGCCCGCTGGTCGTTATGGTTGGCGAAAACGATACCAATACTGCAAACGCCATGTTGCTGCGGTCGGAAGAAGCCATGCGCCAGGGACCGCACCGCCATGCCCGCGGCGTCTATTTCTATGAAGATGGCCAGGCGGAAGCCAAGCGTATGATGTTACCGTTTCGATGGCGGCTAGTCAGCGTGCCGGATGTCGGCCACTCGAACCGTGGCATGGCGAATGCTGCGGCAAATTGGCTTGCACGTCACGGTGAGCCCAAGGATGAAAAATCCCGATAGCGGGCCGTTTAGGCCGCACTATAATTCTGTGGAACGGCAGCGCTAAGCCATTTTGCCAGCGCCCGTTTTCCGGAGGAAAATCAGAATGCTCGTCCATCGTCTGGGCGTAGGTTTGGCGCTGACACTGGCGGTGTTGGCGTCACCCATCGACGCTGCCATGGCCCAAAAGGCCGGGGGCACATTAAAGCTCTATCATCGAGAGACGCCGCCCAGCGCTTCGATCCATGAAGAGGCCACTATCTCGACCGTCGCCCCGTTCATGGCGATTTACAACAACCTGGTGATGTTCGATCCGCACCAGCGCAAGAACAGCTTGGACTC
>JAPOJR010000121.1 GCA_029978325.1 Alphaproteobacteria bacterium | reverse complement strand
GGAACGAGTTTCGGAAGAGGAAGGACATCGTGATGGACGAATATATTGCTGCGAGGAATTTGTCTGCTAAATGCTCAGGGATGGCCAAGTTTTGCAAAATATATTTCGTGATGAAGAGGATAATGGAAAAGCATCAGGAAAATGTGAAATATCATGAGAAAAGAGATTTGTGGTTTTTCACAATATACAAGATTGGCTACAAATTCAGATAGAGGACGATGGAAGTGCGCCTTGGCTCCTCCACCTGGGCACTGGCGAAGTTGCCCAATGAGAAGGCGATCACGCCAATACGCCCGTCGGCGGTCTTGTAGGGTTCGACCGGTTGCACGACATGCGGGTGAGCGCCGATCACGGCGAGGGCCCCGGCCTCCAGCGCCTGGTAGGCAAGTTCGCGTTGCTCGCGGGTGGGGCGCACGACGTATTCCTGGCCCCAGTGCGGCAAGAACACGACGCCGGCAATATCGCGCCGGCAGGACAGACCAGCGATGGTCTGCAGCAACTCGGCCCGGTCTGCAAAGCATAGGGGCGCGCGTTCTTGTTCCGGCGCCGGGACGTTAAAGCCGTAGGAGCAGGCGACAAAGGCGATCTTGTCGCCCTCACGGGATTCTGCGGCACCCCAGCGGGGCGTTTCGGCAGACGAGTGCCGGGATTTTCCGCCGGCGAATGCCATGCCATTGTGCTGCAAAGCGTCGATTGTCGCCTCGAAGCCTATCAGGCCGCGGTCATAGCTGTGGTTGTTCGCAATTGATACAAGGTCGATGCCAGCAGCCGTTAGGGCGTGCAAGGCCGCGGGTGGATAGTTGAACATCGGGTAGCCGGTGTAGACGTTGTTATCGAAATGGCGCACCGGCGTGGCGGCTTTGGTTCTGTTCGGCTGGATATTTTCAGCGACCGGCCCTTCGAGATTTGCGATGGCGATGTCGGCTGACGACAGAAACGGCTCCATTTTGCGCCACAGGCTGCGGAAACCGGCGAAGTCGGCAAAGCCTTGCTGCTGCAACTGGGAATGCAGAAGCACGTCGCCAACAGCAGCGATGGTGACGTCGCTCGGTCCATGCAGCTGAAGGTCGGCTGGATTTGCGCGGTGAGGCTTGGCCGCTTGCTCGCTGCCCCGCGACGCTGCCGCGCTGGGGTTTGCGCAAACACGCACCCGCTGGTCACCCAAAGCAGAAAGACCGGACCATTTCGGCTGGTCGGCAGGCGGCGTAGCGTTTGCGGGCGCGACGAGCGAGGCGCCAGCAAATGTGATGGCAAGCACCAACCCTACCCTGAGGGCGATTTTGGCGGAACCGGGCCGGGCGTATAGCATTGAGAACGCTATTGTGAGCGGCCGGAAACCAGCTTTGCTGGCGTCGGCGGCGCGATCATATCGGGAAGATTGAGGATTTCTGCCGCAAGGCGTTTAACAGTTTCGACCTCGCCGACGATCAGGTATTCGCCGATCGTAATGCGATGCGAAGTCAGCGTGCGGCGGTATTCGGCAAGGCGTTTTGCCATTGTTTGGATCGCGCTCAGGTTTTCGGAGATCCTGGCGTTGATCGCATCCCAGATTTTCAACAGCGCCGCACGGTCCTGCTCCAGGATTTCCGCCTGCCGGACCACGGCGATCCGGTCGTTGGCAAAGGCTGCAAGCGCGCGCAACGACGCCAATTCGCCGTCCGGATTGAATTGGGTGCGGATTTTGTCGATATCCGAGAGCATCGCATCGATCCCGGCTTGCATCGATGCGACGTAAGCCTCCGGCGCGTTGGCCGGATCGATAGGGGCGAGCGCGGCGCGCAGGATAGATGCCGAGCGCCGGAGGCTCTCCTGCGCCAGAGCCAGTGTTCTGAACTCCCTGTCGACGGCCGTCTCCAGGCCGGAAAGCGTATTGTCCGCGGCGTTCGCGCAAGGCTGTGCCAGGATGATCAGGGCCGACGCAATCGCAATCAAATTCAGGCCTGTCCGCCGCTGGAACATCCGATCATCCTCCATCACTTTGGCGTTGCCGCCAAAGCCCGTGCCTTTGAAGGCCCGAAAGTTGAAAGCAGGGTATACCACAATTTCGCCGTTTGTATCGAAGCCGTCGGTGAATGGCGATCAGCCCAGGTCATCTCCTGCGCTACCGTGGCCAGCATGTCGCAGGGGGCATGCCGGAAAAAACAGCTTTCTCCGAAAAATACCCCTTGCCAAGCGCGGCGCGATGCATATTATCCGCGGCTCCTGAACCGGTGACGGCGCGGGAAATGCGGGAGTAGCTCAGTGGTAGAGCATCACGTTGCCAACGTGAGGGTCGAGGGTTCGAACCCCTTCTCCCGCTCCAATTTCTAGGCCAAGTTGAGCCGACACAAGGCTCCTTCGGTCCGAAAAATTCCCTCAGCCTCGCGTCCATTGCTTCGCTTTGACCGCCTGTTTGTTGGTTGCCGTGGGCTATTGCCTTGACTGGCACCAGAATTGGTACATCAGGTGGAACAGGTCGGGATTTGCCTGTTCCTGGGCATCCCAATCAGCCAGAGGATCGCGGGAGGTTGATCTGACGCCCTGGCGTTGCGCCTGGTCGGGGGTGATCGCTTCGAAGCCGATGAATTCCAGGTTCAGAGCATCCAGCATGTCGCGGATTTCCAGCAGGGTAAAATCGTGCTCATGGGCGTGCGCCAGCGCGTCCCGGACGCCGGAGAGCGTGTAGAAGTCCAGTTCCTGGCACACCGGCGCGGCCGGGTGGGCAGCCGGCAATGCCTGAATGTGTCGCCGCAATGCGCGCAATCCTTCGGCGTCATTGGGAAAATTTGCGGCTTCCGCCTGTGCGGCCTGAATTGCTCTGCGCCCCCGTCGGGAATAGAGGCCGATGCGCATGGTCCCATTCTCGGCCAGCAATCCGCGCAATACGCGCCAGCCGGCAAGCGGCTCGGCCATGTGGTGCAGCACGCCCACGGATTCGATATGGTCGAATGTCTGGCCAATGGTCCCCAGCGCCAGGATGTCGGCCTCGGCAAATCGCAGGTTTTCAATGCCCATGCGCTTGGCCTGCGCCATTGCATAGCCCAGCGCAGTGCGGGACAGGTCGATGGCCAGGACATCGGCGTTGGCAAAGCGGGTGGCGACGTCGACGGCGTGCTTGCCGGTGCCGCAGCCCGCCACAAGAACCCGCAGCGGCGAGGGATCGGGCGGCAGTGCGTGTCCAGGGCCTGCAACGGCGCCCGCGACGACGCGGCGGGGCTGGGCCGTGATCGCGCGGGTAACGCTCCAGCGCGGATAGGGCAGGGCGGTGTATTGGTCGCGCACCGCCTGCGAGACCCCGTCCGCTATCGGCGTCAGCGCCGGCACTGCGGCTATAGCGTCTCGTTCTTCGGCGGGGCGGGTCAGGTGGATGTCGACGAACGTGCGCCACTCCGCTGGAGCGGCAAGTGCGTCTGCCCGGTGCACGAGAGGGGCATAGAGCGCAAACCGTACATGGTTGGACGAGAGATCACTGCCAGAAAGGTCGAGCTCTGTAATGGCATCGGCCTCGGCCGGCGAGCAGGCGAACGCATATTCGGTCGTGAGCATCTGCGCTGCGAGCGCCCGGACGAAGGGAGCGTTCGGATCGTCCAGGTCTCTGAACGTTTGCAGGGCTTCAGTGCGTGCCTTAGTCAGCAGGCGTTCCCACGTCCGGTCCGCGACAATGGTCCGTTCCAGCGCCGCCAACAACAGCGGCGAAACTGGCAACAGATCCGGATCGCAGCGGTCCAGCGCAGCCTGGGTATCGGCATCGAGGCTGAGCAGGCTGAGGGCTGCGCCAGCCAGCCGCTGCCCTTCGACGTCGTCCCGGCGCAGCAGGCTGGTCACGATCTCCGCCAAGCGCGGGTCCGCCTCGGCAAAGCGCGTGGCGCCGAGCCGGCTGACCACGCCGGTCAGTACGCCTGGATCGTCCGGCAGGTGCTGGTATGCTTCCAGCCAGTGCCGCAATGCCTTTGCGGCGTTGCCGCTGGCGTCATGCAGGCCGGCAAGCGCCGCATGGGCGCGGGCATAGCTGGGGCGAAGCTGCAGCGCATCGGTCAGCGCCTTGGCGGCGGCGCGGCCCTGCCCCACCATTTTTAAGGCTACGCCTAGGTTATAGTGCGCCTCGGCCAGAGTGGGCGCCGCCTTGATCGCTTGCCGGTAGGCCACTATCGCGTCCGTCAGCCGCCCGGCGCGGTGGGCGGCGATTGCTGCCTGCATGGCGTCGATGGCCGCTTTCGGCGGAGCGGCTCCGGCGGCTGTTGGTCGCTTGCGCGGAGTTGGCATTCGTGGCGGCCCATGGCGTTCTGTAGGAATGGTCTGTAAGGATTTTACTGTCCTGTCCTTTACTTGACGAGACGCTGCGTGTTCGCACCCACCGCCACCTTGTGCCTGTTGGCGCTGATGCTGCTCGGTTTCATCCTGGGCCGATGGCGCTATGACGTGGTGGCGCTGACGGGCTTAGGCTTGGCCGTTCTGCTGGGCCTGGTGCCGGAGGAGCAGGCCTTTCTGGGCTTCAGTCACCCCGCGGTTGTCACCGTCGCAGCGGTGTTGGTGCTAAGCCGCGGGTTGGCGATATCCGGCGCAACCGATGCGATTGCACGCCTGCTGGTGCCCCGGCAACGCGGCAGCGTGCAGATCGCCGGACTCTGTGGCCTGGGGGCCGCGTTGTCCAGCGTTATGAACAATGTCGGCGCGCTGGCGTTGCTATTGCCGGTGGCGTCCGCCAGCCAGGTGCCTGCGGGGCGGATGCTGATGCCGCTGGGGTTCGCGACGATTTTAGGGGGATTGATCACGGCGATTGGGACGCCGCCAAATTTGATCGTCTCGGCGGCCCGAGGCGAACTGACGGGCCAGCCGTTCGGCGTCTTTGCGTTTGTCGAGGTTGGGTTGGTCGTCGCGGTTCTGGGCGTCGCGTTCGTGGCCTTTGTCGGCTGGCGCCTGATGCCGGATACACGGACTCAGGCCGCAGGCGACCGTGACGTCTTTGAAATGGAGGATTACCTGGCGGAAGCCCGGGTGCCGGAGGGCAGCCGGACCGTTGGCCAAACCATTGCGCAACTGGACCCGCTGATCGCCGAACTGGACGCGAAAATCGTCGGGCTGATCCGAAAAGGCCGGATCGTCCCGGCTGTGCCGCGGCTGGTGCTTTTGCAGGCGAACGATACTCTGATGATCGAGGTGGTGCCCCGCGACTTGCAGCCGTTTCTGCGGACCTTGGAGCTTGAGGTGGTCGATCCGGGCGCGCCGATGACGCCCTTGCTGTTGTCCGACGATGTCGGACTTGTTGAAGCGATCGTTGTCCCGGGATCGGAACTGGAACACCGCACGGTGTTGTCCGCCAGATTGCAGCGGCAATACGGCGTCAACTTGTTGGCGGTGTCGCGCCAGGGCCAGCCCTACCGCGGCCGGTTGCGCGCGTTCCGCTTTGCTGCAGGCGACGTGCTGCTGTTACAGGGTGAGGCGGACCGGCTGCACGATGTTGTCGGGGCGCTGGGCTGTTTGCCACTGGCCGAGCGCGGCCTGCGCCCACCGCCAGCGGCCGTCGACCGCAGCATGCAGGCACTTGGGTGTTTTGTCGGCGCGATCGCCTTGGCGGCTTTTGGCATCTTCCCCATCGCGATTGCCTTGATGGCCGGGGTGTTCGGCATGCTGGCGTTCCGCGTCCTGCAAATGCGCCATGCCTATGAGGCCATCGATTGGCCCATCATCGTGCTGCTGGGGGCCCTGATACCCGTGGGCGAGGCGCTTCAGACCAGTGGAGCGGCAGCCCAGATTTCGGATGCTTTGCTCGGCATCACGGCAGGCCAGCCGGCGTGGATTGTCCTTGCGGTGCTGATGGTGGTGACGACGGCTTTGACCAACATTCTGAACAACGCTGCGACCGCTGTGGTGATGGCGCCGTTGGCAGTCAGCGTCGCCGCCGCGCTGGACTCCAATCCCGATCCGTTTTTGATGGGCGTTGCCGTCAGCGCATCGTGCGCATTCCTTACGCCCATCGGCCATCAGAATAATGCGCTGGTGATGGGGCCTGGCGGTTATCGCTTTGGCGACTATTGGCGCATGGGGCTGCCGCTGACCGTGCTGTCTCTGTCGGCGGCTTTGCCGATGATCCTTTGGGTCTTTCCACTCTGAGATGCGCGCAGAGCGGACTATCCGGCTGTCAGAGCCGTTTCACGACCCTTTCGCTGAGTATCTCCAGCGCTTCCTGGAAATTGGGCAGGCTTGCATCCTCCGGAGCAACACCGGCATCGACCGTGCGCGCATGGCTCTCACGGGTGCGCTCGGTCATCAGCGGTTGGATGCCTAGCTCAATCAGGTTTTCTCTTGCCTTATCCATTTCCTCCATGCGCCGCTTGGCATGGACGACGTGGGTCGTCGTAAGCGACTTGACCATTCCAGCAAAGGTTCGGGCATCGATGTCGGAGAAGCAGGCCAGCACCTCGTCGACCAGTCCTGCGCGATGCGCGGCAACCATGCATTCGACGCTGAGCGCCTCCATGCCCTTGACCATAACGGAACGGATGATTTTTACCGCCGATGCATCCCCGGCGCGTTCGCTCATCACTTCTATGTTGAAGCCATAGGGCTTGAGGAATGCCGCCGCTCTTTCCGCTGCCGGTCCGGAAATGACGAAGGGCACTTTATGGCCTGAACTGGCGAAACCGCCCATCGCTGCGAAATCGACATAGTCAATGCCGGCCTTGTACATTTCTTCCGCGATTGCGGCGGTTTGCGGGCCAGTCAGCGTGTTGACGTCAAAAAACAGGGTCCCGGGCTTCAGGATCTCGCGCGCGGCCAGTGCAGCATTCTTTGCTTCAATGCCCGTTACGACTGAAAATACAGCGCCGGCGGCGGCCAGTTTCTCGGAATAGCTGCCTTCGATCTCGACGCCGAGTTTCCGCGCTCTTTCGTTGATAGAAGCTCCTCGAACATTGTCGCCTAGCCCAATATCGACCGACAGAATGCGCCGGTCCGGATCGTCCTTGCGCCATTCTTTCGCCAGGCCGGTCGCAATCGCGGTTCCCGCCTCGCCCAGTCCCAATGTGGCGACGGCGGTGATGTCTGTTGGATCGGTCGTTTGTGCCATCGAACTCTTTCTTTCAAGCGTGGGGGCAAAACCGGGCGAAGCCACTGGAGATGCGGCAGCCTGCCCTTGCTTCTAAAGCCCAGACAATAATTGTCCGGCCCAGCTTGTCACGGATTTTGCGGAGGATGCGGCGCGTCTGATAGAATGGAGTTCGAACCATCCATTGATGAAGGTCGTCGATTTCCAGAAGGAAATGGCGCGCCCGGCAGGATTCGAACCTGCGGCCTTTCGCTCCGGAGGCGAACGCTCTATCCACTGAGCTACGGGCGCGTGCACCCGGCTAGGCGCTACCTAACCGGACCAAGGCGATGCGTGTAGCAGGCGTCGCGTACTATTGCAACGCTGCACACGCTTGTTGGATCAACTTACCGCCTTTGTGCAGATCTTCTTCCGGTGCGACGAAGCTGGCGCGGAAATACGGCGATAGGCCATAGGCTTCGCCCAGGACAACGGCCACACCGACGCTATCCAACAGGTAGTTGGTGAAATCGCCGTCGGTTTCAATGATTTTGCCGTTGGGCGCTCGTTTGCCGATCGCGCCGGCGCACGAGCAAAAGATGTACATCGCACCTTCCGGTCGGTCGCAGGAAAGGCCTTTGGCGGCATTCAGATAGTCCAACAGGATGTCGCGGCGGTATTGCAGGTTGGCCGTGCGCTCTTTGATAAAGGCCTGTGGGCCGTTCAGCGCAGCGACTGCTGCGGCCTGACCGATGGACGAAACGCCTGCGGTGCTCTGCGACTGCATCTTCGACATGGCGGCGATCATCTCCTTCGGCCCGCCGGCATAGCCGACGCGCCAGCCGGTCATCGAATAGGCTTTGGAGACGCCATTGCAGGTGATCGTGCGGTCGTACATCTCGGGCGCGACCTGGGCGATGGTAAAGAACTCGCGACCGTCGAAGATCAGGTGCTCGTAAATGTCGTCGGTCAGCACCCAGACCTGCGGATGCCGGGCCAGTACCGCTGCGAATGCGCGCAGCTCATCCGCCGTATAGGTGGCGCCGCTGGGGTTATTGGGTGCGGAGAGGATCAGCCACTTGGTCGCCGGCGTTATGGCCTCCTCCAATTGTTCGGGACGCATCTTGAACGCCTGGTTCTGGCCGCAGGCGACAGCGACCGGCGTGCCGCCAGCAATTTTTACAATATCGGGGTAGCTGGTCCAGTACGGCGCCGGCACGATGACCTCATCGCCCTGCCCGACGCTGGCCATCAGGCAATTGAACAGAATCTGCTTGGTCCCGGCGCCGACGGTGATCTGGTCGGGCGTATAGGTCAGGCCATTTTCGCGTGCGAACTTCGCGCAGACCGCTTCGCGCATCGCAACGGTGCCGTTGATCGGCGTATATTTGGTATTGTTGGTCTCCATCGCATCCAACACGGCCTGCTTGACATGGCGTGGCGTTGGAAAATCCGGCTCGCCGGCGGTCAGTTTGACGATTGAGCGACCTTGTCCCTCCAGTTCGCGGGCGCGAGCCGTCGCGATTTGGCTGGGCGAGGGCTGAAAGCGGCTCATGCGGGGGGCGAGCGACGGTGCAGGCATTGGCGGTATCGAATTCTCGGATTGGACTGAATGGGGTTGCGCCTGCTACACAGGCTGGCGGCGCAGCGTCAAGGCATTTTGAACCGAAGCGCCCTGTTCTGCTAGTCCCTTCCATTCTGGTGCGAGGCCGAGCGATGGCTATCAATGTCACACACCTGGACCACCTTGTCCTGACGGTGGCCAATATCGATGTTACCTGCGGGTTCTATGAGCGGGTGATGGGAATGAAAAGGGCGATGTTCGGCGCCGGACGCGTGGCGTTGCATTTCGGCAATCAGAAGATCAACCTGCACGCGGCCGACAACCTGCCGGACCCCAATGTCAAGCATCCGACCCGGGGGTCTGCGGACCTATGTTTCATCACGACCACGCCGATCGGCGATGTGGTGGCGCATCTCGAAGCGTGTGGTGTACGGGTGATCGAGGGGCCAGGCCTGCGCTCCGGCGCGCGGGCAAACCTGACCAGCGTCTATTTTTATGACCCGGATGAAAATTTGATCGAAGTTGCAAACGAGACCGCACGCTAACCATCTGGTTTGCGCGCGGTCAGTGAAGGGACGAGGGTTTACCCGCGGCGGCGCAGCCGCAGCCCGGCTAGGCCGAGCGACCCACTGGCCAACAGGGCTAGAACCGCTGGGCTTGGGGCCGCGGTGGGGGCCGGGCCGGAAGCGACGGTGGGTGCAATCGGGGCAATGCTGTCGAATGAATGGCTATCGGCAAAATGCCCAACGCCGACGATGGCCCACTGCTCCAAATTGCGGCCACGACCGTTGTCGGACAGCGACCAGTAGATCGTCAGCGCTGACGCACCGTTGAAGCCCAATCCGCTGACCAAGCGTATGGGTAGCAGTACAGCCAGGTCGGCCGTCGCGTTGCTGGTCGGACTCGCGGTAGTCCCATCCAGAGTGATCTTGCCGAACGTAGCTTGATCGTAGTCGAAGATGACCGTTCCAGCCACCGCGATCACCAGATCGTCGATGTTGATGGACTTTTCCGACCTGCCGCCCGGTTCATTCGAGTTGAAGGCAATCCGGAAATAGGCCGGCGAGGACGCGTCATCGACTGGCAGGTCGGACAACCGAACCACCCCGTCACG
>JAPOJR010000120.1 GCA_029978325.1 Alphaproteobacteria bacterium | reverse complement strand
CTGGGCGAGGCAGAGCCGGTCGCGGAACGGGTTGAGGCCCATCGTCTCGGTGTCGATGGCGACGACGGGACCGAGATCGAGACCGGAAGGAAGATCGCCGTGATAGAGCTCTGTCGACACCGTCGCTCCGTCGGGGCCGCGCCCTCAGGGGCGGCGGTGAATGCTCGCTCGGCGGATCGCCGGCCGTCTTGGTGCCCAGGAGAAGACTCGAACTTCCACGGCCTTTCGCCCACAGGTACCTGAAACCTGCGCGTCTACCAATTCCGCCACCTGGGCAACAGTATAGCTGGCACAGACCGAATTTCGGCAGCGCCGCTTGCGGGTAGGAGCGTGTTGTTAAAGCGCTCGTGTCCTATTGTCAACGGCTGCTTGCAACGGCAGGGATATAGATTGACGCAGGTGATGGTAGAGGCGTTTCGCCATGCATTTCGACGATAAAGCGGCGGCTCGGGACTATGTCTGGCGCAGGCTTGAGACAGAAGCGCTAGCCGCTTTTCCCTTTCCGGCCCGGGGCCGCATTCCCAACTTCAAGAACGCCCGACAGGCGGCGCTGAACCTGTTTCAGACGCCCTTGATGCAGAGCGTGCGGTGCATCAAGGTCAATCCCGATAGTCCGCAGCGCCACGTGCGTGCGGCGGCCTTGCGCCGTGGCATTACGGTGTTTGTGCCGACGCCCCGATTGGCCGGCCACTTCATGGTGCTTGATCCAAGACACATTCCGATCGATGCAATCTGGCAGGCATCGGCGCGCACGAGTTGGCCCGAGTGGGCGCGCGAAGTGGGCTTGCGGGAACTGCCGCACTTCGATGCAATCGTTACCGGATGCGTTGCGGTCACTCCTGCCGGTAAGCGCGCAGGCAAAGGCGCCGGGTACAGCGATCTGGAATTTGCGATTCTCCGTGAACTAGGTCACCCGCCTGTACCGGTTGTGACAACGGTTCACGACGTTCAAATCGTGCAAGATTTCCCGATCGCCGCCCATGACCAGCCATTGGCGATGATCGCTACGCCGCAACAGGTGATCGCCATCGCCGATCCCTTGCCAGCTCCTCGGGGCATTGACTGGGCCAATCTGCCGACCGATGCTTTGGCGACAATGCCGGTGCTACGCGATTTGGCTCAAAACCGGCCCTAGCCGGTGTTGGATCCCTGTGGACGCTGCAGACGAGGGATATTGCTGGACTTTCGGACACTAGGCGCGTCGCGTCGCGGCCGTTGGGCCGGCGTTTCGTCCGGGCGTTGCAGAGATCGCGTCCGTTTGGTTTCCGCTATTTCGCCTTCTGTCAATGTCCAGATCACAACCTGTTTCAGCACCTTACCGAGTGCCTCATCAAATGCGGCTATGACCGGGTCCAACTGATTTGGTGGCGCGGGTACGTTGTAATCGAAATCCGCAGACGCCATGATTTGGCGCTCCGGCATTTGTACAAGTTTGACGTTGAGGGCGACGTTCACAACATGCGTGCCGTCCCTTTGTTCGGCCTGAAATTCGCGCAATTCGCTCTTCAGAACGTAGTCTGGGCGCAAGCCAATGGACTCGCGGCCAACGGCGACGATGGCATTGCTATTGTCGAACGACTCGATAATCAGCGATTGCACCATCAGCGGCGCACGGTCGACCCAATTGGCTTGCGCGTAATAATCGAAGCGAAGCGGCGAAAGCATCAGGCCGATCCGCGGAGAATCGATACTGGCTTGCGCGCTGGGTGGCTCGACAACCAATTGCCACTTAACCTTTTTCACCCCTTCGAAGGCAGTTTTCGGGGTTAGGCGATACAGACGGGGCGGCGGACCTTGGCCTGGAATGAAGGATTCGCAGGCAGTCAGAGCCAGTAGGCTGACGCCAGCGACTAAAAGCGCGCGGCGGTTTGGGTGGGGGTTAACGTGCTTCATAGCCCTTTTGCTGATTTCCGAAGATAAATCCTGCGGGGTCACGGCCCAGTTCGTTCGCCACGCGCCGCATGGTAACGGTCAGTTCGCGCAATTCCGCGATGAAAGCGTTGACATCGTAAAGCGTAACATGGGTAAAGTCACGCAACGGACGACGATTTTCCTCCAGTATCAGTTTAATGGTCTTGGCCACCCCGCCAATATCGGCCGCGGTCTTGGTCAGATCCTTAAAGGCCTGGTCAGCACCACCCAGCGCCCCTTCTGCCGATTGCATGGTATGCGCGGCCGATTTCAGGGTGGCAGCGATATCGGGCTCGGTTGCTTTGACCAGCTTGTCCAGGCGCGCCACGGCGGAATTGGCGTTGGCAACGAGGTCGCGCAATGCCGGTCCGCTGGCCGCAGCGTCGGCAGACAGTGCGGCGGCGTTTCGCAAAAGGTCCTCAATTGCCTTGCGGTTTTGTGTGTTCAGGACCAACGATACCTGGGCCACCATCGCCTTCACCTGATCGACGAGGGCAGGCGCTCCTTCGAAGAGCTTTTCCAACTGCGATGGCGTTGCCTCGATAATCGGGTATTCCGCGCCGCCGTGCCGTTGCAGCGGCGGGTCGTTGTTCATTCCTCCCGCCAGCATAATCAACGCCCCACCGGTCAGACCCTGCAACTCCAGACTGGCGACGGTGCTGGTCTTGACCGGAGTCGTCCCCAGCACCTCGATAGTTGCGCGGACCTTCTCGACATTGTCGGGGTCGATCCGCAGGTCGATGACCTCGCCGACGGAAATGCCCCGATAAGTCACCGAACTTCCGGTCTTCAGGCCGGAGACCGAGCCGTTAAAATATACCCAATAGCGCTTGAACGTGGCGTCGCTATCGTATTTGGCCATCCACAGGACAAAGCCCATGGCGGCAACGAACATCAGCACCACGGTGCTGCCGACGGCGACATAGCCTGCGCGAGTTTCCATCATGCGGCTCCGGCAAAGGCTGCGGCTCGACCGCGAGGGCCGTTGAAATAGTCATTTATCCATGGGTCGGGACGCGCGCTGATCTCGGCTATTGTGCCGGCAATCAGTTGCTTTTTAAGGATCACGCCGATCCGGTTGCATGCGGTGTAGAGACTGTCGAGATCGTGCGTGATCATGACCACCGTCAGTCCCAGGGCGGCTTGCAAGTCCAGAACCAATTGATCGAAATGCGCGGCCCCAATGGGGTCGAGGCCAGCGGTCGGTTCATCGAGGAAAACGATTTTGGGGTCCAGCGCCAGGGCGCGGGCCAATCCCGCGCGTTTGCGCATTCCGCCGGATAGCTCTGCCGGATATTTGGCGCCCGCGGATGGATCGAGGCCCGCCAACTGCAATTTCAATGCAATGATTGCCCTGCGGTCGGCGGCACGCAGACGCGTGTGTTCCTTCAACGGCACATCGATATTCTCCGAGACCGTCAACGAACTGAACAGCGCGCCGTCCTGAAACATGATGCCCCACTGCCGCCGCAGTGCCTGCGCTGCCGCGCTGTTCGCCTGAGTGTTTTGGCCGAAAACTTCTATCTGGCCGGCGGCCGGCCGCAACAGCCCGATAATGGTGCGAACCAGCACTGATTTTCCTGTCCCGGATCCGCCCACCAGGCCGAAAACCTCGCCCCGGTTGATGGTAAGGTCGAGATTATCGTGGATGACTTGGGCGCCGAACTGCGTGCGCAGGCCACGTACTCGGACTGCGGGCATCATCTCAGGCTTGGGTTCAGCAAAGTTTTGCTCAATGAATGGCATCGGGTCTCAAACTCCCAATATTGAGACGAAAATCGACATGCCGGCATCGATGACTATAACAAAGAATATTGCTTGAACCACGGCCGCTGTGGTGCGAATGCCTACCGATGCTGCATCCTGGCCGACCATAAGCCCTTGCTGGCAGCCAATGGCGGCAATCGCCATAGCGAACAGCGGCGCTTTGGACAGGCCAACCCAGAAATGCAGGATCGGCACTCCGGTTTGGAACTGCCGCAGAAACTGCCCAAAGGAAATATCGAGCGCCAGCGTCGCCATGATCGCACCGCCGAGAATGCCTAAGGCGTCGGCAAAAATCACCATGAACGGAAACATCAGGCAGAGCGCCAGAACCCGTGGGATTACCAATACGGTGATGGGATCGAGGCCGATGACGCGCATGGCGTCGATCTCCTCATTGATCTTCATGGTACCAATTTGGGCAGCAAATGCACTGGCGGAGCGGCCGGCGACGACGATCGCGGTGATAAGCGCGCCCATCTCTCGCAAGACGCCGATACCCACCACATTTACGGTGAATATCTGCGCGCCGAACCGAGCCAATTGATCGGCTCCCTGATAGGCCGTGACGACTCCCAGGAGGAAGCTAAGCAGGCCAACAATTGGTAGGGCGGAAACGCCTGCCGCCTGCATGTGATGCACGACGGATTTGGCTCGCAGTTGGCGCGGCCTGACCAGAGTCTGCGCCAGCTTAACGGCAATTTGCCCTTGGAACGACAGCAGATGCAGGGTCGCTTTCGCCAAGTCTATTGCCCGATGGCCGATTTCAGCAAGGCTGTCGCCCCATCGGCCGGTTGGCGGAGAGGTTGCGCCTGTCCTGCTTTGGGCATAGGCGTCTGTGATGCGCTCATAGAATGCGGGCGGATGACGCAATTCAACAGTCGCCGCTGACTTCCTAAGCTGCTCAATCCATCGGTGCAGCACCAATGCACCATTGCTATCCAGCGTTTCGATCTTTTGGAAATCGACGACGACGACCTGGCCTGCAATGTCCGAACGCTCTGCCTTTGGCCATCCGACCTGATCCAGACGCGACGTTATCCAGGCGCCGGATACCGTCACAGTGATGCCGGTGTCGTCGCGAGACCACGCTGACGCAGGAGTGCTAGATGTCACTGCGTGCCGTCCAACAATCGCGCGCCATGCTGGCGAAGGCTTTGGCCGTTCGGGCGTCTCATCGGGGTGAGGCGGCTGGCTGCCATTGGTTCTGAACACCTGTGCAATAATCGGATGGTGGGCGTTAGATAGGCTTGTGGTTGTCGGGCATCCGCGGAGGCTACCGTTATTGCCGATCTAGCCTGCGGACTCCAGCCTGAATCGAGTGGACAAATGGTCAATCGGGCCGTGGCCCTGGCCGAAACCGGGGGCATTGGCAATGCCAGCGTGGACGAACCGACAGCCTCTTTCAACAGCCTCTGGCAATGTCAGCGACGCCGCGACGCCAGCGGCGATAGCCGATGCGAGCGTGCATCCGGTGCCATGCGTATGGCGGGTATCCAACCGGGGCGACACGAACTGCTCCGCGTCTTTGCCAGGCTGAAGCAGCAGATTCAAAACCCCGTTGCCTTCCAAATGCCCACCTTTCAGCAGGACCGAGGTGTTGAACCTGGCCAACAGTTGCACTGCCGCTTGCTCCAGGTCGGATTCATCCGCAATGGCGCTGCCCAGCAGGACCGCCGCTTCTTCGGTGTTTGGCGTGATAAGGTGGGACCGGGGCAGAATATGGTGCGCGAGCGCGCCTACCGCTTCGGATTGCAACAATGCTGCGCCGCCTTTGGCGACCATCACCGGGTCGGCGATGACGGGAATGTCGGGATATGCGGCCAGAACCTGCCCCACCGCCTCAATCAGCGCCGCAGAATGCAGCATGCCGAGCTTGATGGCGTCCGCGCCGATGTCCTCGAGACAGGCCCGCATCTGTGCCGCTACCAACTCAGGCGGTATGGCGTGAACGGCGGTGACGCCTTGCGTGTTCTGCACCGTAATCGCCGTGACCGCGGTCATGGCATACACGCCCAATGCAGACAGTGTTTTGATATCGGCCTGGATGCCGGCGCCGCCGCCGGAGTCCGATCCGGCGACGACCAGCACGCGCGGAGGGGCGCTCACACCGCCACCTGCGTAATCAACTCGCATAGTTCGTCCACAATGGCTTCCACCTCGTCCTCGCGGTCGCCTTCCGCCATGACGCGAACCAAAGGCTCGGTGCCTGACTTACGCACCAAAAGCCGTCCCATTCCATCCAGACGTCTTTCAGCATCCTGAATTGCGCCTTTAACGCGATCATCCGTCATCGGATCGCCGGAGCTGTAACGGACATTCTTCAAAAATTGCGGCAATGGTGCAAACACAGACAGCAACTCGTCCGATCGACGCCCACTTTCAATCAGGACGGCCAGAATCTGAAGCGCTGCAATCAGTCCATCGCCTGTGGTGCTGAAATCGCTCATGACGATGTGGCCGGATTGTTCACCGCCCAAATTGTAACCGTCCGCGCGCATCCGCTCCACAACGTGACGGTCGCCCACGGCGGTCCGGATCAATCCCAGCCCCAAAGAAGCCAGGTACCGCTCCAGGCCCATGTTTGACATGACCGTTGCAACAATACCGCCGCCGGTCAATCGATCCTGCGTGGACCATTGCCGGGCGATCAAAGCCATCACCTGGTCGCCATCGACGATGGTACCCTTGCGGTCGACCAGTTGGACGCGATCGGCGTCGCCGTCGAGCGCAACGCCGATATCGGCGCCGGTCTCCACCACCATTTTCGCCAGCGCCTGTGGTTTGGTCGCGCCGCAGTTGGCATTGATATTCGTACCGTCGGGAGCACAGGCCAGTTGGGTAACGGTTGCGCCCAGTTCGAACAAGGCCTGCGGCGCAGCCCGGTAGGCTGCCCCATTGGCGGCATCGACGACAACCTTCAAGCCATCCAGGCGCAGTCCCCGAGGCAGGGTATGCTTGACGATTTCGATATAGCGCCCGGTTGCATCTTCCATCCGGCGGGCTTTGCCGATGTTATCGACCGTTGGCAAGGTCCAGTCGCGCCCAGCAATGCGCGCTTCGATGGACTGTTCCCAAACATCCGGCAGCTTGAAGCCATCCGCACCGAAAATCTTGATGCCGTTATCATGGTAGGCATTGTGCGAGGCTGAAATCACCACGCCCAACCCGGCGCGCAGGGATCGGGTCATATTGGCAACGGCAGGCGTCGGCAGTGGGCCGGTCAAGACCACGTCCATCCCCATGGAAAGAAAGCCCGCTTCCATCGCCGACTCGAGCAGGTAACCGGACAGACGGGTATCTTTGCCGATCACAACCAACGGATGGGCGGACGGATCCCTGGCAAAGAACTCGGCTGCCGTGGCCATGGCCACATCAACTGCGACATGCGCGGTCATCGGATGCAGGTTTGCCGTGCCTCGGATGCCATCGGTGCCGAAAAGTTTTGTTGTCATAGCAGAACCTGCCATTTCTATTGTCGCAGTGAGCAGTATATTATCGGAAAATCGAAGAAATTTGCAGGGCTTGTCGGGTCGCGGCGACATCGTGAACACGTAAAATTGTTGCACCCTGGCGCGCTGCTGCCAGAGCCGCAGCTAACGAGGCCGGCAGGCGTTCGGCGGCCAGTTTGGCGCCGCTCAAATACCCCAATGACGCCTTGCGCGACAGACCGATGACGATGGCGACCCCGAGCCCGGTCAGAATCGGCAGATGCCGAATAACTGCGTGATTGTGTGAGACCGCTTTGCCAAAGCCGAACCCCGGATCGATGGCGATCCGGTTCCTGGAAATGCCCGCTGTCTCTAAGGTGGAAATCCGGCGTTCCAGCCAGTCGTACAGCGAAAATATCCCGCGCTCCGAACGTGGCCATTTCTGCATGGTCGCCGGGTTGCCCCGCATATGTCCGACAACAAGACCGGCGGTTCCGCCCAAGGCTTCCGCGGGCATCATCCCAGTAACATCGTTGATAATCGATGCGCCGGCTCGAACCGCAGCCTTGGCTACCTCCGGCCGGATCGTGTCGATCGATAGCCTGCAGGCTGGCTGCTTTGCCAGTTCGGTAACTACGGGAAGCACCGCCTCCAACTCGCGGGCCTGGGCGACGATCGCGCTGCCCGGGCGGGTGGATTGGCCGCCGATGTCAAGGATGCTCGCGCCATCAGCAAACAGCTGGCGTCCGAGTTCGATTCCGGCGACCGCATCAGGCCGCGTTGAGTCCGAGAAAAAGCTATCGTTGGTAAGGTTAACAACGCCCATTAGCGACGGCGAGTTGTGGCCATGTCCGGTCAGTCCCGGAAAAGCCGGCGCAACACGCCAATGCCGTAAAATCCGGTCGCAACGCACCCGCTCATGATCGGCAAGGCCAGCCAACCAATTCTCGACTTCGCCGGCCCTTATCACCGTCCGCGGCACCGTTGCACCTGGCCGCCAAACCACGATTGAAAGAGCTGACGCTGCACCGCCAAACACTGTTATGGCGTCGTAGCTCCCCTCAAACGGGTGAGGGATGATATCGACAGGTTCGAGATACAGCGGTGTAGGCGGGCAAAAATCCCGGATCACGCCTCTGCCGGTCTCGGTTTGGTTGAGGGGAAGGTCGAACGGCCGCCCTGGTCGCTGGGCGCATCCGGCTTTGCCGGCCGGACTTCTGCCGGCCGTTGCACGCTGATCGCCTCGCCCCGCATCAACGCTTCGACATTCTCGCGGCTCAAGGTTTCGTATTCCATCAGGCCGACAGCCAGCCGATGCAGCCCGTCCAAATGCTCCAGCAGGATAGCGCGAGCGGTGGCTTCGCCTTCCTCAGCAAAGCGGCGGGTTTCTTCGTCGATCAACGCTGCCGTCGCGTCGGACACGTTCTTGCGTTGCGCAACTGAGTGGCCAAGAAAGACCTCTTCCTCGTTGTCGGCAAACCGCAGCGGCCCCAATTTTTCAGAATAGCCGAATTCGGTCACCATCCGGCGCGAAAGGCTGGTGGCCTTTTTAATGTCGTCCGATGCGCCGGTCGTAACGAAATCTTTGCCGAACACCAGTTCCTCCGCCAAACGGCCGCCATAGAGGCTGGCGATCAGCGATTTCAGTTCTGTCATCGTCTTCGAATACGCATCCCGCTCGGGCAGGAACATAGTCACGCCCAGCGCGCGTCCACGCGGAATAATCGTAACTTTGTGTAGCGGGTCATGGCCCTTGGCTTTCAGCATGACAATCGCATGGCCGGCCTCATGGTAGGCTGTCAGGGCGCGTTCATGCTCAGCCATTACCATCGAGCGGCGCTCGGACCCCATCATCACCTTGTCCTTGGCGTCTTCAAAGTCGCGCATGGAAACGGTCTGATGGTTACGGCGCGCCGCCAGCAGCGCAGCTTCATTTACGATGTTCGCCAAATCGGCGCCGGAAAATCCAGGGGTTCCGCGCGCTATCGTGCGCGCATCGACATCAGGTGCGGTCGGCACATTCCGCATGTGCACGGTCAGGATCTTCTCGCGACCGATGACATCGGGGTTGGGTACCACCACCTGGCGGTCAAACCGGCCCGGACGCAACAGTGCCGGGTCCAGCACGTCTGGCCGGTTGGTGGCTGCGATCAGGATGACGCCTTCATTGGCCTCGAACCCGTCCATCTCGACCAGCAACTGGTTCAGGGTCTGCTCACGCTCGTCATTGCCGCCGCCCAAGCCGGCGCCGCGGTGGCGGCCCACAGCGTCGATTTCATCGATGAAAATGATGCAGGGCGCGTTCTTCTTGCCCTGCTCGAACATGTCGCGCACGCGGCTTGCGCCAACGCCAACGAACATTTCAACGAAGTCAGAGCCGGAAATGGTGAAGAATGGCACGTTGGCTTCGCCGGCGATTGCACGGGCCAACAAGGTTTTACCGGTACCGGGCGGGCCGACAAGCAACACGCCTTTGGGGATTTTGCCGCCCAAGCGTTGGAATTTTTGCGGGTCGCGCAGGAACTCGACCACTTCCTCCAACTCGGTCTTGGCTTCGTCGATACCCGCAACGTCCTCAAAGGTGACGCGGCCCTGTTTCTCGGTCAGCAGTTTGGCTTTCGATTTGCCGAAGCCCATAGCCCGGCCACCGCCCGACTGCATTTGCCGCATGAAGAAAATCC